>CAMCQA010000067.1 GCA_945876935.1 uncultured Clostridia bacterium | reverse complement strand
ACAGATGATCAGTTAAAATGTATAAGCGAGATAAAAGCTGACATGGAGCGAGAAGAAGCCATGGATAGACTTTTATGTGGTGATGTTGGCTATGGAAAGACAGAGGTTGCTGCAAGAGCTATGTTTAAATGTGTTATGGATGGAAAGCAGGTTGCTATGCTTGTTCCTACAACTATTCTTGCAGATCAGCACTACAAGACACTTAAGAGCAGATTTGAGGGCTTTCCTGTCAATATTCAGATGCTAAGCAGATTTAGATCTTCTAAGGAGCAGAAAGAAACTGTAGAAGCTCTAAAAAAAGGTCAAGTTGATATTGTTGTTGGCACTCATAGGCTTCTTTCAAAAGATGTGAAATATAAAGATTTGGGGCTTTTAGTTATAGATGAAGAGCAGAGGTTTGGAGTTTCTCATAAAGAAAAGATAAAGTTCTTAAAAGAGAATATAGATGTTCTGACATTATCTGCAACACCTATACCGAGAACTCTTCATATGTCGCTTGTTGGTATAAGAAATATGAGCTTGATAGAAGAGCCGCCTCATGATAGAATTCCGGTTCAAACTTATGTTGTTGAAGAGGAGGACTATATAATTAAGGAAGCTATACAAAGAGAACTAGGGCGTGGAGGACAAGTTTTTATAGTATCAAATAGAGTGCAAGGGATAGAAAGATTGGCTGATAGGATTCAGAAGCTAGCACCTCAAAGTAAGATTTCTATTGCTCACGGTCAGATGTCAGAAAAAGATTTAGAAGACACTATGATGGAGTTCATAGAAGGTGAAACACAAATTTTGATTACGACAACTATAATCGAATCTGGCATTGATATATCTAACGCTAATACTATGATTGTTATTGATTCAGATAAGTTTGGTTTATCTCAGCTATACCAGTTAAGAGGGAGAATTGGAAGATCAAACAAAGTAGCCTACGCTTATTTAACGCATAAAAAAGATAAAGTGTTGAGCGAAGTTTCAGAAAAGAGATTAAGAGCTATAAGAGAATTCACAGAGTTTGGCGCAGGCTTTAAAATAGCAATGAGGGATCTTGAAATTAGAGGAGCAGGCAATATTTTAGGATCAAAACAGTCAGGTCATATAATAAGTGTAGGATATGAACTTTATACTAAGCTTGTTCAAGAAGCAGTTGCAGCGATAAAGGGAGAAATTATATCAGAAGAGAAAGATGATTTAAAACTTGAGATGAAAGTTCCCGCATACATTCCTAATTCATACATAAGAGATGAATCAATAAAGTTTGATATTTACAGAAAGATTGCCGAAAGTGGACGAGAAGGACGAGAGAAAGAACTTATGGCTCATCTTGAGGATAGGTTTGGTAATTTACCACCTGAAGTAATAAACTTGATAAAAGTATCAACGATTAGGCATTTTGCAGCACTTTCAGGCATAAAAAGAATAGCTGAAATAGATGATAAGATATTGATACAGTTTGAAGCAAAAGAAGAAAAACCTATCAGATTGTGGAAAAGCGCAACTCCTCTCGATGATGTTTTGGATGTTGTCACAATGCTGGGCGGGAAAACATCTGGAGAAATATCGTAGCAAGATAGATATAAATATATGAAAATTATGAAAAATAGCCATTTAGATGATATAATAAAAGTCTATGATAATTTTAGAATATAGATTCGCATTTATAGAATGTTTTAAATTTAAGGAGAAATAGATGCTATTTGAAAAAGGAAAAATTTTAGATGAGAATTTTAATATTTTAGAAGAAGGGTATCTTTTTGTTAAAGGTGATTCTATTCTTTATGTGGGAGATTCTGATCCAAGAAATATGAAAGAATTTTCAGGCGAGAATTTCGGAGAAGTCATTAACTGTAAGGACAAACTTTTAATGCCGGGATTTGTTAACAACCATGCTCATATGCCTATGACTCTCCTTAGAGGTTATGCTGAGAATATGACGCTTCAGGACTGGTTATTTAAAAAGGTTTTCCCTTTTGAAGATAAACTAAATAAGGATGCAGTTTACTATGGAAGTCTGTTATCTATGGCAGAAAGCTTAAGATTTGGCATTACATCTACTACAGATATGTACTATTTTATGGATGAAATAGCACAAGCTGTAATTGATAGTGGAGCAAAAGCTAATATAAGTAGAGCTATATCTCATTTTGATGATTCAGAACTTATGACAAGTTTTAGAGCTTTTGAGATGATAGATGCTTATGAAAAATATAATGGCGCTCATAATGATAGAATAAGAGTTGACATGAGCCTTCACTCAGAGTATACAACAACTCCTAAAGCGGTTAGAGATTTAGCGGAGTACACTTCTAAGATAGGTGCAAACATGCACGTTCATATTTCAGAAACAAAGAGAGAGGTAGAGGAGTGTAAAGAGAGACATGGAGGGCTAACTCCTGTGCAGTATCTTTATGAGAATGGTCTTTTCTCAACACAGACCACAGGTGCTCACTGTGTTTGGCTTGAAGATGCAGACTATAAAATTCTAAGAGAAAACAATGTTTTTGTTGCTACAAATCCAACTAGCAATATGAAGCTAGCAAGTGGTATTTGTAATGTTGGCAGAATAATAGATGAAGGAATAAAATTGACAGTTGGTACAGATGGTGTTGCTAGCAATAACAATCTAAATTTCTTAGAAGAACTTAAATTGATGAATATAGGCTACAAGGTAGCTTTTGACAATCCGGTCGGGATAAGTGCAGAGGACACTTTGAGAGCAGCTACGCTCAACGGTGCTCTTTCTCAAGGTAGAAAAGACACAGGACTAATAAAGGCTGGATATAAAGCTGACTTGATTTTGATAGACTTAAATAAGCCATATATGAAACCAGTTCATAATATTTTGAACAATCTTATATATTCATCGTGTGGTACAGATGTGGAGCTTACCATGGTAAATGGTAAAGTTCTTTATAGAAATGGAGTATATACAACTATAGATGTCGATGATGTTTATGAAAAAG
>CAMCQA010000066.1 GCA_945876935.1 uncultured Clostridia bacterium | reverse complement strand
TAATGGCGTTTCATATAAGCTTATATCTTTTGATGCAATAGATGGAGATCCATACAAAATAAATATTAAATAGGTGAATTATGAAAAGATGCATAGTTATAGTTCTAGATAGCTTGGGAATTGGAGCACTTCCAGATGCGAAAGACTTCGGTGATGAAGGTGCTAATACGCTAGGTTCTGTTTTAAGAGAAAATAAAAATTTAAAAATAAATAATTTAATAAATATGGGGCTTTTGAATATCGATGGAGTTGATGCTTACTCTTACGGTAAATCAGATAGTCCTATAGGTGCTTTTGGAAAAATGAAGGAGCTTTCTAAAGGAAAGGATACGACTACAGGACACTTAGAGTTAATGGGTCTTGAGACGAAGGTGCCTTACCTCACTTACCCGAATGGTTTTCCAAAGGGATTTATAGAAGCTTTTGAATCAAAAACAGGAAGGAAAGTAATAGGAAATAAGGTTAGTTCAGGAACAGAAATTATAGAGGAACTTGGAGAGATTCATGAAAGAGAAGGCTCTATAATAATGTATACATCTGCTGATAGCGTATGTCAGTTAGCTGCAAATACAGATGTCATAAGCTTAGAAGAACTTTACAGAATGTGTCAGATAGCTAGAGAGCTGCTCGTTGATCAATGGGCGGTAGGAAGAGTTATTGCCAGACCTTATGTTATTAAAGATGGAAAGCGAGTAAGAACTTCTGATAGACACGACTATGCACTTTCACCAGATGGAATAACGCTTCTTGACATATTAAATGATAGAGGCCTTAAAACTTACTCTATAGGTAAAATAAGAGATATATTTAATGGTCAAGGAATAAATGCTCATGTTTCTACAAAAAGTAACTTCGATGGAATGAACAAGCTTACAGGTGTTTTAAGTGAGAATTTTTCTGGATTAGTATTTTTAAATCTAGTTGATTTTGATTCAGAGTATGGCCATAGAAGGAATGTCAAAGGCTATGGAAGGGCTCTTGAGGAATTTGATGAACAGTTGAGTACTTGTTTTAAGTCTTTGAGAGAAGATGACCTTTTATTTATATGTGCAGATCATGGAAATGACCCTACATATGAGGGCTTTAATCACACTAGAGAATACGTACCATTACTTGTATATGGAAAGTCTGTAAAAAAGAATATAAACATTGGCACAAGAAGTACTTTCGCAGATGTAAGTGCAACTATTTCAGAGTATTTATCAGTTAGTAAAACAGTCATAGGAGAAAGCTTTTTAAGTGATATTATCTTATAGATGACAGATTGTTAACTTTTATTGACAATGGACATTTACATAATTACAATAAACTTAAAAATAGCTATAGTATCCTTTGATGAAAGGGGAGAGTCATGAATAATAAGTTGCAAAAATTTTCTCCTATCGTTTTTATTATTGTAGGCCTTTTAATGTATGGGATTACCACATATTTTAAGCTACAAGAGACCACTAATGTTAGATTAGCATTACTAACAGCTTTTATACTAGTGGGTTTAGAACTGAAAAATGAAAAAAAATTCAGGAATTGAAAAGGCAATTGATATCGGTATAGCCAATAATGTTTTTATGTTCTTCTTAGCTGTAACTTACTTAATACTTTATGAAATCTCACAGAAAGTATTTTTATTTGATGCTGCATATTATGGTAGCTTCTTGTGGATATATATGATGATGATAGCTTATGGTATTGCTAAAATTATTTATAATAAAATAGATGGGTATGCTATTCACAAAAAATTTTCATATGAAAGAATAAGTAACAAGATGATAGCTATTGGTACTATTATATCTATTTTATCATTCATAGGTATTTTCTTACTCAAGAAATACGTTATTATTTACACAGTACTTATGGGAATTGTAAATATAATGTTTATGCAGTTATTTATAAGTAAGAATAAAGAGTTTAGAGAGCTATTAGATAAGTATGTTGAGAAGTGGATTGTACAGATAGTTATTTTTATAATCACGGTGATAAAAATAGTATTTTTTGATGATTACAATTATATGGAAAAAGAGTTACCGCCTTTCGTAATAGCATTCATAGTTTGGTCTATTTCATCGAGCTTAGTAAGTCATATTATTTGTCTATGGCATATTTGGAAGAAGAAACTTTTTATTGATGAATATGAAGGGTAGTATAAAAAATTCTTTTATAATTAATAAATTTAGACTAATAAAAAAGCTATGAGAGTATTAGGCTCTTCATAGCTTTTTATATTTTTTGTTATATTATTTTTAACATCTAGTTTTTTAAACTTTGGATTGGAGCTGGTATTCTTCCGCCTCTTGAAATCATCTTCATAGGCGATTTAGTATTAACTTTCATAACTGGACCATACCCAAGCAAACCACCAAAATCAAGCTCTTCGCCTTCTTTTAATCCAATTGCAGGTATAAGCCTTACAGCAGTTGTCTTTGAGTTTATCATACCGATTGCAGCTTCATCTGCAATTATAGCTGATATAACTTCTTTGCTAGTATCTCCAGGAACTATTATCATATCAAGACCAACAGAGCAAACAGCTGTCATAGCTTCAAGTTTTTCTATTGTAAGAGACCCTGATCTAGCTCCGGCAATCATACCAGCATCCTCAGATACAGGAATAAATGCACCTGAAAGTCCACCGACTGTTGAACTTGCCATAACTCCACCTTTTTTTACGGCATCATTTAACATGGCAAGAGCAGCTGTAGTACCACATGCACCAACTTGCTCTAAACCTATTTCTTCAAGAATATGAGCAACAGAATCTCCCACTGCAGGTGTTGGAGCAAGGGAAAGGTCTATTATTCCAAAAGGAACACCAAGAGCCTTTGAAGCTTCTTCACCAACTAACTGTCCAACTCTAGTGATTTTAAAAGCAGTTTTCTTTATAGTATCTGCTACTTTTTGTAAATCGTCTTTGTCATCCATTTTAGCAAGAGCAGCTCTAACTACACCAGGACCTGATACACCTACATTGATGATACAATCAGGCTCACCAGGGCCATGAAATGCACCTGCCATAAATGGATTATCCTCTGGAGCATTGCAAAATACAACTAGTTTAGCAGCACCTATACACTGTTTATCCTTTGTGATTTCTGCAGCTTCATAAACTTTTTCACCCATCAGTTTAACCGCATCCATATTTATACCTGCTTTTGTACTTCCAACATTAACAGAAGAGCATACAAAATCAGTTTCAGACAGAGCTCTAGGAATAGATTCTATAAGCTCTAAATCTCCAGCACTGAAACCTTTTTGCACTAATGCTGAGTAGCCTCCAATAAAGTTTACACCAACAGCTTTAGCTGCCTTATCTAATGTTTTAGCATATTTTACAGGATCT
>CAMCQA010000065.1 GCA_945876935.1 uncultured Clostridia bacterium | reverse complement strand
TGTAGTTATGGCTGCAGGAGCATTTGTACAAGGCTCATCAATCGAACTCAGCTGTGATGGTCCAATGAGAGATCCATACATAGCATACTTTCAAGGTGGCCTAAGTTACGAGCACTCAAAATTTGGAGTAATAAAATCTTTAGACTCATTAATTAAGTCAGGTTTTATAAATGTATAAATATATAACTGTAATTGTATAATAGGTATAAAGGTATAAGGAGTCATATAAAAACGTCTTAAAAGAGCTCTCAGAGGCTTCGTTTCATAAAAAAGATAAACAACTATTCCCAAAATTATGATTTTAGGAATAGTTGTATTTATTTATCCGTATTTATTTGTTGTCCTCTCTTTTAACAGTCTCTACATATAACAATCTTAAAAACTGCTAAAGGAGTTTCTATTTTCATCTAAATATCTTTGTAAAATTATAATAGCCGCTTGTTTATCTATAACCGTTTTACGCTTTTTTCTAGATACATCTGCATCTATAAGTATTCTTGTAGCTTCTACAGTTGATAAGCGCTCATCTTGAAACACTACACTTATATTTCCCATACCTGAGCTTCTCATTTTGTTTTCTAGCATGGTTTTAAACTCTCGAACCTTTTCTGTCTGTATAGACTCACTTCCATCAAGTTTAGTATTCAAACCTATAACAACTGTATCACATTCGTATTCTTTAATTAAATCCATTACTTTATCTGCATCTTTTCTAATACCAACTCTTTCAATAGTTGTTATTCCTTGTGCAGTAAGTCCTAATAAATCTGATACCGCTACACCTATAGTTTTATCACCAACATCTAGACCTATTTTTCTTGCTATCATATATAATACCTACTCAATTATAACCCCATCATCGTCTATTTCTAATATAGAACCCTTTGAATCAGTTATCACATCAATATCATCTTCAATCTCTTCAACTACTTCGTTGCCATCTAATGTAGCCTTTAGAAGGTTTTCTATCTTCTGAAGAGTATCCTTGTTGCTTTCAAGGTATTTTTTAACATTCTCTTTACCTTGACCAAGTCTTGTTTCTTCAAAACTATACCAAGATCCAGCTTTTTTAACTATGTCAAAATTAATAGCTGCATCTATCAAATCACCAATCTTTGATATTCCTTCACCATACATTATATCAAACTCTGCCAACTTAAATGGTGGAGCAAGTTTATTTTTTACAATTTTAACTCTAACTCTGTTTCCTATTAGCTCATCTCCTGATTTTATCGTTTCTCCCTTTCTAACATCAAATCTCATAGATGAATAGAATTTAAGAGCTTTTCCTCCAGTTGTTGTCTCTGGAGAACCATACATTACGCCAATTTTATCTCTAAGCTTATTGATAAAAATAACAGCAGTGTTAGATTTGTTTATAACAGAAGCTAACTTTCTAAGAGCCTGAGACATCAATCTAGCTTGAAGACCAACAACGCTATCACCCATCGCTCCTTCAATTTCTGCCTTAGGCACAAGCGCTGCTACTGAGTCGATAACAATAACATCTAGGGCTCCTGAACGAACTAACATCTCAACTATTTCTAAAGCCTGCTCGCCTGTATCTGGTTGAGACACTATAAGCTCATCTAAGTTTACACCCAGCTTTCTAGCATATTCTGGATCTAAAGCATGTTCAGCATCTATAAAAGCAGCTTTTCCTCCCTCTTTCTGAGCTTCAGCTATAATGTGCAGTGTAAGAGTTGTTTTACCAGAACTTTCCGGTCCATAAATCTCTGTAATCCTACCCTTAGCTACTCCTCCAATACCTGTACATAGATCTAATGTAATAGATCCTGTCGAAATTGTCTCTATATTAGTTTTTAATGTATTATCTCCTAGAGTCATAATAGCACCTTGTCCAAAAGCTTTATGAATTTCAGCTAGTGCAGTTTTCAGCGCTAAATCTTTACCCTCTTTAATATCTCTTACTTCATTAATTGACTTTTTACCTGCCATTTGGTTTTCCTTTCCGTAAAACGATTTCTTATGCTTTTACTATAACTCAATTTCAAAAATAAGTCAAGAACATATGTTTCCTTTTTTGAATCTTTATTTTACAGTTTTATATCTCCATATAGATAAAGCCTTTGAACTAGTCAAAGGCTTTGCTATTATTCTTTATTCTCTGAATCATCTTCATTTTTTTCTGTTGTTTTCTTAGGCCCAAACTTATTTGTAAGTTTCTTATCTAGTTCTCTTAATTCTCTGCTTGGCCTATAATCCACATCCGGAAATACCTTTTTATAAAGATGCGCAGCATTCTTCTCTAAGTTAGTTGGTATTGCAACCCAAGCATCACCTTCTATTCCACCCCAAAACTCATGAGGATAAACACTTGATGACTTTATTTCCAATTTGAATAACTTTGGAAGCAAATTCAAAACATCGGATGTATCTACATTTGTAGTTATCGAAGGAAATCCCTTGTCTGCCATATCTGGAATCTTTGTAGGGTTCTTTTTTACAGCATCAAATAGAGCACTTATAACAATTTTAGTTCTAGAGCCTCTTCCAACATCTCCACCGGAAGTTTCTCTTATACGACAGAAAGTAACCGCCTGAACACCATCAAGCTTTTGAACTCCAGCCTTTTTAATAGGAACTGGATCCTTTTGTAAATTTAAAGCAGTCTCTATCATAAACTTGTTCATATCATGAATTTCGTTTTTATGAACCTCTACTTCTACACCACCCATAGCATCTATCATATCGCTAACAGCCTTCCAGTTAAGGACTAAGAACTTCTTAATATTTAGATCTAAAGACCTATTCAGCATAGTTACTGTATTTATTGGGCCACCGTAAACGTGGGCATGCGTAGCTTTATCAAATATATCTTTCTTTTGCTCGTTATGCATTACTAAAGTGCTATCTCTCATAACAGAAGTTAAATCAACCTCTCCTGTCTTTTTATTTAGAGTAGCTATTATAATTGAGTCAGTTCTAGATTTACTAGCATCATCCCACGGTCTAGCATCGAGTCCCAATATGGCATAACTCTCGTAATTTTTTAAATTTTCAGCTACTTCATCATAAATACCAAAAGTTTCATTTGAAGTGTCTATATGGTGCATTTTATCAATTTGAGCACTTATAAAAGTTAGAGTTAGACCTATTGCTGCACTAATTAAAAGTAAGATTACTATTATTATATAAGGCCATTTTCTATGCTTTCTCTTTCTAGTATTCTTAGCAATTTTCTTTCTCTTAGCACTACTCTTATCTATTTTTTTAGATTCTTTTATATTATCTTTTTTTGACTTTGCTGAAGATCTAGATTTAGACTTAGACTTGCGTTCTACTCTACTTGCTCTATTTTGAGGATAATAATCATCTGAATTATCAGTAGTATTTCTGTATTGTGCTAAAAAATCTTCGTTTACACTACTTTTTTTACTTCTCATATTCCCTCCATAAAATGTCGTATATATGCTTAAACATCATCAACATGCTTCTATGTCTCACAGCATCTCTATTGCCAGTCA
>CAMCQA010000064.1 GCA_945876935.1 uncultured Clostridia bacterium | reverse complement strand
TTTATTATCAGCTATATATTCCTCAGATTGTTATTTTCAATCGACATACTCTTGTTTATTCTTAATCTGTAATCTTTGACCATCTATATCTATTATCCTTTTTACAAACAGCCTTTCGCCAAAAGAGTTTCTGTAGGGGAAGACTACTATATCACCATTATCTGGTTCCCCAAAAATAGAGTAAGCTTGTCTGCTGACAAATATAAGATCACCATCAGACAAAGTATTATCCATCGAGTGGCCAGATACCTTTATAGGCTTAATAAATGCCATTATGGTAACCGCAACTACAACAAATACTAAAATTTCTATTATGATTTCTTTCTTAAAAAGAAAACTAATTTTACTTAACCCTTTCAACTCATTCCTCACTAATTAATTAAGACTACCTATACTACCAAATGGAAATACTCTAAATACAGCATGACCTACTATCTTGTCTTCTTTTATAGTACCAAGCTGCCTGCTATCTCTACTAACCTCTCTGTGATCTCCCAGAACATATACTTCACCTTTAGGAACTATAAAGCCTGGCGGCGTGACTTGATTCACTATGTTACCAGTTGGACTTTCATATATATAATCCTCTTTTAGAGCTTGGTCATTAACAAATATTTTATTATCTTTAATATCTACTTTGTCCCCTTCAATACCTATAACTCTTTTTATCAGTTTAAGAGAGTTACCCTTATCATCTTTTAACTCTGAATCAAATACTATGATATCTCCTCGTTCAATCTCATTATAAAAAAGTTTATTTATAAGAACTATATCGCCATCGTTAATGGTAGGCTGCATGCTCCTCTCTTTTACTTTAGAGGGGCTTATGCAAACTAAGACGGCAAAAGATATTACCATAGCTATAATGATATCTCTTATAAAGTAGCGAGTTGCTCTCCTATTCTCTTTTCTTTTAGCTTTCATTCGCTCAACTCTGCTCATCCCTGCTCCTATCTTAAAACATCCTCAATAGTGTCTTTTCCAAATATATCCACAGCAATTTTCATTAAATTATCTGGAAGTGTATCCACTATCGTCTTATCATCTATTATTAATTTATATGCATGGAGAAACTGTGTTGATAGAGAAAATTTTCTCTTAATTTGTTGATTCGTTCTAAAATCTCCATACTTGCTATCACCAATTATATGAAAGCCATTGCTGCTTAGGTGCGCTCTTATCTGATGGGTTCTTCCTGTTACAAGCTCTACCTCAACTAAAGTATAGCCTTTGGCATAAGCAACTGGCTTTGCCGTAGTCTCAATAAGTTTCTCATCTTTTGAATCAGGTGCTTTCTTATCTTCAAAAACAATAACTTGGTTCTTATCTTTATCCTTAACAAGACTACCCTTCAGCTCCATTTCTTTGTCCATCTTACCACGCACAATTGTGAGGTAGTATTTCTCTATATGCTCTCTACTCTTCATTTTTTGGTTTAATTCTTTTAGAGTTTTTGCATTCTTGCCAAAGATTACAAGTCCAGTTGTATTTCTATCAAGTCTATTTACAGGGCTAGGAGAAAAAGTCTGCTCTTTAGAAGGAATATAATCACCCTTTTCAATCAAATAGTTGATTACTTGATTTGCAAGATGATTTTTTTTCTCTTTTCCATCACCATGAGTAAGAAGACCAAAAGGTTTTGAGGCTACTAAAATATCATCATCCTCATAAACTACTTTGAAATTTTTTCTTACATGGATACTCTTTTTCTCGCTTTTAAAAGCATTAAATTCTTCTTCTGCAAGAAAAAAGGTCAGCAAGTCACCGTCATTTAGTTTCTGGTTCTCCTTCCCTCTTTTTCCATTTACTTTTAAATTTTTTCTAATTATCTTATAAATCTGACTAAGACTAGCTTTTGGAAGATATTTTTTTAAAAATCGATCTAGTCTTTGATCAGCATCATTTGTTTCAATCGTAACGTTTATCATACATTATAGTATACACCAATACGATTTATTTTTATATAGTTTTCAGGTAATTATTTAGCTATTGTGACTCTTTTATAATATAAAAAGATCTTAAAATCATTACTATATAGAAAGGTGCATATAATTATAATTTCTATGCAAATATGGAATATATAAGCTTTTTATGTTATGATATCCTTACAAGAAAAGATTGGAGATTCATTATGGAAAGATTAAAAAACTTCTTTTACAGTAAAAACGATATCTTAATTGCTCTTTTAATTCTTGCAATCGCTCTATCAATAATTGGATATAGAGTATCAAAGATTTTAGAATACCCTAGCACTCTTGTCGAAGAACAAGTAATGGAAGTTCAAGAAGAGCAACAGGCTCCTGTTAGCAGTAGCCCAGAAAATAAAAGTTCTACTGATGAAGACAAAGAAAAGTCTTCCACAGATACTAATAAAGAAAACAACTAAATTTAGAATAAATAAGTTTCATAAATTTTAAGGAGGAAAATATGGCACTAATAACATCAAAAGAAATGTTTAGTAAAGCTCTAAAAAGCGATTTTGCAGTGGGGGCTTTCAATGTTAATAATATGGAAATTATACAGGGTATAGCAGACGCTGCAAAGGCTGAAAATGCTCCTTTAATTCTTCAAGTTTCTGCCGGCGCAAGAAAATATGCTAGACAAGCATATTTAACAAAATTGGTTGAAGCTGCTATGATTGACACAGAACTAGATATCGTTCTTCACCTAGATCACGGTGAAGATTTTGAGATCTGCAAACAATGTATAGATAACGGTTTTACCTCAGTTATGATAGATGGATCAAAATATCCTCTAGAAGAAAATATAGCGCTAACCAAGAAAGTTGTTGAGTATGCACATGCTCATGGCGTTGTTGTAGAAGCTGAGCTTGGTAAACTTGCTGGTGTAGAGGATGATATAAAGGTAGATGCTAAGTCTGCCACATACACAGACCCTGAAGAAGCTGCATACTTTGTAGAAAAGACAGGCGTAGACTCTCTAGCAATTGCAATCGGAACAAGTCATGGAGCATATAAGTTCAAAGGCGAGCCTAGTCTAGACTTTGAAAGATTAAAGAAAATTCATGAACTTATACCTAACACACCTCTTGTTCTTCACGGAGCTTCAACAGTATTGCCTGAATTTGTAAACAAAGCAAATCAATTTGGTGGAGATATTCCAGGTGCAAAAGGTGTTCCAGAAGAGATGATAACAGAGGCTGCAAAGTATGGTATTTGTAAGGTAAATATTGATACTGACCTTAGACTTGCTATGACTGCTGAAATAAGAAAGTTTATATCAGAAAATCCAGCTGAATTCGACCCTAGAAAATATCTATCTCCAGCTAGAGATGCTATATTCCAGATGGTGCAGCATAAAATAAAAAATGTGTTAAAGGCATCAAATCAAAGATAACTATTTATAAGAACAATGTAAAAGAAGCTATTGGTAATATAGCTTCTTTTTAGTTTAAATTTATAATATAAAAAAAGAAAGGCTCCATGAGCCTTCCTTATTAATCAAACCATTAGCTAAACATATCCTCAATATGCTTATATGTTGCTTCAGGAGTTTTACTTTTCGTTATAGACCTTCCCACAACGATATAACTGCTTCCTTTTTCTTTTGCCACTTTTGGCGTAGCTATTCTTACTTGATCATCTGACGAATCATCTGCAAGTCTTATTCCAGGAGTAACTGTTAAAAAGTCATCCCCACAAATTTTATGAATTTCTTCTGACTCATGAACAGAACAAACAACTCCATCTAAACCAGCTTCTTTGCCCATTTTGGCATATCTTAATACGGAACTTAAAACATCACCTTCAATCCCCTGCTCACTATTCATTGCATCTTGAGATGTTGATGTAAGTTGCGTAACACCTATATACAAAGGTCTCTTATATCCACTTTCTTCACTTGCTATATCAAGGCCTTCAAGACCTGCTTTTATCATTTCTGATCCACCTGCACAATGGACGTTAATCATATCCACACCTAGTTTGCCAAGATTTTTAAGACCACCTTTTACAGTATTAGGTATATCATGTAACTTTAAATCTAAGAAAATCTTATGTCCTCTAGATTTTATATCTTCCACAATAGAGCTTCCACAACTATAGAAAAGCTCCATTCCAACTTTTGCATAAACAGGCTCTTTAAATTCATCAAGAAAAGACATAACCTCTTCCCTAGTAGAAAAATCCAAAGCAATAATTGTCTTTAAATCCATTATTTAAAACTCCTTCTAATAGCCTCATCTATAGAGCTTATATTGTATTTTTTAAGAACATCAGGTAGTTCATCCACTATCTTACTACAAATATATGGATCTACGAAATTATACGCTCCTACCTGAACTGCACTTGCACCTGCATATAAAAACTCTAGTACATCTTCAGCTTTTGAAATACCTCCAACTCCTATAATAGGAACTTTTACAGCTTGTGCCACCTGATAAACCATTCTTATAGCTACAGGCTTAACAGCCGGACCACTTAGTCCTCCTGTAATGTTGGCTATTATAGGTTTTCCACTTTTTAAATCAAGTCGCATACCTAGTAATGTATTTATTAATACAATACCATCTGCACCTGCAGCTTCAACAGCTTTAGCAATTTCTACAATATCTGTAACATTTGGGGATAGCTTTACATATAGAGGTTTCTTTGAAGCTTTCTTTGACATATCAGTAACCTTATATGCTAACTTTACATCTGTCCCAAATCCTATACCACCTGCTTTTACATTAGGGCAACTTATATTAAGCTCATAGGCACTAACCTCATTGCATTGGTTCATCTTCTCTATAACTTGCACATATTCTTCTTCTGTACTTCCTGCTATATTTGCCAAAATTTCCGTATCAAACTGGCTCAACCAAGGTAGCTCTGTCTCAATAATTTTGTCTACACCAGGATTTTGTAATCCTATAGCATTCAGCATTCCGCTTGGAGTTTCTGCTACTCTAGGTGTTGGATTTC
>CAMCQA010000063.1 GCA_945876935.1 uncultured Clostridia bacterium | reverse complement strand
CTTCTGAACTTCCCTGAAAAGCTCTGTCCTCTCTCTTATTTTCTCTAGATTCATGGTTTGCTCTAGATCTATCCTGTCTATCTGATCTATCTCTATTTTCCTGTCTATCATTCTTCTTTCTATTGTGAGATTTATCTGATTCAGACTTTTTCTGCTCTCTCTTCTCCTTAGCTGCTTTCTGAGCTTCCTTTTCAGCTTGTTTTCTTTCTTCAGCTTCTTTCTTAACATCTTCAGCCTTTTTAACAACCTTAGGTCTTCTTACAGAAGATTCGCTTTTAACGGCATCTTCTTTGTCTTTCGCACTAACATCTTCTTTAACAATAGCTTCTTCTGTATCCTTAGCTCTTGAAATAATCTTAACTCCGCTCTTTTTCTCTGCAGGTTTAGACTCTACTGGCTCAACTTCGCTAGTTTTTACATCTGCAGGCTTATCTTCTAAGACTTCTTCTTTACTTGTTGTATCTGCCTTAGCCTTTGCCATAGCAGCCATTCTCGCATCTTTTTCTTCTTTTTCTTTTTTAGTCATAGGTCTGCCCATAGGTCTTCTTCTGTTTTCAGAAGAAGCAGGTGCAGAAACTTTAGATTCTGTATTTTCAGACTTTTTATTTTCTAAACTAACTTCTATATTTTTAAATTCATTTTCTATAACCTGAGCGTCAGCTTCAGAAAGAGAGCTATTTGCTGCCTTTGCAACTATATCTAACTCTTTGGCCTTAGCTACAACTTCCTTACTCGTAACACCAATCTTCTTAGCTAGGTCACTTACCTTAATTGTCATTAGAAAACCTCCTTTTCTATTGACTAATTGTCAATCTCTTTGAGAATCACTTTTGCGAAATTATCATCTAAAATAGCAAAACTAGTTTTGTATCCTTCTCCTGCCGCTCTAGACAAATTTTCACAATCCTCATATATAACGTACTTAGTATTATTCTTCTTTGCTGATTTTATAAGCTTATCTTTTGTGTTATCACTAGTATCTTTTGATATTATTAAAAGCTTCACTTTCTTCTTGTCCATATAGTACATAACTGTACTGCTTCCTGTTACAAGATTCCTAGATTTTTTAGCAAAACCTATATAGCTTTCCAGCTTACTCATTTTCCACTTCCTTTTTCAAGTTTTCTTTAGCTTCATCAGATATCTGTCTCTTGAAAGCTCTCTCAAAAGCTTTTTTCTTAAAAGCTTTCTTCAAACATTCATCGTCTGGACATATATAAACGCCTCTCCCATGAACTTTTCTTTCTTCATCTACTCTCAGAAGCTCTTCTTTTAGATACACTCTTTTAAGCTTATTTTGTTCTTTTGATATACCGCATCCTACGCATCGTCTCATAGGAATATGCTTTTTAACTTCTTTCATAGAAATTTATTCCTCTATTTCAAAGATTTCTATTTCATCGCTGTCATCATATTCTTCGAAGGCTTCTAACTCTTTGCTACCTTCATCAGATGCACTTTTTATATCTATCTTCCATCCACTAACTTTTGCAGCAAGTCTAACATTTTGACCTGACTTACCTATAGCTAGTGAAAGTTGGTATTCAGGAACAGTAACTCTAGCAATCTGTTCTTCTTCATCTATTTCAACAGTCTCTACTTTTGCTGGACTTAACGCATTCTTTATAAACTCTTCCGGATCTTCACTCCACTCAAGAATATCTATCTTTTCGTTTGTAAGCTCATCTACAACATTTTGAACTCTTGTAAACCTTGTTCCCACACAAGCACCGATAGGGTCTATATCATCCAATGCATAAACAGCAATCTTAGTTCTTGACCCTGCTTCTCTTGCAATGCTCTTAATTTCTACAAGACCATCCTCTAATTCAGGAACCTCTCTGTAGAATAGTTGCTTAACAAGACCTGGATGAGATCTTGAAAGGAATATCTGAGGGCCTTTAGTAGTTTTCTTAACATCCATAACGTATACTCTTATTCTATCTCCCGGATAGTAGGTTTCGCCTGGTGTCTGCTCCTTGATAGGAAGAATTCCATCAGATTTTCCAAGGTTAACATATAAAGTACCTCTATTTTCTCTTTGAACTGTTCCGATCATAATAGTTCCAACCTTGTCTATATATTCGTTGTAAACCATTTCTCTTTCAGTTTCTTTTATTTTCTGCATAATTGTATTTTTTACATTCTGAGCCGCTATTCTTGTAAAATCCTTAGGAGTAACAATAAAGTCAAACTCATTTCCTACTTCAAAATCTGGATCTATCTCTTGAGCTTCCTGAATAGACATCTCAGTACTTTCATCTTCTACAACTTCAACAATTTGCACTGATGCATATATGCTTATATCACCAGACTCCCTATCTATGTATGCAGATACTTTTTGATTAGCACCGTAATCTTTCTTATATGCGGATACCAATGCACCTTCAACTAGCTCAAAAAGTTCTTCCTTACTAATGCCTTTCTCAGCCTCCAAAGCCTCTATGGCTTCTATAAACGCCTTATTCATACCTTATCCCTTTCTACAACAAAATTAAAAAACGAATACTAAATTAGCTTTAGCTACTTGTTCTCTGCTAATATCAATATTATTTTCATCAACCTGAAGTGATAGCACTGAACTATCAAAACCTACCAGAGTTCCCTCATAGCTTTTTTTACCATCTAATGCTTTATATAACTTAACATGTATAAGCTTGCCTATATTTCTCTCAAAGTGCCAATCTTCTATAAGTTCTCTTTCAAGTCCTGGCGACGATACCTCTAGATAGTAATTAGGCTCTACCGCATCCACCTCATCCAGTTTTTCACTTAAAAATCTACTAAGTTCTTCGCACTCTTGCAAGCTGACACTACCTTCTTCTTGATCATTTTTATCAAGATAAACTCTCAAAAACCAATCCTTAGCTTCCTTTACGAACTCTATATTCCATATCAAAAGCCCCATCTCACTGACTTTATCAACAATAAGTTCTTTAACAATGGATGTTATTTTCTTTTTTGACATTCTTTCTCCTTATTTTTTGATATAAAATGAAAACTAGAGCAAGATTTCTCCGCTCTAGTTCCTACATGCTGTATTAAACTATACTTATGGTAACATAAATATTTTGAAATTTCAAGCTTTTTTCAATATATTATTAAATATTGAGCTCGTTAAGACTTTATCTTTTTAATACTTCCCACTATGACAAATGCGCCCATCGAAGTCATAAATGTCGCTGTCAAAAGAAGCCATTTCACGCTTAGTGTATCTATAATCATACCCCCAACGAAAGTAGCAACAATTGTGCTCAGCATAACTGTCATAGTAAATAGAGATTGCCCTTTAACTGCTTCCCTCTCATCCATTCCTTCATCAATAGCATGAACCATTGATGGAAGCAGCAAAGCAAATGAAAATGGCTGAAATAATTGTGCTGCAAATATAACTGTTACACTACTAGAAAGGTAACAGAGACCAATCTGACAAATATATGAAAAAGCTGATATTTTTAGAAGTCTATTTGTTCCAAATTTATTTTTTAACTTATCATAAAATATAAGTGTAGGCATCTCTAGAAAAGCTAACAGAGTAAAAACCTGCCCCATCTGCTTGCTTGTTCCTCCTACATCTTGAACTATCTGCAGCATAAACCCATTCATTATCTGATTGCTAAAAAACAATCCAAAAACGCCAATATTCAAAATAAAGAATGTTTTATGTCTTCTTATGAACGCTTTTATATCTATATCCTCTTCATTCTCGATAGATCTAGTTAAACTATCTTTTTCATTCTCTTTGTTTTTTAAAACATCTTCGTTTGCAGCTTTAGCTTTACAAAATATACTATTAGTCCATAACAAAGCCATAATTACCAGAACAAATACTATTATGCCTCCATAAGGAAGGATATCAACTCCAAATCGAATAACTAAAACGCCTAAAACAGATGTCAATATAGCATATGTCATTGATCCTATACTTCTCGTTAAACCAAAATTCACATAGTATCCACTTTCTTGTAGTTTAAAGCTCAGAGCATTTATAAGAGGTTGCATCATATTTATTACACCTATAATCATAATGTAAGTGCAAGTCATAAGAATGCTTCCTGAGTCAAAAACAATTATAATTAGTGAAAGCAATATAATAAATATTGCCATAATAGTACAAATACTTACTAACGATAACTTCTTTGTTCTATCAGCAAAATCTGCTACAAAAGGTTGTACAATAAGAGCTGTAAGGTTTCCAAGAGCTAAAATCAATCCTATCATAGTATTGCTATAAGACTTACTCAAAAGAAAAACCGAAGCAAAGCTAAAAAATACGGCATAGGACATCCAATAAGATCCATGAACCGATCCATATCCTACATTTAACAGTTTCTTCATCTAATCCTCTTCCATCTTAATCTAGATTATTAACAAATATAATAGGCATGATACCTTAGCATCATGCCTATACTAACTACTAATTATATATCAAATTATTTATCTTGACTAGCCTGATATTCCGCTATAACCTTATCTGCCAACTGCTGCGGCATAGATTCATATCTAGCAAATTCCATTTCAAAATTACCTCTAGCTTGCGTCATAGATCTTAAAACAACAGAGTAGTCGAAAAGTTCAGCCTGTGGAGCTTCAGCCATGATCTTCTGGCTTCCGTCATTTTGAGGCTCCATTCCAAGAATCTTTCCTCTTCTCTTATTCATATCACCCATAACATCTCCCATATACTCTTCTGGAACATTTATATCCAGCTTCATAATAGGTTCAAGCAAACAAGGTTTAGCTTCCATAATTCCCTTTTTAAAGGCAAGAGAAGCAGCTATTTTAAATGCCATTTCATTTGAATCTACATCATGATATGAACCATCATAAAGGTTAGCTTTAATATTAACAACCTTACACCCTGCAAGAGGACCTCTCTCCATAGATTCTACAAGACCTTTCTCTACTGCAGGAACGTAGTTCTTTGGAATAGATCCACCAAACAAAGTTTCTGTAAACTCAAACTCTTCGGTTGAAGGTTCA
>CAMCQA010000062.1 GCA_945876935.1 uncultured Clostridia bacterium | reverse complement strand
GATTGCTTTTAACAACTTACTTCTCCTTATTTTACCTTTAATATTTTGGATTTACTTAACAGTTTTAATAAAGGCCACAGAGGAAAGGTGGCTAGAAAGTAAGTTCGGTGATGAATATATATCTTATGCAAAGAAAGTAAATAGAGTTATACCTTGGTTTCCAAAGATATAATAAACAAATAAACCTCCTTAGATTGAATAAATCTGGGAGGTTTGTTGCTATTAAGAAGAGGAGGCTTTACATGACTTTAAGCAACATATTCATACAGGGAATAGGTATAATTGGTACAATACTTTACTTTCTGTCTTTTCAATGTAAAAGTAACAGAAATCTTTTTCGTGTCCAATTTTTATCATATGTATGCTATACAAGTCATCTAATACTTCTTGGTGCAATCACAGGGGGATTAAGTTATGTCATAAATACACTTCGTTCATTTTGTCTTTCTAGTGAAAACACTTTCTTAAAAAGCAAACATATGTGCATTATACTTTGCACTCTTCAGATATGTGTTCTGATATTTACATGGTCAGGCTTTATATCCTTACTGCCGGTAATTGCCAATATTGCAACTACTATAGGAGGCTATACTCATAACGGTATAAAGATACGTTTTGCAGGAATATTTATAAATTCTCCACTATGGATAATCTATGATATTTACGTAGGATCTGTAGCTGGATTAATAGATGAAATTGCAAGTGAAACCTCGATGATACTATCTATATACAGATTTGGAATTAAAGATTTAAATAAGGTAGAGTGATATGAATTTACGCTATTTAACAATTCAAAAATAAAAAAGAACAAAAGTTCAAAAAAACTATTGCACAAAAACAGATGTTCGTTTATAATAAAGAAAACAAATGTTCTCGAGGAGGAAATTATGAACGGATATACTGATTTAAAGATAGAAAGACAATATAGATATAGAACAAGAAAGAACAAGAGAGCTGCATATAGAGTAAGAACTACTTTATTTATGGCAATAATGATAGTAACTTTTGTTGTTTGTTCAAATATTATTCTCAATGTTAATAAAGCCAGCGGTTCATCATCTAAGGATTTTAAAGAAGTTCTTGTAGGGTCGGGTGATACTCTTTGGTCTATAGCATCTGAACATAAAGCTGATGATGTAGATATTCGAAAAGCTATATATGCCATAAGTGAGGCAAATGACATATCGGCAAACGATCTTCATTCAGGATCTACAATAAAGATTCCTGTTGAGATAATGGAATAACTCCAGTTATAAAAATATATCAATAAGAGCTACTTGTTTATTTTGAATAGGTAGCTCTTTTTGTATCTAAATAAATGACAATTATTTTATAGTTAAAATTCCAATTTTCAAGGTATTTTCTGTTATAATATATAGTAATTGAAGGAGACAAGCTATGAGTAATTCTGAATTTATATATGGCAACATATCAAATGAAAAAATACCTACAAAAGCTATTTCAGCTTGTGCTATAAATGCAATTAATAGAACAAAAGGTGTAATAGGTCTTGTTGGAAACTTTACAGACAGCATATCTGAAAGTGTGCTAAAAAAGGAGAATTACTCTAAGGGTGTTAAGATCGAACATACAAAAGATGGAATAGTAATTGATGTTCATATAGTGGCGGAGTATGGTCACAAAATACCAGCTATTGCCTGGGATGTTCAAGAAAAAGTAAAAAAAGAAGTTGAAGATATTACAGAAAAAACTGTTTCGGCAGTCAATGTTCATGTAGAAAAAGTATCTAAAAAAGAAATATAAATTTATTACGGAGTTTAAAATTATGACAAAAGGTAAACTGAGAGAAATTTTTATGCAGTGCATATTTCAGATGGAAGCTCAAAAGGATAGCAGCATGAAGCTAGCTGAACTTTTCCTTGATGATATGAAGTTATCTGATAAAGATAAAAGATTTATTTTAAAGAGAGTTGCTCATATAAGAGAGAATCTAGAAGATATCGATAAGATAATTGATAACTTTGCAAAGACATTTACCTCTCAAAGAATGGATAAAGTTTGCTTAGCAGCTTTGAGAGTCTGCATTTTTGAAATAAAAATTGAAAAGGAAGTTCCTGCAGCCGTAGCAATAAACGAAGCTGTTAGAATAACTAAAGAATACTCTACAGAATCATCTGCAAGTCTTGTAAATGGTATACTAGGTAGCTATATGAGATCTGGTGAAAATGAAAACTAATAACTTATTCTTAGGTATAGATACAAGTAATTATACAACTTCTATATCTATAGTATCTGAAAACGGGGAAATTATAGCCGATATACGAAAACCTCTTAAAGTAAAAGAGGGAATGAGAGGTCTAAGACAGCAGGAAGCCTTTTTTCAACATGTAAACGAGCTTCCAAGTCTATATCAAGAGGCTTTAATTGCTCATAAAATAAATACTGACTATATAAAAGCTGTATGTGTAAGTTCAAAACCTAAAAATGTACAAGATTCCTATATGCCGTGCTTTCTAGCTGGGTTATCAATAGGTAAAGTTATTGCAAATACACTTAATGTTCCTATTTATGAAACGTCTCATCAAGAAGGCCATATTAAGGCTATAGATAAAGAAATTGATCTTAACAAAGATGAATTCATTGTTTTTCACATATCTGGTGGAACTTGTGAACTTCTTGATGTAAAAAGAGAAAAGGGTAGTTATAAAGTAAAAGAAATAGGCGGAAGCCTAGATATATCTTTCGGTCAACTTATTGATAGAGTGGGAGTGGCTTGTGGATTTTCTTTTCCTTCAGGGAAAGAAATGGATAAAAGAGCCTATTCATTCAAGTCCAATAATAAAATAAACTTAACACCAATAAAAACAAAAGGTTTGTTTTTTAATCTTTCAGGTATAGAAACTCAAGTTATGCGAGAGTTAGAAAAAGAAAATATCGACTTAAATAATATTGCTTTTTCAGTTCTATCAAACATATCAATTTGCATAAATAAAATTATAGACAACCTAGATAAACCTGTCGTTTTTGTAGGTGGGGTATCAGAAAGTAAGTTTTTAAGAAAAAGTATCCAAAGTAAAAATAAAGTTTTCTTTGGTTCACATGGTAGCGATAACGCCATAGGTACAGCCTACATAGGAGGAGAATTGTGGCAATTAAACCGGTAAGTGTAAGTAAAATAAATTCATATATAAAAAGTATATTCGATACGGATGGCATACTCAGAAGCATATCTATAGAAGGTGAAATATCAAATTTGAAGCTTCACAGTTCTGGACACATATATCTTTCTTTAAAAGATGAAAGCAGTTCCATATCTTGTTTTATAAATAAAAGCTATGGATATCTAGTGAAGTCTATTTTGGAAAATGGTCTTAAAATAGTTGCTAAAGGCTCAATTAGTGTATTTGTTCAACAAGGAAGCTATCAATTTTATATTAGCGAAGTAGAGGTTGAGGGAAGAGGACCTTTAGAAATAGCTTTTGATGAAATTAAGTCTAAACTTGAAAAGGAAGGATTATTTAGCCCTTTAACTAAAAAACCTATTCCTCAATTTCCTAACAGACTTATTAAAAGAATAGCTATTGTAACATCTCCAACAGGTGCTGCTATAGCTGATATGCTAAGAACAATAAAAGATAAAAACAATTTTGTTGATATTTTGATAGTCCCGGCATTAGTTCAAGGAAATCAAGCTGCCGAAGATATAGCAAGAGCCATAAGGCTTATAAATGAACAGTTTAACGATAGCATCGACTTGATGATCGTCGGGCGTGGTGGCGGTTCTAGAGAAGATTTATGGGCTTTTAATGAAGAGGTTGTTGCAAGAGCTATATTTGATTCAAATATTCCCGTTATTTCTGCTGTAGGACATGAAATAGATTTCACAATTTCAGATATGGTAGCTGACCTTAGAGCTGCCACACCAACAGCTGCAGCTGCTATTTCAGTTCCTTCTACAGAAGATATTTTAATTTATTTAGAAGATTTAAAATTAAAGGCTGATTCTGCACTAGATAGCATCATTACCGATAAAAAGAGACAGCTTGACTTGCTAGAAGCAAGATTGAAATCATTAGATCCAAAGAATTCCATAGATAGAGGATACGGAGCAGTCTTAAACAATGATAGGAAGCTTATAAAAAGCATATCCGAATTAAATGTTGATGATACTATAAGCATACTTCTATCTGATGGTGAAATAGAAGTTACAATAAATAAAATCAAAGGCTAGGTTAAGTATGAGTAAAGATTTTGAAAAACAAATTTCAGATATTAACAAAATTATTGCTAAACTGGAAAATCAAGATAACATAGATGAAGCAATAGCTCTTCACAAAGAATGTAAAGAAATGATTGAAAAGTGTCAGTCTGATTTAAAAGCAGCAACACAAAAAATAGAAGAGTATAAAAACGAAGAAAGTAGAGGCTAGTTACATGATAACATTTACTTATGATGAGTATAAAGGGCTCGTAGAGGACTATCTTCTAGATTTTTTACCTAGAATTGATGAAAAGAATGAAAGCCTTTATGAAAGCATGGTTTATAGTTTGGAAGCTGGAGGAAAGAGATTAAGACCAGTTCTACTTCTTTCTGCTTTTCAATTCTTTGAAGATAAACTTGATGTTAAAACGGCTCTTCCTTTTGCTCTTGCAATTGAGTATATACATACATATTCTCTTATACACGACGATCTTCCTGCTATGGATGATGATGATTTGAGAAGAGGTCTTCCTACAAACCACATACAATTTGGTGAAGCTTTGGCTATACTTGCTGGCGATGGACTTCTTAATTCTGCATTTGAAGCAATGAGCAAGAATTTACTAGTAGATTTGGACGATGTAAATCTAACTAAAAGAAAGATAAAAGCTATGGACTCAATTGTTAGTGCTTCTGGTTGCAGAGGAATGATAGCAGGTCAAGTAGCCGATATAGAAGCTGAAGGGAAGAAGAGTTCTGAAGAAATGCTTCAATACATAAATATGAATAAAACAGGAGCTATGATTGTAGGCTCAATAGCAGCAGGTTGTCATCTTGGTAATGCTAATTCAAAGGAGCTAAAAGACTTTACAGATTTTGCACAGTATCTAGGTCTAGCTTTTCAAATAAAAGATGATATTTTAGATGTTGAAGGCGATGAAAGTCTCATAGGCAAAAGAAAAGGTAGCGATATAGAAAATGATAAGTCAACTTATCCAAATATCTATGGCCTTGAAAAATCTAAAGAGAAACTTCAAGAAACAACAAAAAAAGCAAAAGATTGTTTAAAAGATTATGGAGATAGGGC
>CAMCQA010000061.1 GCA_945876935.1 uncultured Clostridia bacterium | reverse complement strand
TTGTCTTCACTAAATTTAAACCCTTTTTCTGCTTTTCTAATTGCAGAAACTTCTATTATTTCCTTAGCTATCTCTAAAATAGCATTCTTCGCTCTATTTTTTGTATTTTCCCAGTCTCGTCCACTAAGCTTATATATCTTTGGAGGCGCTGCATCAGAGCCTATATATTTTTGGACTCTATTAAGCTGATCTACTGGAACATAAAGAACATCGTCTCCTGCATACTTAATATGTATCAAATCTCTAGGAATATCATCCACAACAAGCTGAACTATCCCAAGAAACTGTCCCACACCATGATCTTCATGAACCACATAGTCTCCATTTTTTATATCTGTAAAAGAATGTATCGCCTTAGTATTTCTATACTTTTTAGCCTTTATATTTCTTTTTTTATGAAAGCCTCCAAGTATTTCAATATCTGTAATATAAATAAGTTTCTCTTCCTTGTCCACTAAGCCTTTGCTAAGTCTGTCTAAAACTATTTCTATATCTATTTTAATATCTGAACATTCTCTTAAAATCTCTTCTATATTTGTTTTCTTCTGCTCATTTTCACAAACTATATATACTTTGGAATAACCTTGTCTTCCATAGGCTCTAAGTTCTCTTTCAAAAGTCTTTCTATCACCATTATAATTCGTTACACTTCCCAGCTTACAATCTATAGACCTAGAAACACTATTCTTAGAATGAATTTTCTCAGATTTTGGAGAAAGGAGTGTAACATCATTATTATCAAAGACTTCTTGAATATTGTTAATATCTCCAATATTATCAAAATCACTCTTAACAACTTTTCCTGATTCCAATAAATCAACAAAACTAGCTTTAAACTCTCTTTTCAAAAAGCTTATATTATCTTCGATAGCTAATACATCCTCAACAAATATATTCTCTGGATTTATATATTCAAAAATCGTAGATTTCTCTTCGTAAAATCTGCTTAGATAGAACTCTAACTGTTGAAGATTATTTCTGTTCTTAGCTAAATCTAAAAGCTCTTCAGCCCTTGATTTTAAGCCTTTATATTCATTTTTAATATAAGTTCTAAACCTATCAACTTCCTTTTCTCTATAAATCATAAGAGTTGCTGGGTTAATATCTATCGATGTTAATTTTTCTATAGAAAGTTGACTATCTTCATCAAAGCTTTTTATACTCTCTACTTCTGTGTCAAATAGCTCTATTCTAAAAGGTCTATCATTTGCTGGTGGAAATATATCTATAATGCTTCCCCTAAAAGCAAATTGACCTCTTCCGTAAACCATCTTTACTCTATCATATCCCATAAAAACAAGCCTTTTACCTAGCTCTTCTAAATTTAAAATATCTCCTGTCTTTATGTGAATTTGACTATCAGAAAATACCTTTCTAGGAACCACATATCTTAAAAGGCTATTTCCTGGAATAATAACAATATCATCTTCATTCTGTAAAATATTACCTATACTCGATATTCTCTCATACAATGACTCTCTATTTTTCGCTTCATAAAGAGTTAGAAAATCCTCATCGCTTTCAATAATATTTATATTTTTTTCCACGAAAAAAGAGAGATCAGAGGCTAAGCTCTGAGCTCTTACATTACTTGATACAATGACCAAGCTTCTTCCCTTTTTTCCTTTTAGCATCTTAGCTATACTGTAAGCTGTTTTGCTATCGTATAGCCCAGTAATTTCTAAATTAACCATTATATCTGTTCATAGCTAAGTCTATGTCTTGAGAAACTATAGTTTCAATTGCATCTATGCTTCTTAATACTAGCTTCTCCATAGGCTCAATTTCATCTTTAGCAAAATTACCTATGACATATTTGTCAAGAGGTATCCTATCACTCTTTCCTATACCCAATCTTAATCTAGGAAAACCATCATCGCCAAGAAGTCTTATTATAGACCTCATACCATTATGAGTTCCTGCACTCCCCTTCTTTCTTATTCTTAGAGTACCAACGTCTATATCTATATCATCATAAATAACTATAAGATTGCTCATATCTATCTTATAATATGAAACTATCTCTTGAACCGAACTTCCACTTAAATTCATATAGGTCTGAGGTTTAACAAGAAGAACCTTTTCATTTCCAATACGCCCTTCTCCTACTAAAGCCTTGTGCTTAAGCTTATTAACTTGAATTCCTAGACGCTCCGCTAGCTGATCTATAGCTATAAATCCTATGTTATGTCTTGTATTTTCATACTTTTTGCCTGGATTACCAAGGCCTACAATTACGTACATATATATTCCTTACCTTTAGATAACCTTATTTAAAAAGACCACTTATAGGCTGGCTATTATGTATTCTTTCAATACTTTCTGCAAATAATGCTGCAACAGAAAGAGTCTTGAACTTATCGCTTGTTCCTTCCTTAAGAGGAATTGTATTAAGAAGAACAACCTCACAGAATGGTGATTCATTTAGTCTTTCAATAGCCTTGCCAGAAAGTACAGCATGTGTAGCACAGCATCTAACTGACTGTGCACCTAAATCCATAAGTGCTTTTCCTGCATTGCATATTGTTCCAGCTGTATCGATCATGTCATCTACAACTATACAGTTCTTGCCTTTTATATCACCAATTACGTTCATAATTTCACTTTTGTTTGGCTCTGGTCTTCTCTTATCTATTATAGCTATAGGAGAATTCAACGGCTCTGCCATTTTTCTCGCTCTTGTTACAGATCCATGATCTGGAGAAACGATAACTAAATTATCTAAATCCAACTCCTTATAATAGTCAACTAGTATAGGCATACCTAGAAGGTGATCCACTGGAATATCAAAGTATCCCTGAATCTGTGCAGCATGTAAATCCATTGTAACTACTCTATCTGCACCTGCTGCAACTAATAAATTCGCTACTAGCTTAGCTGTGATTGGATCTCTAGCTTTAGCTTTTCTATCCTGTCTAGCGTATCCATAATAAGGAAGAACCACATTTATTCTACCAGCTGAAGCTCTCTTCATAGCATCTATCATAATAAGAGCTTCCATCAGATTTTCGTTTACTGGGTCACAAGTAGACTGAATTATAAAGCAGTCATAGCCTCTAACGCTCTCTCCAATTGACACAGATGTTTCTCCATCGCTAAATTTCTTAACATCGATGTTCCCAAGGGGTTTTCCCATTATGTCAGCTATTTCCTGTGCTAGCTCATTATGCGAGTTTCCTGTAAACAGCTTGTAATCTGAGAAAATTATATTTTTCATCATATCCTCCTAATATATTTTTGAATAATAACTATTTTGTTGACTATTTATTTTTTTGCTCTCTTCTTAGGTGAAAGCCATCCTTTCTTTTCCTGACCCTTAGTACGACCAATATATAAACTTTCATCCGATACACTAGTCGTAACTGTTGTAGCAGCTGCTATATAAGCTGATTTTCCAACAGTTACAGGAGAAACTATGTTGCTGTTGCAACCAATGAAAGCCCCATCTTCAATGGTGCTTCTAAACTTATTTACTCCATCATAATTTACAAATACTACTCCGCAGCCTAAATTTACATCTTTTCCTACGTCTGCATCTCCAATATATGTTAAGTGTGAAGCTTTAGAGCCATCTCCAAAATTAGAATTTTTAACTTCAACAAAGTCACCTATTTTACAGTTCTTTCCAATATTGCTCTTAGGTCTTAAGTATGCAAAAGGCCCTACTGTCGTTCCCTTTCCAACTTTACTATCCTTTATCACAGACATTTGGATTTCTACATCGTCATCTATTAGAGAGTCTACTATATTTGTAGTCATTCCAATAATAACATTCCTACCTATAACAGTTTCTCCTTCAATAACAACATTTGGGTAAATCTTTGTTCCTTCTCCAATTTTTACACTTTCATCAATGTAAGCTGTATTTTCATCTATGAAAATGACACCATTAGCAATATGCTTATCTATAATACTTTTTCTTATATCATCCATTTCCTAACCTCCAAGATTAGTCTTCTAAAAGCATTTCTCCAACTTTATATATATCGCCAGCTCCCATGGTCATAACAAGTTCATCTTCCATAGTTTCAGATTTGATAAACTTAGTAATTTCATCAAAGTCTTTAAAAAACATAACTTTCTTATTTGGATATTTTTCAGCGATTTTATCTGCTAAGGATTTAGAACTAATCTTATGTATATTCTTTTCTCTTGCCGGATATATTTCTGCCATAATAACTGCATCTGCATCATCAAATGAAGTAACAAAATCATCAAATAGCGCAATTGTTCTAGTATATGTATGTGGCTGGAAGATGCACCACAACTTTTTATTTTTCATATTTTTAGCAGCTTTTAGAGCAGCTTTTATCTCAGTTGGATGATGAGCATAATCATCTACAATCTTTACACCTTTAGATGTAGTTCCTAGAATATCAAATCTTCTTTGAGTACCACTATACTCTCTAAGTGTTTCTCTAGCTATATCCATAGGGATACCTAGGGTATCAGCACAAGCTATCGCTGCAAGAGAATTTAAAACATTATATTCCCCTGGCATATTCATATCTATTCTTCCTAAGCTTTCTTTCTTCTTATAAAGGTCGTAGCTTGCTACACCATTTTGATTAAATTCGATATTACTTGCCCAATAATCACAACCTTCAGTTAGACCAAAAGTTATAACATTATTCATTCCACTAACTGCACTACTTACAAAAGGGTTAGCACTGTAAGCAATAATTTTCCCATCTGCAGGCACCAAGCTAGCGAATTTTCTAAAACTTTCTGAAATATGATCTATATCTCTAAAATAATCAAGATGATCTGAATCAATATTCAGTATAATTTCATACTTAGGCTTCAATAGTAAAAAGCTATCCATATATTCACAAGCTTCTGTTAAAAAGTAATCTTCGCTGCCTATTCTAACATTTCCGTTTATTTCAGCAAGATTTCCCCCGACAAGAAGTGTAGGGTCAACCTCTGCCTTTTGAAGCATGATAGCAAGCATAGATGTAGTTGTAGTCTTACCGTGAGTTCCTGCAACTGCAATACTGTTCTTCCAGTATTTCATCAGATGTCCTAACATTTCAGCCCTGCTTACAGAAATAATACCAAGCTCTTCTCCTCTTACAAGCTCAGGATTTTCGCTGCTAACTGCAGCTGTATATACGATAAGGTCTTGATTAGTTATATTGCTGGCTTCATGACCTATAAAAATTTTAATTCCTTTAGACTCTAAATTTTCCACTATATGGCTCTTATTCATATCAGATCCTGTAACTTCATGACCCTGATTGTTTAGAATTTCAGCTATAGCAGACATACCTATTCCACCAATCCCTATAAAATGGATTTTTTTCTTATCATTTAAATCTATCATCTATTCCTCCAATTATCTTTAATATTATACCATACGGGCATATTTTTTTTAAGACTTTATATGAACTTAATCTCTCCGATATTCTGCGGAATTT
>CAMCQA010000060.1 GCA_945876935.1 uncultured Clostridia bacterium | reverse complement strand
ACTGATAAAATCGTCTGCACTTTTGTGGGACAATAAAACACACGTCTCAACGTGCTTAGTATTCGGAAAATTATCAAAAGCCCTCAAATACTTAACCTTATACCCATAATAATCCATGTAGTAAAGGTTATCCACTAAGGTTTTAGGATTACAAGAAATATACACTATTTCATCTACATTATAAGCCAAAATCTTGTCTAAAGATTTAACTTCGATTCCCATTCTAGGTGGATCTACTATAATAACATCTGGTTTTTCATCAACCTTATCTAAAACATCAAAGACATCGCCACAAAGAAATTTGCAATTAGTAAGGTTATTGAGTTCAGCATTTTTCTCTGCTGAGGAAACAGCATCTGCTACAATTTCAACACCTATACTCTCTTTTGCCTCTCTTGCTACAGCCTGAGTTATTGTTCCTGTTCCGCAGAACAAGTCAAAAACAGTCTTGTTATCAAAGTTATCTATTAGAGAAATAGCTTTTTCATACAAGGCTTCTATAGCCCAAATATTTGTCTGAAAGAATGAGAAAATACTTACTTTAAAGTCTAGACCCATTAGTTTTTCAACATAGTAATCTCTTCCTTTAAGAATTTTTAATTCATCTTTTTTTACAGCGTCAGCTCTGTCATCATTGAGAGTTCTAAGTATTCCAACCACATTATGCTCTAAATCAAGATTTTCTATCATAGATACAAACTGATTTTCATCAAATTCTCCCTGAGAAGATGCAACTATATTTATAAGCATCTCACCTGTTCTTATGCCGCTTCTTATAATCAAATGCCTCAAAAGACCTTTGTGAGTTTTCTTATTATACTTTTCATAGCCCATGTTTTTAGCCCAGTCCAAAACTGCTCTTAGAACAGTATTATAATCCGGATGAACTAGCTGGCATTGATCAACAGTTATAATTGACATATGAAAACCTTTTTTGTGCATTCCAAGTGTCATTTCCCCGTCTTTTACCATATCTCCAAAGGTATATTCCATCTTGTTTCTATAATGAAACTGCATAGGGCTTGGCATTATTTCTTCCATTACCTTTGGATTGATATTTCTATTTTCTAGAAGTTTTTTAACGTCATCTGATTTTATTTTTAACTGTTCATCATAGGAAATTCCTTGATAGGTGCATCCTCCACAGAAGTCTTTGTGAGGACAAAGTGGAAGTTCCTTTGGTAAATCTTTATAATTTACTGCTGTATTAGTAACCATAGTTGTCATAAAACTCTTTCTTGTATTCTAAAAATCTATTTTCTTTGATTGATTCACGTATTTTCTTAACTGTATTTACTAGGAAGTGTAAATTGTGGGTAGAAAGCAGTGTCGAAGATAAAATTTCGTTGCTTTTAAATAAATGTCTAAGGTAAGCTCTGCTGTAGTTTCTACAAGTATAGCAATCGCAATCATGATCTAGAGGTGTGAAGTCTTTTTCATATTTTGCATTTTTTATATTCACTCTACCTTTGCTTGTCATTGCAGTGCCGTTTCTGGCAATTCTTGTAGGCAGCACGCAGTCAAACATATCTATACCGCGCTCTACTGCTTCAAATATATAGTCTGGGCTTCCTATCCCCATTAAATATCTAGGCTTATTTTCTGGAAGCTCATCTACACATTCGTCTAGTATTTCGCACATTACTTCTCTAGGTTCTCCAACACTAAGTCCACCTATGGCATAGCCTGGTAAATCAAATTCTAGAATCTGTCTTGCACTTTCTCTTCTAAGATCAGGATACATTCCTCCCTGCATGATTCCAAATAGAGCTTGTTTTTCTGTATCTTTCTGAGCTTTCACACATCTTTCGAGCCATCTTGTAGTTCTTTCAAGAGACCTTTTAACATATTCCCTATCTGCAGGGTAAGGTATGCATTCATCAAAGGCCATCATTATATCTGAGCCGAGAGAAGTCTGAACTTCTATTGATTTCTCTGGAGTAAGGATGTGTTTAGAGCCATCTATAAAAGATCTAAACTCTACTCCTTCTTCTGTTATTTTTCTCATATCTCCAAGGCTGAAGACCTGAAAGCCGCCACTATCTGTAAGTATAGGTTTATTCCAGTTCATAAAATTGTGAAGCCCGCCTGCTTCTCTAATTACTTCGTGTCCGGGTCTAAGATAGAGATGATAAGTATTGCTAAGTATGATTTCAGCACCTAATTCCTCTACATCTTCCGGCTTTAATGCTTTTACAGTGGCAGCTGTACCTACTGGCATAAAAACGGGAGTTTCTATTTCTCCGTGTGGTAAAGTTATTTTTCCTAATCTTGCCTTGCTATTTTTATCTTTGTGTTTTAGTTCAAAAGTTAATGCTGACATATTTTCTTTCGTATCCTTTTCTATTTTAGGTAAATCTACATTAGATTTATATAGTTATTTACTTTCTTACATATCCCATTTCTAGTTCTTTCTTAGCTTGAAGGTCATTTAAGAAGCCACCGGCTGCATATATAATCCCATCTAAAGCTAATACTATGAAATGGTAGTTAAATCCAAGCATTACAAAGTTAGCAATACCTACTGCTATTATAGCAACAAGTATAAAAATACCTCTATTTAGCACAGCTTTTCCGGCATCTACATTGTTTTTTTGCTTGATACCAAACATTGCAATTATAAAAATTAGAAGGCAAAGAAATACATTTGCTCCTTGAAGGATTGGACCACCAGATTCTTTTAGCATTTCTTCTCCTGCAGTAAATAGTTTTAACGCCTTGTATATAAAGAATACTCCATATATGTTTAGAAATATGCTTCCTGCTAAGATGATATTTCCTCCTAATGTTTTCTTGTTATTTTCCATTTCTTTCTCCTCTACAATTTTTAGATATTTCTTTTTTTATTTTATATTAAAGTATTAACATACTATCACCGTAGCTGAAAAACCTGTATTTTTCTTCTATTGCAACCTTGTATGCATCAAGAATATTTTCTCTTGAATAAAATGCGGAAATCAACATCATAAGAGTTGATTTAGGCAGATGAAAATTGGTTATCAGACTATCTATGATTTTAAATTTATATCCAGGATAAATAAATATGTTTGTGTTTCCTGAGCCTTCTGTTACATACCATTTGTCATTTTTAAAAACTGCACTGCTCTCAACTGTTCTTGTTGAAGTAGTTCCAACTGAAATGACCCTCTTTCCACTATCTATTGTTTTATTTATAATATCAGCACTTTCTTTTGGTATTGTATACTCTTCAAAGTGCATATTGTGATCTTCTACAGTGTCAACTTTTACAGGTCTGAAGGTTCCTATTCCTACATGAAGAGTTACGTAGGCTATTGATATACCTTTATCTTCTATCTTTTTTAATAGTTCTTTTGTAAAGTGAAGACCTGCCGTTGGAGCTGCTGCAGAGCCATCTTCCCTTGAGTAAACTGTCTGATATCTTTCTTTATCATAGCTTAGGTTTTCTCTTTCTATATATGGTGGAAGCGGCATATTTCCTACTTCTTCAAGTCTCTCCATGAAAATACCATCGTATATAAATTTGACTATTCTTGTTCCATCTTCTGCATAATCTACAATTTCTGCTTGAAGCTTATCTCCAAAAGCCACTTTATCACCTTTTTTTAAGCGTCTTCCAGGTCTTACCATAGTTTGCCACATATCGTTTTCCAGCTTTTTAACAAGTAAGAACTCTACTTTTACTCCAGTTTCCATTTTTTCACCGTATATTCTAGCTGGAATTACTCTGGAATCATTTAAAACTAGGCAGTCTCCTTCATCTAAATAATCTATAATGTCTGAAAATACTCTATGATTTATTGAACTTTTATCTCTATCTAAAACCATCAGTCTGCTTTGATCTCTTTTTTCTGATGGGCTCTGTGCTATTAGTTCTTCTGGCAAATTATAATCAAAATCTGCTACTTTCATATTATTCCTCTATCTTCTCTATTCCCAGATGGTTGTATGCATCATCCGAAACCATTCTTCCCTTAGGAGTTCTAAATAGTAGTCCCTGCTGAATAAGGTACGGTTCATATACATCTTCAATAGTTACTCTTTCTTCACCTATAGAAGCTGCAATAGTATCTATGCCTACAGGCCCACCTTTAAATCTCTCTATAATAGTTGTAAGTATCTCTCTATCCAAGGATTCTAAGCCTAAATCATCAACACCAAGTGCACTTAATGCTTTTTTAGTAATTTCTATATCTATGTGCCCCTTACCTGACACCTGAGAAAAGTCTCTTATTCTCTTAAGTATTCTATTTGCAACTCTTGGAGTACCTCGTGACCTCTTAGCCATTTCAATGAGAGAATCCTTATCTACAGCTATATTTAAAAGACCGGCAGATCTATTGATAATAGTTTCAAGTTCATTACGATTGTAAACTTCAAACTTTGAAATAACACCAAATCTATCTCTAAGTGGAGCAGATAAGCTTCCTGCTCTAGTTGTTGCACCTATTAATGTAAACTTTGATAAATCAAGTCTTATAGAACGAGCTGATGGTCCTTTTCCTATGATAATATCAAGGGCATAGTCTTCCATAGCAGAATACAAAACTTCTTCTACGGATCTATTTAATCTGTGTATTTCATCTATGAAAAGAACATCGTTTTCCTCAAGGTTTGTCAGTATAGCAGCTAAATCACCAGATTTTTCAATAGAAGGACCTGAAGTTATTCTTATATTTACGCCAAGCTCTTTTGCAATGATTCCTGCTAATGTTGTCTTACCTAGTCCTGGAGGACCATAGAATAATACATGATCTAGAGGCTCTCCTCTAAGCTTTGCAGCCTCTATAAATATTTTTAAATTGTCTGTTACTGTCTTTTGACCTATATATTCATCTAAAGTTTGAGGTCTTAGGGTTAGTTCTCCTCGTTCATCATCAAAACTTTGATGTATATCAGTAATTCTATCTTCTTGGTACATTTAAATCTCCAACTTTCTTACATTTAAGCAAAGTATTTTAGAAGCCTCTTAATATATTCTTCAACTTTCAGATCTTCCTCTTCGATATTTTTCATTGCTATCGAAATTTCATTTCTTGGGAATCCCATTTCTTCTAGTGCTGCCAAGGCCTCCATTTTAGGTGTGTTTCCTGATACAGCTGGACTGCTTCCTGGCATAGAAGTAACTGGCTCGACGCTTGTCATATCAAGCTTATCTTTTAAATCTAAAATTATTCTCTGGGCAGTTTTCTTGCCTATACCGTTAGCTCTAGTTAGAAGAGCATCGTCTCCTGAAGCTATTGCAAGTCTTATATCTTGACCATTTAAAGCTGAAAAAATAGCTACTGCTGCTTTTGCTCCTACTCCATTTACGGTAATAAGTTTCTCAAATAGCTCAAGCTCCTTCATATCAGAAAATCCATAGAGACTGATATCGTCTTCTCTAACTATCATGGAAGTGAATATCTCTACTTCTTCTCCTAAATTTTTCTGATATATATTGCTGCTCATAGGAACATTAATATTGTAGCCTACTCCTCTATTTTCTATGATGACACTCGCCTCTGCCTTGTGCATCAAATTTCCCTTTATATATCGTATCATTTTTTGTCCTCTAATTCTTAAAATATCTGAATTCTTACAATCTTTTTAGCTGTAAACCAGCGCTGTGACCATGGCATATAGCGGCTGCTAGTGCATCAGCTGTATCATCAGGCTTTGGAACTTCTTT
>CAMCQA010000059.1 GCA_945876935.1 uncultured Clostridia bacterium | reverse complement strand
GACATGCAAGCAGCTCTGAATAAAAGTTTAGATTTAGGCGCAACTTCTGTTTGCATTTTAGGTGGCATAGGCGGACGTTTAGATCATACTCTTGGAAATATTGATAATTTGGCATTCTATGGAAAGTCATTTGATGAAATCTTTATGATAGATTCTAGCAATTATATTACAGTCCAGTATCCATCAACAAAGGAATACTCATCTAATCTTGGAAAGCATTTTTCCGTATTTTCACACTCACCTATATCAAAAGGAGTAACTTATCGTGGAGCTTATTATCCAATGGAAAATGGATCTCTAACTAAAGATTTCCCAATAGGTGTGAGCAATTCTTTTAAAGATGATAAAATAACCGTATCTTTTGAAGAAGGTTGTTTGCTTATAGTAATATCCAATAACAAGTAATATTGTCCTTTGAAGGCTTTGCTCTTAGAGTGAGCCTTTTTCATTTAAAATACAACATATATCGTTAATTTACATTTTATAAATATAAGGAGGATTTTATGAATCTACAAGAATTCTTTCAATCTACATCTGGTCAGATTGTGCTTATCTTAATTATTCTAGCTCTTTTCGCTAGCATTATTTTATCTAACAAAAACAAGAAGCTAACAGCTAAAGAAATATCCGTATCTTCTTTACTTGTTGCTCTATCTACAGTCCTTAGCTATATAGTATTATTTAACGCACCTTATGGAGGTTCAGTTACTCTCGTATCTATGTTACCAATAATACTTGCAGGATACTTCTTTAATATTAGAATAGGCCTTATTGTCGGCATAAGTGTGGGGCTTTTAAATCTTCTTCTAAATCCTTATATCGTTCATCCTGTGCAACTACTTTTAGATTATCCTTTAGCTTTCGGCGCCTTATCTTTAGGTTCAATTTTTAGAGAATCTGGAAAGTACAGCATATTTGCTTGTGTATGGGTGGGAATATTAGGAAGATTCTTCTGCTCTTTCTTATCAGGAGTAATCTTCTTCGCTAGCTACACTCCGGAAGGTTGGAACACATTACTTTACTCAGGTGTATATAATGCTTCCTACATGGTTGCAGAAGGAGCTATAATCACGATAGTTTTACTTGTGCCTAGCCTCAGAACATCCTTAGAAAAAATAAAAAATGCCTGTTAAATAGTTGACAAAGTTTTTAGGCATGTTATAATTTAGTTATATATTGTTAAAATAATAACAATATTATATATTTATCAATTTGTTATATCGGAGTCAAGGAGAGAATACTATGTTTGAAACTATAAAGTATGAAGTGAAAGAAAACTTAGCTTATCTTACAGTAAACAGACCTGAAGCTCTAAATGCTCTTAATCCTCAGGTATTAAAAGAGCTTTATGAAGCATTCAGCATGTTTGAAAAAGATGAGAATGCAGACGTTGCAATTCTAACTGGAGAAGGACGTTCTTTCGTTGCTGGTGCTGATATTGCTTCAATGAGCACAATGTCAATGCTAGAAGGAAGAGAAATGGGTCTTTTAGGTCACAAACTTATGAACTACATGGAAGCTATTGAAAAACCAATTATTGCGGCAATTAACGGTTTTGCATTGGGCGGAGGATGCGAGCTAGCTATGGCTTGTGATATCCGTATAGCTTCTGAAAAGGCTAAATTTGGTCAGCCTGAAGTTGGTCTAGGAATAACTCCTGGATTTGGTGGAACTCAAAGACTTTCAAGACTTGTTGGAAAAGGAATGTCAAAATATCTAATATACACTGCTGATATTATCGGTGCAGAAGAAGCTGCTAGAATTGGATTAGTAGAAAAGGTTGTTTCTGCTGATGCTCTTCTAGATACTTGTGTTGAACTTGCTCAGAAGATAGCTTCAAAAGCTCAAGTAGCAGTAAGACTTTGCAAGACTCTAGTTAACGACGGTTACAATCTAGATATGTCAACAGCATCAAGATTAGAAATAGAAATGTTCGCAGAGTGCTTTGCAACAGAAGATCAAAAAGAAGGAATGAAGGCTTTCTTAGAAAAGAGAAACCCTGAATTCGTAAAAAAATAAATTTCAAAGATAAACTGAAATGTGCTTGAACCTTAATATAGTATCGCACTACTATTTTTAAGTTTTTTCAAAAGAGAGCAAGAAATATTCATTTCTTGCTCTCCTCCTTTTTTTGTATTAAATTTTTCTAAGAACATCTATCTCTACATTACAGCATTTCCATCATCTGCATTTGTAGTAACAAGCTCAAGCGTTTCTTTACCATCTACAATATTATCTGCAAACAGAATCATACCTTTAGACTCTAGTCCTCTCAGCTTTCTTGGAGCTAAGTTAGCAACAACAATAACTTTCTTATTAACCAAATCTTCAGGCTTATAAATATCAGCAACTCCTGATATAATTTGTCGCTTTTCTGTACCTAACTGAACCTGGAATACAAGAAGTTTGTCTGCTTTAGGGTGTTTCTCTGCTTCCAAAATAGTTCCTACTCTTAAATCAACTTTGGCAAAATCATCAAACTGAATTTCATCTTTAAGTTCAAGATCCACACTTTCTTCAGAACTATCTTGTGATTCAGCCTTCATCTTTTCCATATCTTCAAGCTCTTTATCTATATCTAATCTTGGGAATATAGGCTCGCCCTTCTGAACCTGCTCTCCACCAATCATATCAAAACTCTTAGCATCTTCCCAGTTAATATCTTCAGATAGACCTAACTGCTTTCTCATTTCACTTGAAGTTGTATGCATGAAAGGATAAAGAAGAACAGAAATTACTCTAAGAGCTTCTGCTAAATTCCTCATTACCTCATCAAGCTTAGACTTGTTAGCTTCATCTTTCGCTAGAACCCACGGCATAGTTTCATCTATATACTTATTGGCTCTTCTAACTAAAATCCATATTTCTTCAAGGGCATTATTAAACTTGAAGTTATCCATCTCTTCTTCAACTTTTTCTGCTCTAGAAAGGGCTATATCTCTAAGCTCTAGTGCAAAAGTATCTGTGCCGACACCAACCTTTGGAACAACTCCACCACAATATTTATCTATCATAGAAACTGTTCTGCTAACTAGGTTTCCAAGGTCATTAGCAAGATCGTAGTTCAATCTTTTCAGCATAATCTCACTAGTGTAGTTACCATCCTGCCCAAAAGTGTATTCTCTCAATAGGAAATACTTCAGAGCATCCACACCATATCTTTCAATTAGCTTTACAGGGTCTACAACATTACCCTTAGATTTGCTCATTTTGCCACCATCTATCAGAAGCCATCCATGTCCTAAAACATGCTCAGGCAACGGAATATCCATTGACATCAGCATTGCAGGCCAAATAATAGTATGGAATCTAACAATTTCTTTTCCAACTAAGTGGAAACTTGCAGGCCAGTATTTATCATAAAGTTCCCCATCCTTATCCGGATATCCTAAAGCTGTTATGTAGTTTGATAGTGCATCAAGCCATACATAGATAACATGCTTTTCATCAATAGGGACTGGAATACCCCAATCAAAAGAAGATCTTGAAATAGATAAATCCTCTAGACCTTGCTCAATAAATGCTATCATCTCATTTTTCCTAGCTTCCGGCTGAAGGAAGTTTCTCTTTTCATCCTTTAGCAGTTCTAAAAGTCTATCAGAATACTTGCTTAATCTAAAGAAGTAAGCTTCTTCCTTCTCCTTAGACACAGGTCTTCCGCAATCTGGACAACCTTTGTTTTCATCTAGCTGACTATCCGTCCAGAATGACTCGCAAGGAGTACAGTACCAACCTTCATACTCTCCTTTATAAATATCGCCCTTTTCGTAAAGCTGCATGAATATTTTTTGTACTCTTTCCTTATGTCTATCTTCTGTTGTTCTAATAAAGTCATCATATGAGATTTCCATAGTTTCCCATAGTTCCTTTATGCCTTTAACAACGTCATCTACATATTCCTGTGGGCTCACACCTTTTTCATTGGCGATAGTCTGAATCTTCTGACCATGTTCATCTGTTCCTGTAAGAAATCTTACATCATGACCAGTGGCTCTTTTAAATCTCGCCATTACATCTGCCATAACTGTACAGTAAGTATGCCCTATATGCAAGTTAGCACTAGGATAATATATAGGTGTCGTAATATAAAAAGTTTTATTGTCTTTTGACATTAAACATCACTCCTTCCAAATTTTAGCTATATTGTTATATTTTACCAAATTTATGAGAATCTTTCCACATATTAGCCTAGGTTTATGTCATATCAATACACAATATGAGACTAGAACCATTAAATAGCACCTGTGAAATAATAAACCTCATTACTAACATATAGTAATGAGGGCCAATATCTGTTTTACCAATTTTATCGCTAATCTTTTAGACTATCTACATCTGAGTATATGATAATCGCTATCAAAGCAATTATCAGCTTAACGCTTCCGCCAAGCCATCGATGTTCCCACAAATCACTCATAGCAAATATGTGCCAAACAATGACAAATATTATAAGTATAGTTTGCTTCAATCCTAACTTATTCATAGTCTACGGTTATAACTTTCCTTTTTATCAACTAAATTATCCTTTACAATTATAAATTACAGGTAATTTCTTGTCAATTTCATAAACTATTCACCCTTAGCTTTCATTAACATTCATCTAGCTTTATTTTATTATATCAACACACAACCTAAAGCCTCTTGAGCTATAATAGCTATCTGCACCGTTGTGGTATATAAACGCTCTTTTATATCTTTTATCTCCAAACAACGCTCCCCCAAGGTTTCGTATATAATCAGGTGTATCTATCCATGATGATGATTTCAAATCTAAGTCATCAAGGCTCTGTATATAAATATACTCTTCCTCATTTATCAATCTAGCGCCTAATGCTCTTGCATATCCCCATGCAGAGTTTTCAGGTGGAAATTTTTTTCTTTTTATCCTTGCATCTTCATCGTAACAAAAACTTCTCCTGTTAGGACTTTCTTTCACCATATCAACAAAAGCAATTTTACCATTTGGAAAGCTTATAACATCAGGCTCCCCTCCATCATTCTCTAACTTAATAATAATATCGAGCACATTATTATTTTTCAATATACTATCTTCTATATCTGACCAAGATATATTTGGGTGACGCTCTATATTATTCTCAAATCTTTCTTTAATAATAGTTAATATTTCATTATGTTTTTTCATTTTATCTCCTATAAAAAAATCCACCTCTTAAAGAGATGGATTTAGTTATTTAGTCTTCTTTTCTCTTACGAATAACAAGAGCCCCGCTCATTAAGCCTGCTAATGCCATCGCACTTAGCAATAAGTCAAGTTCTGTTGCGTCACCTGTCTTATTACGAACCTTCTTTTTCTTCTCTTTTTCTACTTTATCAGTAGTTTTGTTGTCAGTAGTTGAGTCATCCTTAGGCTCATCAGAATCTGCAGGCTTTTCGTCATCAGAAGGATTATCAATTCCTGGATTGTCTGTACCTGGGTTATCAGTTCCCGGGTTATCTGTACCTGGATTGTCTGTACCTGGATTGTCTGTTCCCGGGTTATCAGTTCCCGGATTGTCTGTTCCCGGGTTATCTGTACCTGGATTGTCTGTTCCCGGGTTATCTGTACCTGGATTGTCTGTTCCTGGGTTGTCTGTTCCTGGATTGTCTGTTCCTGGATTATCAGTTCCCGGATTATCATCTGGTTCATTTCCTACAAACTGCCATCTAGCTTTAAAGTTTTTATCTTCTCTAATGTTCTTAACAGTCCATTCAGTATCTCTATCTAGATATAACCATGTTCCATCATCTACTTTAATATCACGGAAAAGTGGTGTTCTAAATGTTCCATTTCCGCCTTCTTCTAAGTATCTGTCTGGTATTGCTGATACCAAAGCTTTTTTAGCAAGTTCTTCAAATGGGAAAACTTTACCTTCTGTAATACTTTCATGAGTGATTGAAACTATATACCCTCTAGTATGTCTCCATTTACCAACGAACTCAATATTATCATTTACATTTACTTTTTCACTGCCTTCATTATAAATTT
>CAMCQA010000058.1 GCA_945876935.1 uncultured Clostridia bacterium | reverse complement strand
TCGGTGGTGGTAAAACTGGCCTTTACCTTTCAAAAAGACTTGCTGACTTTGGTGTTGCAGTTAAAATAATAGAAAGAGATATGGAAAGATGTAGATATCTAGCTGAAAAGCTTGAAAATGTAATGATTCTAAATGGAGATGGTACAGATAGACAGCTTCTTGAAGATGAAAGCATCTCAGATATGGATGGATTTGTAACTGCCACAGGATATGATGAAGATAATCTTCTTTTAGCACTTATGGCAAAAGAGTACAAAATTCCTGATGTAATAGCAAAAGTAAGCAGAGGTATATACACTGAGCTTGTTTCTAACCTAGGGGTAGACATGGCTCTTAACCCAATCGATATCGTTACAAGTAACATAAGTAAACTGATACAAGGGAAGAAAAAGATTATTTCTAATCAGCTAGTTCAAGGACAGGCTGAAATAACTGAAATAGTTGCTTCAAAGGGAATGAAAATAGTTAACCAGCCAATAAGGGAGCTTAAACTTCCTGGCGGAGTTCTTATAGGTGCTATACACAGAGAAGGCGATGTTATCATCCCTAACGGAAGCACTATCATAAGAGAAGGAGATAGAGTTTTAATATTCTCACTTCTAACATCGATGGCAGAAATGGCTAAATACACTATTGCCTAGTTTCATATCAATCTAAAAATGAAAGGTTTTTCACATGGACATAAATTACAAGGTTTCCTTTAAAATCTTTGGTTCAATATTGTGTATACTTGGTTTTTCAATGTTACTGCCTGCAGTAACAGCAATAATATACGGAGAGAAAGAAAGTCTTATCTCCTTCTCAATAGTAAGCCTGGCATCTATGGTTCTAGGCTTTCTTTTCATGAGAATAAAAAATATAAAGAATAATAGACTTAAAATGAGAGATGGAGCTTTTATTGTATCTTCATCTTGGATACTTTGTGCGGCTATAGGCTGTATGCCTTTTGTAATATCAGGAGATATACCTAATGTTATAGATGCATTCTTTGAAACATCTTCAGGCCTCAGTACAACTGGCGCAACTATACTTAAAGATATAGAAGCTCTTCCAAAAGCAATGCTTCTTTGGAGAGCCTTCACCCATTGGCTAGGTGGAATGGGTATACTAGTATTTACGATGGCTCTACTTCCTGCAATAGGAGTTGAAGGTCAGCAGATAGCAGCAGCAGAGGTACCAGGTCTTACTTTATCTAAGATAGTTCCTAAGCTATCAGATACATCTAGATATCTGTATATTCTTTACACTGTGTTTACTGGCATTGAGACTATCCTTCTAATGTTTGGAGGAATGGATTTCTTTGACGCTTTATGTCACTCTTTTTCTACCCTTGGAACGGGAGGATTTTCAAATTACAATGCTAGTGTGGCCCATTTTGATAGTAGCTATATAGACTTTGTAATAACAATTTTCATGATAATTGCTGGAATGAACTTCAACTTGTTCTTCATCGCATTTAAGAATGGTCCAAAAACATTCTACAAAGATGCTGAGTGGAGATTCTACATATTTATAATTTTCTCAACAACTGCAGTTATCAGTACATATCTATATTTAAATGGAACTTATGATTCCATATTTACATCTATAAGATATGCAGCATTTCAGGATGCTTCAATTATAAGTACAACCGGATTTGGAACTTACGATTACACTCTTTGGCCTACATTCTGTCAGATGCTTTTATTTATGCTCTTTTTCATAGGAGGCTCTTCCTCTTCAACAAGTGGAGGGATAAAAGTAATAAGAATACTTGTACTTCTTAAAATAATAAAGAGGTCTATCGTTATGAGACTTCACCCTAATGTAATTATGAAGGTTAAAATAAATAACCAGCAGCTTACAAATGATATTATTTCCAATATAAGCAGCTTCATATTCGCCTTTTTAGGGCTTGGAATGCTAGGTACTTTCATACTATCCTTTGATGGATACAGCTTTATAACAAATGTCAGTGCTTCATTCTCCTGTCTTGGAAATATAGGTCCCGGTTTTGCTCAACTTGGCCCTACGGAGAATTTTAGCATATTCTCAAACTTCTCTAAGCTTGCAATGTCTTTTATGATGATAGCAGGCAGACTGGAAGTATTTACTCTCTTAATGATATTTAAGAGAAAGTTTTGGAATCATAATCACTAGGAGGTACTATGAATTTAGATAAAAAGAATCTAATTAGAGTATTTGGAGAAACCTTAATATTTATGGCGCTTCTAATGATTCCATCACTTATTATCGCAATAAAAAATAATAATGAAACTATGATTAGAGGCTTTCTTTACCCTATTACATCATATCTTTTTGCTGGAGGATGTATAAGAAGGTTCTTTCCAAAACAACATAAAAGAAGATATAACATAAGACATGTGTACATGCTACTTTTTCTCATAATAGCAACTAGCTGTATTTCGGGAGCAGTTCCTTACTACATAGGTATTTCTGACGCTAGTTTTATAAATTCAATCTTTGAGTCTACAGCAGGTCTAACTACAACCAGCGCCACTGTTTTTTACGAGCCTTCCATGGATCAGAGTTTAATTCTTTGGAAAGCCCTTGAGCACTGGGTTGGTGGTCTAGGAATAATTGTTTTTATCATATCGATAATTCCTCTTTTAGGCTTTGGTGATCAGCAAATTGCTACTGCAGAGTCTCATGGCACATTCTTAAATAAGATTGCTCCAAGACTATCTCAGATAATAAGGTATATAGTTATCACATACCTAGGTCTTACTTTAATAGCTCTGATTTACTTTGCTGTTGGTAACATTCCCCTATTTGACGCTTTTATCTTAGCTCTATCAACTAGTAGCACGGCAGGTATTCTTCTTCATACTGAAGGAATTTCATATTATGGAAGCTTTTATATAGAGTTTGGAGTATCGGTGCTATCAGTATTATCAGGTTTGAGTTTTGTACTATATATTCATCTTTTAAAGAAAAATTATTCTGAAATAAAGAAAAATATAGAACTTAGAGCTTTCATACTAATAATCGCAGTATCAACAGTCATTATAGGCTTGTTACTTTACAAGGATGGTCATGCAAACCTATGGCAATCTATGGAAGATAGTTTCTTCCAGGTATCTTCATTTGCCACAACATCTGGTTTTGCAATAAGCAACTACACTCTTTGGAATAGCCCTTCCATATTCATTTTAATATCTTTAATGATTATAGGCGGTTGCTCAGCTTCCACAACAGGATCTTTCAAGGTCATGAGGCTACTTATTATATGGAAGCTAATAAGTAGAGGTTTTACAAAGAGAATACATCCTAGAGTTGTAAAAAATGTTAAAGTTGGAGACAGTATCATCAGTGCACCTATGGTATCATCAGTAACTACATTTGCATTTATGTATTTTGCAACTATACTTATTAGCACTATTATTCTAAGTCTCCAAAATCTTGATATAGAGTCTACTTTCAGTGCTGCTATAGGGGTTATATCAAATAGCGGAATAAGTTTTGGCTCTATAGGAATGGACGGTAACTACGCAGTATTTCATCCTTTCCTACAAGTGTTCCTATCATTTTTAATGGTTGTTGGAAGACTTGGATTTATGACAGTTGGAATCGTGTTCCTTCCTACATTCTGGAATCCACACAAGGTTACATCAGTTAAATTTTAAAAATACAAAAATAAAAAAGGAGCTATGCTCCTTTTTTTATTCTTTAAATAACTTATCATTTATTTGATTTCCTATTATACCTATGTCTTTTCTTGAAACAGAAAAGACATCTTCTTCATCAGCAGGTAAACTATCTAAGAAATCTCCATTTTTCACGATATTCTCTATCCTTGTGAGAATGCAAACATCCTCATATATATCTTCATCCTCTTTCGCTTTATCTAAAGATCCATATTCTTCATATATAGCAACAGCATTTAGCCTATGATATATCATTCTAAGAGTCTTAATATCAAGTTCTCTGGTTAGGATGCTCATAAGTATACTGTTACTCTCGCTAAAATCATAATCTTTTAATATATTGTGAAAATCAGCAGTACTTGCTAGCAAATCTAACTTTTTTTCCACTTCCCATACAAAGCTATCTCTACCTATACTTTTTTGCAAACAATAGTATTTAGTAAGATATTCTGAATCTAATTTTTCTATTTCCTTTGAAAAATCATCTTCTCCTAATGAGTAATAATATCTATCTTTAGCCACGCTGAGCATAGCCAAAATGTCTTCTTTTAAACTTATATCCATAACTATATTACAGTTTCTCTATTCTTTAATCTTACCTGCCTTAATCAACATCTTTCGAACATATTCAGGCATTTTAACATTTTCTTTTCCTTTTTTCTCAATAAGCTTTTTAACAAAGAATGGCATCTTAAGATCATCAGAACTTTGATTATCTTTATGTTCCTCTTCTCTCGTATATAGCTTATATTCTTTATCTGCATTCTTTCTAACAACGCTAACAAGAGCCTCTATAAGCCTGTCATCATTATTAGGCATCTGAATTCTATGAAAATCTGCTCCCAGTTCATCACAAAGAGTTTTGCATTCGAAATCTATATCGTAGTAAGTTTCTATATGATCACTTATAAAGCCTATTGGAGCAAATATATAGTTTTTTCTAGGCTCCTTTTTATTTCTTATATATTCTAATACATCAGGTTTTATCCAGTCCATACCGTTTTGACTCTCGCTCTGCCACACCTGAATATATTTTAAGTTTTCTATAGGTATTTTCTTTATAATTTCTTCAGTAGTTTCTCTAATCTGGTCAATATATGAATCATCATATTCCTTTGCTATATCTGGAACGCTATGAGCAGTAAAAATAACTTCGTAATCATCACTTCCAATAACTTTAATTCTATCTGTTATTTCTTCAGCCCAATATCTTATAAGAAACTCTTCATTATGCCAAGACGGTATAATGTTAAACTTTATCTTATCGCTATGGATAAAGCTCTCATATCCCATTAATGAGTACATTGAGTAATGTGGCTCCAATACTAAACACAAGCACTCCTCAATACCATCTGTTTCCATTTTTAATATTGTGTCCTGTATTTTGGGATCTGAAAACTTGTATGCATAGTATATATTAAACTCTTTTTCTAATATACCTTTTAGTCTTTCTACTGTTTCCTTTGTAATAGACTGTAATGGTGAAGATCCTATAATCTTATATTTATCAAAAAGTTCTTCAATCTCATTATCGTCAGGTCTTATTCCATTTCTTATATTTGTGTAAAACTCTCCTATGCCCTCAAAAGTATAATCAGCCGGACTTCCATAGGTCATCACTAGTAACCCTTTTTTCATATTATTCTCCATTTGATTTCATCTTCATTTTAACTAATCAAAAAGAAGATTTTATTACTATAGTTATCTAAGCATTGCCATCTCAATACTAGTTAGATACTGTGCCAATGATTTATTGAAACTTTCATAGTCCGCTTTAGAAAACTCCTCTGTAGCCATAGCAACGCTAACATCTGCAAAGTCAGTCTGGTTATAAAGTGTAATCATAATAGGTGTACCTATTATTGAAGATAGTCCACGAAAAGTAAGGCTACCTGCTTCTGCTAATTTAAAAATATCTTCTCCTCTCTCTGAGACTTGCTTTTTATCTACTAATATCTCTAACATGTCATAGTCATTAGAAGCAAAGGCACAAATTTTTAGCATCTGCTCCCATCCTATTCTATATGTTACGATCCAGCGAGAATTTATCCACTTATTATCTTCTTTTAAATCTACTAATACCATTTTTTTCCTCCTAAACTTTACTATTGATATAAAATATAAATATATTGTGTTTTTTAATTACTATTTGATATACTTCGTTCTTCTTTTGAGAGGCCTATATAATTTTTCATTTGCATTTATCTTGAAATTGCTTGGCTTAGGTCTTATCTTTGCAATTTCTTCACTGGCAAATGCTAAAATTTCAGGCTGCGAAAACCAAAGATAAGAAAATGTCCTTTTTCTGCTTGGAAGCTAACATTCTATGCTCTTAATTCTCCAGTTGTTTTATTTCTTTTCTTT
>CAMCQA010000057.1 GCA_945876935.1 uncultured Clostridia bacterium | reverse complement strand
AAAAGAAAAAGACGAAGGTGAAAAAAAAAAGTTTTTGGATGATAAAAGTTTAGGTACCACTTTTATGATGGTTGGAATGATGGTATTTATGATTTTGTCTCTCATATATGAGAAAAAAACATATAATTACCTAATACTTTTATTTTTATTTGAGCATGGGCGAGAGTTATCATGTTATCTTAGGGAAAAGAAAAAGAGTACATTAGTATCATTTATATTTTTCTCTATAACGTTAGTAATTATAATGATTTTATATATAAGACAGGAGTTTTTGGGGCTTACACTATGAGAAAAGATAAATTAGAACTTAAAAATCGATTAAAAGAAGTAAGAAAAGAACACAATATGTCACAGCAAGAACTGGCAAAAACAGTTGGAGTTTCAAGAAATACTATAAGTTCAATAGAAAATGGACAGTATACACCAAGTGCAAAGCTAGCTCTAGTTCTGGCAATAGTTTTTGACAAAAAATTTGAAGATATATTTTACTTTTAATAGGCTTATATTACATTGTGAAATATATTTGATTGAAGAGGTTGTATTTTAATATGACCTCTATTTTAATTGGAGCCATGTAAATAATGAAATTTCATAGCTTTTGTGGTATAATTTATAAGGTTAAAATGAAATTTTAGGAGGAAACTATGGGAAGTCTTACAATACTTCAGGCAGTTATTTTAGGAATCGTTCAAGGGCTAGGTGAATTTTTACCTATAAGCAGTTCTGGACATTTAGCATTACTACAATATTTCTTTGAAATAGATGGAGATAGAGTACTATTCTTCTCGGTAATGCTTCATTTAGGAACTTTAGTTTCTGTTTTCATAGTTTACTGGAAAGATATTTGGGAACTTATCCTAGAGCTAGGCGAAGTATTTAAAGATTTATTTTCTGGAAAAGGATTGCAGATAACTAAGAATCCTACTAGAAAACTTGGCTTCTTAATCATTACAGCTACAATACCAACAGCTGTTATAGGGATATTATTTGAAGATGTATTTGGAAAATTCTACGGATCTCTATCTGCTATAGGATGCGGGTTTATAATAACAAGTATTATACTTTTTGTAGCAGAGCGTATGGGCAATGGTAGTAAAAAAGAAAAAGGAACTTTATTTAGAAATGCTGCATTTGTAGGTATAATGCAGGGGTTAGCTATTGCACCTGGAGTTTCAAGATCAGGATCCACTTTGTTTGGTGGATTAGTTACAGGTCTAGAAAGAAAGTTTGCTGTTAAGTTTGCATTTTTAATTTCTATACCATCAATTTTAGGATCAGTAGTGTTAGAACTTCCTAAGGCAATAAAGGCAGGTATTCCAAGTTCAATTTGGCTTCCTATGATTATAGGTATGATCGTTGCAGCTATATTTGGTTTACTAGCCATAAAGGTTATGATAAAGTTAGTTTCAAATAAAAAGCTTTTTACTTTCTCAGTTTACACGTTCATATTAGGAGTAATGACACTGATATACGGAATATTTTTAGCATAAAAGTTTAGATTTATTGACTTAAGGTTTAAAATGGCAAAGAAAGATATAAAAAAAAGAAATAGTAGAGCAAAGGCACAAGTTTCGAAGAACAATAGAAAAATAGATGAAAATAGCAATAGGATGAAAGATGAAATCTTCGCCATCTTATTGCTAGGTTTAGGTGTGTTTTTAGCTATTTCTATGCATACCGAATGGGCTGGAGCTATAGGCGGATTAATATCTCAGTTATTTAAAGGTTTGTTTGGTTTAGGAAGCTTCATACTACCTTATATGCTTATAATATACAGTATTCTAATTTTTGCTAAGGTAACAAAGCCGCTTAATTTAAAAGTGACTATTTTGATAGGAATAATATTCTTAACAATTGATATAATAAATGCAGAGCGCTTTGTAGAGAGCATTGAGATAAATCAGTATAACTTTAAAGATATATACAATTATAGTGTAAAGCTTGAGAGCGGTGGAATTATAGGCTCGTATCTTGCTAAGGGTATAGTTAGTCTTATAGGTAAAGCTGGGTTATACTTAGTTTCTGTAATAATTCTTCTAATTTCTATTATGCTTACTTTAAATAAACCTTATTCAAAAGTGAAAGAAGATAGTAAGAAAAAGTTAGATACTATAACAGAAGAGAGAAGAAAGAGAAGAGAAGAAAGAGAAACTGCACAAAATGAAGGATATACAAGTGACGAGCTCTATGAAAAATCACCAGTAAAAGCCAGAAAAAAATCTTCAAAAAGTAATATTATGGATATTGCTAAGAATGATGAAAATTACGGTGTGTCCGATGAAAATAAGGATAAAAAGTTTTCTCCAGAATATATTACATATAGAGATAATCCTTATGATATAGCCAATAGAGATAATAATGAAAATGCAGCAAACTTTATTGAAGATATTTCTATAGGTAAAGATAATCCTGTTTTAAATGAAAATGATATTGTAAATGAAAAAGAGATAGATGAGACTGCAACTTTAGAAAAGACATCTAAAAATAAGTCTAGTAAAAAGGATATTGAAGAAGTTTCCATAGATATAAGCGAAGACTATAGCAAGCAAGCTTCAACATACAAGTTGCCACCATTAAGTCTTTTAAATATGTCCAAAACCTCTACTTCAAAATCAGATGATAGAAGTGAGTTAACAAACAATATAGCTGTTTTAGAAAATACTCTAAATAGTTTTAATGTAGATGCAAGGGTAATAAACGTTACTAAGGGCTCTTCTATCACAAGATATGAGATTCAGCCTGCGATAGGTGTCAAGGTATCTAAGATAGTAAATTTAGCCGATGACATAGCTTTGAATCTAAGAGCTAAGAGCATAAGAATAGAAGCGCCTATACCGGGAAAAGCAGCAGTTGGAATAGAAGTTGAAAATAATGTAAGGGAGATGGTAACAGCTAGAGATATAATAGGAAGCTCAGCCTTTACACAAAATAAATCTGAACTTGCTTTTGCTGTAGGAAAAGATATTTCAGGAACACCAGTTATAGCAGACTTGGCAAAGATGCCTCATATGCTTATAGCAGGTGCAACAGGAGCAGGTAAGAGCGTATGTATTAATACTATTATTTCAAGCATACTTTATAGAGCTACCCCAGATCAGGTGAAATTGATTTTGATAGACCCTAAGATGGTAGAATTAGGAAACTACAACGGTATACCTCATCTGTTGATACCTGTTGTAACAGATAGTAATAAAGCGGCGGCAGCCCTTAACTGGGCAGTATCAGAGATGATGCAAAGATATAAGAAATTCACATCAAAAGGTGTTAAAGATATTAAATCATACAACTCAATAGTAGAGAAAGAAGAAGATGGAATAACGCTTCCTAAGATTGTTATTATCATAGATGAGTTAGCTGATCTTATGATGGTGGCTAGCAGCCAAGTTGAACAGGCTATTGCAAGATTGGCACAGTTAGCAAGAGCTGCAGGTATGCACCTTATAGTTGCAACGCAAAGACCGTCAGTCGATGTTGTAACTGGCTTGATAAAAGCAAATATTCCTTCAAGAATATCTTTCATGGTATCGTCACAGGTAGATTCTAGAACTATACTCGATATGGCTGGAGCAGAGAAGCTTGTAGGAAATGGTGACATGCTGTTTAAAGCTCAGGACATGGATAAACCGATGAGAATTCAAGGTCCATTCATATCGGATGAAGAAGTTCATAAGATTATAGAGTTTGTGAAGAATCAAGGCTCTGAAGAAGAGTACGATACAGAAGTTATTTCTAAAATCGATAGTGGCAAAATAGATAGAAGCAGTGAGGATGGAGATGAATTATTAGAGGATGCTATAGAGCTTGTATTAGGTGCTGAGCAGGCTTCTGTATCTATGCTGCAGAGAAGATTTAGAATTGGTTACAATAGAGCCGCTAGAATAGTTGATCAAATGGAAGAGATGGGTATTATTGGCAAGCAAGATGGCTCTAAGCCTAGAAGTGTTAATATGAGCTTAGAAGAATACCTAGCTAGTAAAAATGTAGAGGAGTAAAATTTGAATAAAGTTTACATAGAGACCCTTGGCTGTCCTAAGAACTTTAACGATAGCCAAATGGCAGCAGGGATTCTTGAGGATGCTGGATATGATATCATAGAAAGTCCTCAAGATGCTAATATAATAATGGTTAACACGTGCGGATTTATCAATGATGCTAAGGTGGAATCTATAGACAAAATATTTGAAATGACAGAAGTAGAAGATGCTACACTTATAGTCAGCGGATGTTTATCTCAAAGATACTCGGATGAGCTTTATAAAGAGCTTCCAGAAGTGGATATTTTCATAGGTGTAAACGAATATGAAAGGCTTCCTGAAATATTGTCAAATCATAAAGACGGCTTAAGAGAGAAGCATGTCAGCTTATATGAAAAAGAAATGCACCCTAGAAAGAGAAAGCTTGATGAAAACGCATACTCTGCTAATATAAAGATTTCTGAGGGCTGCGATAATCATTGTACATACTGCGTAATACCTAGCATTAGAGGGCCTTACAGATCTAGAAAAATTGAAGAGATTGTGGAAGAAGCTAACTACCTTGCAGACTCTGGAGTAAAAGAACTTATATTGATTGGCCAAGATGTTACTAATTATGGTATCGACATATATGGAAAATACAACCTTCATGAACTGCTTATGGAGCTTGTGAAAATTGATAAGCTAAAATGGATAAGGCTGATGTACTGTTATGAAGATAAAATCACAGATGAGCTTATAGAAGTAATGGCAAAAGAGGAAAAAATATGCAATTACATAGACACACCTCTTCAGCATAGTTCTGATAGAGTTCTTAAAGCTATGAGAAGGAAGTCTACATCGGAGTCAATTAAAAATACAATATTCAAACTTAGAGATAAAATTCCTGATATAGCTATCAGAACTACGTTGATAGTTGGGTTCCCTGGTGAAACAGAGGATGATTTCGATGAGCTTTATGATTTTGTTGAAGAATCTCAGTTTGATAGATTAGGAGTATTTACATACTCTATGGAAGAAGGTACACCAGCTTCTAGAATGACTGATCAAATTGATGAAGATATTAAAGAAAAAAGAAAAGACTCTATAATGAATCTTCAGATGGGTATTTCTAATATGCACAATCAAAACCTTATTGGAAAGACTTTAGAAGTGGTTATAGAGGAAAAGGATGAAGAAGGAGTCTATATTGGAAGAAGCCAGTACGATGCTCCAGAAATAGATAACGCTGTTATTATTTCAACTGATAAAGAGCATAATATAGGTGACTTTATTAAAGTAGAAGTATATGATGCTTACGATTATGATATTTTAGGAAGGGAGATATAAATATGAATTTACCTAACAAGCTAACAGTTATAAGAGTGCTTGCTGTTCCTTTCTTTGTAGTTATTTATAGCTTGGGTTATACAGTTCTTGCAACCATATTATTCTGTGTTGCATCTGCTACAGATGCTCTTGATGGATACATTGCTAGAAAGAGGGGGCTAGTTACAAACTTTGGTAAAATAATGGACCCGTTAGCTGATAAGATAATTGTAATCGCAGCTTTTGTTATGCTAGTGGAAGATAAAAAAGTAGCAGGTTGGATGTTAATAGTAATATTGGCAAGAGAATTTATAGTTTCAGGTTTAAGAATTGTTGCAGCAGCAGACGGAAATGTTATAGCAGCAGGTTTGTCAGGGAAATTGAAAACTATAACTCAAATGTTGGCTATACCTCTTCTTTTACTAAATAATTGGCCTTTAGGAAATAGTTTTCCTTTAGATCAGGTTCTTTTATGGATATGTGTTATACTTACAATAATAAGCGGAGCAGAGTACGTATATAAGAATAAAAATATATTTTTAAAAGGTGGAATATAATGAAGGGCTGTATACTTGCTGTAGGAACAGAGCTGTTATTTGGTCAGATTGATAACACAAATGCTAGCTACTTATCTAGAGAATTAAATAACATAGGTATAGATATACTGTATCATAGAACTGTTGGAGATAACCCATCAAGGTTAGAAGAACAAATCGTGGATATATTTAAAGATTGTAATTTAATTCTTACAACAGGTGGTCTAGGACCTACTCAAGATGATCTTACAAAAGAAACAATAGCAAAAGTTTTTGGAAAGAAACTTGTTTTAGATGAGAAAGAATTAGAGTATTTGAAAAATATTTTTTCTAAGAGAGAAAAACCAATGGCTGAAAGCAATATTAAACAAGTTATGATGCCGGAAGACTGTATCATTTTGCACAATGACAACGGCACAGCTCCTGGTTTTATATTATCAGCTAAAAGAAAAGATATTATCAAAAATGAAGCTATCAACAATCAGCTAGATGCCGATGGAGTTGATTTAGATGAAATATGCACTATAGTTTCTATGCCTGGTCCGCCTAGGGAAATGAAGCCTATGTATGAAAATGATGTTGCACCATATTTAATGAAACAATCAGATAAGGCTATATGTTATAAGTTCGTTAGGACTATAGGCATAGGAGAATCGGACTTAGAGGAAAAGATAATATCTTTAATAGATAATCAAAATGATGTTACAATTGCACCTTATGCAAGTTTAGGAGAGGTATACCTAAGAGTAACAGCAAAGAGAGATTCCTATGAAGAAGCTGAACTCCTTGTAAATAAAAGAATAGAAGAAATTAAAGCATTGATAGGTGACTATATCTATGCAACAGAGAATATAAGTCTTCAACAAGTTGTTATCAGTTTGCTTTTGGAAAAAAATCTAAAAATTAGTTCTGCAGAATCCTGCACAGGTGGATTGTTTTCATCAGCTGTAACTTCTATACCGGGAAGCTCAAATATTTTTGAAAGAGGGTTCATAACTTATAGTAACGAAGCAAAGATAGATGAATTAGATGTACCAAAATATATTATAGAAAAGCATGGTGCCGTTAGTCATGAAACAGCCAGAGCTATGGCAGAATGTGTGAAAGAAGTATCTGCATCAGATATTGGCATTTCTGTTACAGGAATTGCTGGGCCTGGTGGAGGAAGTGACACTAAGCCTGTGGGGTTAGTTTATATAGGGGTTTCATATAAAGATAAAACTGAATCCTTTAA
>CAMCQA010000056.1 GCA_945876935.1 uncultured Clostridia bacterium | reverse complement strand
TATTCAGGGTTACCCATTTCAGCAAATCTTACTGGTAGTCTAACTAGAGTTCTTTCTGCACCATTATCGTAAGTCATCTTGTAGTAGCAGTTATTTTCCCAAGCCTGTGGATCTACTAGCATTTCTTCCCAGCTCTGAGCTAATGAGAATGCAATGTCTGCCTTTGTTATAATCTCAGTCCATTCAGCAGCTGTCTTTGTCTTAAAGCTAGCCATCAGGATATCATATAATTCTGTACCTAAGTTGTTAGCGTGAAGATTTGCTACTGGATAGTATCTTTCATCTTCAGCTAGTTCTGGATGTCCTGCAGCTGTGATGAATGTTTTATAAGCTGTGTTGTAGTCCGGCATACAAGTCTGAATGAATCTTCCATCTGCAGTTTCCCAAGCAGCATTTAGAGGGTTTGAAGCTTCTCTTATAGAAATTGGGTATTTAACACCAACTTCTGGATACTGAGCAGCCTGAACCATCATACCCATGTTGTGAACAGCTGTTTCAAATAGAGAAGTTGCTACTTTTTCACCAAGACCAGTCTTTTCAGCCTGATAAAGAGCAGCTAGAACACCTGCAGCAAGGTTCATACCTACATTGTGGTCTCCTAAACCAGGACAAACGTTCATAGGAATAGATCCCTTCTGTCTTAATGAATCTAAGTAACCACCTCTAGCAAAAAATGCAGTGAAGTCAAAGCCTGGTAGGTCCTTATCTGGGCCAAACTCACCGTATCCTGTGATCATACCATAAACTAATTTAGGAAATCTTTCCTTTAGTGAATCATAATCTAATCCTGCTCTCTCTAGAGCCTGAACTCTCCAGTTTGTGATAAGTATATCAGCATCTTCTAAAAGCTTGAAGAAAGCTTCTTTTCCTTCTGGATCTTTCATATTTAAAGAAAGACATCTCTTGTTAGCATTTTCTAAATCCCAAGTAGTGTTTTCATGGAATAATGACCACTTATCAGCTGGTCTTCCTTCAGTTGGCGCTGTATATCTTAAAGGATCTCCCTTAGGCGCTTCTATTTTGATTACATCTGCACCTAGGTCAGCTAGAAATCTTCCTGTTGTTGCTGCCGCAATGAATGTAGCAAGTTCAACTACTTTTACTCCATGCAATGGCTTGTTTCTGTTACTCATTGAATTTCCTCCTAGTTAAATAACATTAAATTGAATTAAACTATTATGTGTAATTGAATATATTTAAAGTACAGTTATATCTGTACATCAAATCAAATTTTCATAATGATAATTATCGTATACTTATTATTCTTTATAAGTGTAATTTACATTATGTTATGTTTTAAATTAACACCTCTTATAGTGCCTGATAACTCAGCGATTATCTTATCTTTTATCATTCTCTCGTTGATTTTGCCTGTGCTGTTTCTTGGCATTGTTTCCATAAAGAATAAATGTTTAGGAACCTTATAGTCACTTATTCGAAGTTGTAGTTTGTTTAAAATATCTTCCTTCTCTTTTTCAGTTCCAACGCCCTCTATACAAGCTGCTATATCCTCCTGTAAAACAAGAGTAGGAACTCCGAAAACCTTTACCTCTCTATTTCCAACAAGCTTCTTTATTTCATTTTCTATCTCTACTGGAGATATGTTCTCTCCACCTCTTATTATTAAATTCTTTATTCTTCCTGTAACAACAAGGTTTCCATCTTCTCTTATGTAGCCTAAATCTCCAGATCTAAGCCACCCGTCAGAAGTGAAAACACCAGCTGTAGATGACTCATCAGAAATATAGCTCTTCATAACATTGTAGCCTTTTATCTGTATTTCGCCTTCAACATTAAAGCCATTTGGTATAATGCTGCCCTTGCTACATGTTCTTATCTCCACACCTTCTATCGGTCTACCTACGGTATTTACCTTTATTTCCATAGGGTCATCTAAACGACATAAGGTAACGCATGGTGATGTTTCTGTCTGTCCATAAGAAGGCTGAAGGTTCATATGCGGAAACATTGTCATTATTTCCCTATAATCCTGTGGGAATATCTGTGATCCTGCTATAAGCCCACTCTTTAGAGAAGATATATCCACTAGTCTTCTTTCTCCATTTCTTTCCATGGCTAAGAACATAGTCGGAACACCATTCATTATGGTGCATTTTTCTTTCTCAATAGCCTTGCACATATCCATAGTTCTAGTAGAGTTTACCAACAACATAGCACCCCCTGCTAAGACCATTGACAATATACATCCTGTTACTCCAAAACTATGAAACAGTGGTACAGCTACACACATGACATCATTCTCATTCCAACCCATAATATCTTTCATACTACTTGCATTGTTTACTAGGCTAAAATGAGAAAGTTCTACTCCCTTACTATCTCCTGTTGTTCCAGATGTGAATATTATAGAAGCAGTCTGATTGATATCCACTTTTTCTAGAGTTAGTTTTTCTTTTTCTTTTTCTTCTGAATATATATTTTTCCAATCATTATCTGTTCTATCCATAGGAACAATATTTTTTAAAGTTGTCTTAGGGTGTAAAAATACTGTTAAAAACTCTCTATAAGAGGAGCCTTCAAAATTCTTGGAATAATATATATGTTCTATTTGAGTTAGGTTGATGCAATGCTTTATTTCGTTGTCTCTAAATCTAGTATTAAATAGGACACTTACCGCACCAATTTTGGCTGCTGCTAAAAAGTGAATAATCCAGTCAAGACCATTTATTCCCATGATGCCTACATGATCGCCAATACCTATCCCTCTAGCTTTCATATCTTTAGATATGTAGTCGGATAAAGCGTCTATTTCAGACCAGCTGTAGCTATCCGTACTGGTTATTACAGCCTTCCTGTCAGGCGTTTTTTTTGCTCTTTCTCTCAGAGCTTCACCTATACTGTTTTCTAAAAAAGTAACCACTTTCTCCTCCTATTGAGCACTTAATACTTGTATACAAGTTTATAATATATGCTCATCTTAATTATAGTATATTGTTAAAAATAAAACAATACATTTATGTAAAATAATACCTTTGTTTACTTAAAATAATAGCCAAAGTCATCATCTAGTTTGGTTGTTGTATACATGATTTTATTTATATGCCTATCCATAGCATCGGCTATTCCAAAACAATCCTTTTTTTCTATGGCTTTTACTATAGCTCTGTGTTCATCCAAAAGAGTTCTCATGCTGATTCCACCTAGAACTGTAATATTTCTCCATCTACTTATATGGTATAGGTGGACTTCTATAAGTTTAGCCATGCTTCCATAATTCTCATAGTCTCCATCTACGATAGTTTCATGAAATTTTGTATCTAACTTAGCAAACCTTTTGATATAACTTTCGTCATCTACATATTTTTCCTGCTCATCACAAATTGCTTTCAGCTTTTTTAGAAGTTTAATTCTCTTATTTTCATCAGCCATTATTCTAAGGCACATCTCCTTTTCCATAGAAAGCCTAATAAGCAACGTAGACTTTATATATTTAAGATCCACCTCTGTAACGAAAGTGCCACTTTTCGGTCTAATATACACAAAGCCCATCTCTTCTAAAAGCTGTAAAACAGATCTTACAATTGTTCTAGAAACATTATATTTGCTTGATATCTTATTCTCGCTCAGCTTGTCACCTGGCATGATTCTCAAAGCTATAATATCATCTAGCAATTCATTAAAAATAGCATTTGAGGTTGTATTATTCAATTCTTTCTCCCTACTCTATTTATATTTTACATATTTTACTAAAACTCATATATCCTAGTATACAAGTTCATACTATCACACATAGAATAAGCAGAGTTTATAAAAAACTCCACTTATTTAATGACTTTTTTTCTTACTATTAACTAATAACTAATTTTATCTATTACTTATTTTTATTAAGAAAATTCTTTACTCTTGTCGCCGCATTTTCTTTTATGTTGTTGTAATAGAAGGCATAGTCCATACTATGGTAAGTTCCTTCTGGAAATATATCCATAGGTGGTAGGAAATCTTTAGGGCTTACTGTGCTGCACCAAACACTTCCTCTTTCTAAGTTAACTTGTGCATCGGCAATTCCTGGAACCATAGGTTCTCTTTTTAACAGAGAGCCTAAATTATCCTTAGCGTCCGCTATTTGTTCATCTCTTCTCCAGCTTATAGGATTTATTGATAGAGCGCCGTTCTGAAGTACCGGGTTAACGGCTGTAATACCATTCATCTCAACGTTCCACGAAATGATAACTCCTGTATCATCCGCTGATTCTGCAAATCTTAAATGAGGATTATTATTTAGATACTCTTCAGTAACAGAGTCTCCAATCAGATATGCAGCAACCATATTTTCATAAACTTCTTTATTTTCTTTTAAATATGTTTCTAAAAGAATATTAAGAAGTCTAGCTCCTTGAGAGTGACCTGCTAAAATAAAGCCTCGTCCATTGTTATAATTTTTAATATAGTAATCAAAACTATCTATAATATCTCTAGACCAAAGATCAGTTACTAGATCCAACTTACCTGCTTCAATATACTTAAGAGCTATTCTCGGGTCAAACTGTCTATAAAGAGGTATGAAAATATTTCCAACTTCTTCAAAAGCACTAGCTTGCATCTTCTTAAAGTAATGAGCTGCGCCAATAACATTTTCGTCGTCTATCTTACTGAAAGGTAAATATTCATCCTCTGGTCCCAGATATGCTGCAGGATAAACATAGAATACATCTATATCCTTGCTTAACTCTGGTATAGAAAGCCAATTATGCTCTAACGAGTAGTCTGTTCTTTCGCCATATAAAGCTTCATCTATCTTTTCAATTCTAATATCCATTTTTCCTCCATATAGTATATTTTGTATATTATATCATACTTTATACCCTATATCTAACAATAATATTTTTTTAACAATGCAAATAGTTAGTTAGTATGAAATTAATCAAAATTACTCCTTATACATATGCTTTACCTTGTTAAAACCGCTTTATCATGGTATAATATTATATTATTTAAAAAAGGAGAGATGACATGAATAGAAAACCAAATATAGCTTTAGTAGGAGTAACTGGTGTTGTAGGTACAACATTTTTAAAAGTACTAGAAGATAGAAATTTTCCTTTTGAAAATCTTTATATGATGGCTTCAGCAAAATCTGCTGGTAAAGAAATCCTTTTCAAAGGCAAAACATACATAGTAGAAGAACTTACACCTGAAAGTTTTGATAAAGATATAGATATAGCATTATTCTCAGCAGGAGGCAGCGTAAGTGAAAAGTTTGCACCTATCGCAGCTTCTAAAGGTGTTATAGTTGTAGATAACAGTTCTCAATGGAGAATGGACAAAGAGGTTCCTCTAGTTGTTCCAGAAGTTAATCCTGAAGCAATCCTAGAAAATAAAGGCATTATAGCAAATCCTAACTGTTCTACAATACAGGCTATGGTTGCCCTTAAGCCTCTTCACGATGCTTTCAAAATAAAAAGAATTGTTTATTCAACTTATCAGGCTGTTTCTGGCTCTGGAGTTAAAGGAATAGATGATTTGAAGAACGGTTTGGCTGGAAACGATACAACTAATGCCTACCCTCATCCAATTGCTGGCAACTGTATACCTCAAATAGATGTTTTCACAGATAATGGTTACACAAAAGAAGAAATGAAAATGATAAATGAAACTCACAAGATACTTGGTGATGAAAATATAAGAGTTACAGCTACAACAGTTAGAGTACCTGTATTTGATAGTCACAGTGAGTCTATAAATTTAGAATTTGAAAAACCTTTTACTATTGAAGAGGTAAAAGATGTTCTTTCAAAAGCCAAAGGTGTGGTTGTTCAAGACGATCTTTCAAACAACACATATCCTCTTGCTAGAAGTGTAGCTGGAACAGATGAGGTTTATGTTGGAAGAATAAGAAGAGATTTCTCTTTAGATAACGGTTTAAACATCTGGGTAGTTGCTGACAATATCAGAAAAGGTGCTGCAACTAATACTGTGCAGATTGCAGAGGAGCTTCTAAAACACATTTAATAAATGGTTATGAAACAAAAAGCCATTAAGCTAATGCTTAATGGCTTTTTAAAATTATCTTCACTACTCAAATTATTAACCCACCGTTTGGACTAATAACTTGTCCTTGGAAAAATTCGCCTTTCTCAGATACTAAGAAGGCTACTAAATCAGCTATTTCTTCCGGCTTTCCAAGCCTTCCAGCAGGTGTAATTCCTATGACTTCGTCAATAATGTCCTTACTTAAAGGAGAAAGCATATCTGTATCTACTCCACCTGGAGCAACACAATTTACTCTTATACCACTAAACCCAACTTCCTTTGCTAAAGCCTTTGTAAAAGCTATAACGGCTCCTTTAGATGCGGAGTACGGAATCTCCATAGCAGCACCAACCATTCCCCAAACAGATGCCATGTTAATAATGACACCTTCCTTCTTATCTAACATATGCTTTAAAGCGTGTTGAGTACAGCTAAACATACCATCTACATTAGTATCCATAACCCTTTTCCACTCTTCAAAACTGCAATCCTGAATTAATGTAGATACAGCAACTCCAGCATTATTTACAAGGACTTCAATGGATCCAAACTGTCTCTCTATTTCACTGAACATCATACTAACATCATCATAATTTCTAACATCAGCTTTTATGTAAAATGCTAGTCTCCCCATATCTCTTATTTGAGATACTACAGCTGCGGCTTCCTCTTCCTTTTCTCTACAATTTATTACACAGTCGTAACCTTCCTTAGCAAGCGCAAGAGCTATAGCCTTTCCAATACCTCTGGATGATCCTGTAATCAACGCTCTTTTTCTTTTCATAATTTCCATAAATCACCTTATTTATTCAATATTTTGACAAAAAAAATCTCAAGCTATGCCTGAGATTTTTGTTTTCTTTTAAAATTATTCGCCCATTACACTCTTTCCATCATAGTAATTGCAATTAGGGCAAACTCTATGTGGAAGTTTTGGTTCATGGCACTGTGGGCATTCTGATAGGCCAGGAGCTGTCATTTTCATGTTCTGAGCTCTTCTGCTATCTCTCTTTGCCTTTGAAGTTTTCCTCTTAGGTACTGCCATTTCTACACCTCCTTAACCTTATGTATCTTAAATTTGCATATTTATTAGCTTTAGTTTTACAACTGTTATAGTATATTATATTTATGTATACTTGTCAACAGTTATTTTGCCTTTTTAACAATATCTAGTGTATCTCTAGCAATCATAAGCTCTTCATCTGTAGGAATAAGGATGATTTTAACTCTTGAGTCATCTCTTGAGATTATAGTTTCCTTACCTCTTGTCTTATTCTTAACTAAGTCAAGCTTAATTCCTAGGTTTCCTAAGTCATTACAGATGATATCTCTCATTGCAATATCATTTTCACCTACACCAGCAGTGAATACGATAGCATCAACACCGTTCATTTCTGCAATGTAAGCACCGATATAGAATCTTACCTTATGAGCAAATACCTTAATTGCTAACTGAGCTCTTTCATTACCTTCAGCTGCAGCTGTTTCTAAATCTCTAAAGTCTGAAGAAACACCT
>CAMCQA010000055.1 GCA_945876935.1 uncultured Clostridia bacterium | reverse complement strand
GCTTCTTATAGATTTACCTGGAGAAGGAAGAAAAACAGATAATGTTGTTATGTCAGTGGATTTTGTTCATGAGAGAATAGCTGTAGATACTCATGTGTTTAGAGTTTCAAATAGAATAGGATTTGTAGATGAGCCGGATGTATTAAAAACAGAATTGGCTCTAATGAAGAAAATCCCTGAAGACAGATGGTCAAAGACACATCACACTCTCATATTTCATGGGAGAAGATGCTGTAAAGCTATAAACCCTCAGTGTGAAGTATGCCCTATAGAAAAAAAGTGCAGAAAAATAATGAAATAGATTTTATCTATAGTAAATTTTTTTTGAATAATTAAAAACTTGGCTTTTCACACTTGAAAATTTTATCCGTTATGCTATAATGTATAAGGTTTAAATATTAGTAAACGGAGAAATAAAAAATGAACAAAAACAGCTTGCTAAGGATAGGGGATCTATCTAAAAAAGAAATAATGGAAATATTAGAAGACGCGAACGTTTTTGGTGATATACATAAAGATTGGCAACTACCTCAAAGGAAGTTAATAGCCAATCTTTTTTTTGAGCCAAGTACAAGAACTCACTACTCTTTTGCATCGGCAGAACATCAACTTGGAGCTAAAGTTGAGAATTTTTCTCCAGTAGGTACGAGCGTTGAAAAAGGAGAAAGTTTGTACGATACGGTAAAGACTTTTGAAGCTATAGGCTTCGATGCTGTTGTAATAAGACATAAGGAAAATGAATACTTCAAAGAGCTTGAAAGTTTAGAAATACCAATTTTAAATGGTGGCGATGGAAGTGGTAATCATCCCACACAGTGCTTGCTGGATATGTTGACGATATATCAAGAGTTTGGGACTTTTGAGGGAATAAAAGTTGCTATAATAGGTGATATACTCCACTCTAGAGTTGCAGCTTCAAATAAAGAAGCCATAGAGATTTTAGGTGGAGAAGTGGTATTCTCTGGACCTGAGCAGTGGAGAAGAGAAGACTGGCCTTATATGGATATAGATGAAGCTGTTAAATGGGCAGATGTTGTAATGATGCTAAGAGTGCAAAATGAACGTCACTCAGAGGCTCATGGCATGTCAGATGAGGAGTATTTAAATTCGTATGGTATGAACGAAAGAAGATACAAGGCTATGAAGGAAAATGCGATTCTGATGCATCCAGCCCCTGTTAATAGAGGGGTAGAGATTCAAAGTGAGTTAGTTGAAGCTCCTAAGAGCCGAATCTTCAAGCAAATGTCTAATGGAGTACTTGTGAGAAAAGCTGTTATAAAAAGAGCTTTTGGATACAAAGAGTTTTAAATAAAAATATGTGAATATGAAAGGTAGGTGTGAGATGTTAAGGCTTTTAAAAAATGTATATATTTTAAAAGATGGTGAGAAAATAGCCACAAATATTCTGTTCGATGAGAATCGTATAATTAAAATTGAAGATAATATCCAAGCAGAAGAAGTTGAGATAATAGATTGCAAAGGAAATCTAGCAATGCCGGGTTTAGTGGATGTTCATGTGCACCTTAGAGAGCCTGGTTATGAACAGAAGGAAACTATTTTAAGTGGTACTGAGGCAGCTGCAGCAGGTGGATTTACAACAATTATGGCTATGCCAAACTTAAAACCTCATCCCGACTCTTTAGAACATGTAGCTATGTATCAAGATATTATCAATAGAGATACAAAGATAAATGTTATCCCTTATGTTTGTATAACAAAGTCTGAGAGAGGAGAGGAAATAGTAGATATCGATGCTCTTGTTAAAGCTGGATACAGATGGTTCAGTGATGATGGTGTTGGTGTTCAAAATGACAGTATCATGGAAGAAGCCATGACGTTAGCTAAGAAAAATGATGCTATGATAGTAGCGCATACTGAAGACAACGAATATAGAAAGCCTTATTCTTCTATAAATGAAGGTAAAGTCAGCGAGAGGCTTGGACTAGTTGGCATACCAAATGAATGTGAATATAAGCAGCTTGAGAGAGATTTAAAGTTAGTGGAAAAAACAAAAGTATCATACCACTGTTGCCACATGTCAGCTAAAGAAAGTGTCAAACTTATAAGAGAGTATAAGAAGAAAGGTTTGGATGTATCTGGGGAAGTTACAGCTCATCATCTACTTTTAACAGAGGAATCTGTTGTAGATGCTAATCATAAAATGAACCCACCTCTTAGAACTGAAGAGGATAGACAGGCTCTATTAGAAGGTATTATAGATAATACTATAGAGGTTATAGCAAATGATCACGCTCCTCATACAGAGGAAGAGAAGGCTAGAGGAATTGAGAAAAGTCCTTTTGGCATAGTTGCATTAGAAACATCATTTTCACTTCTCTATACAAATTTAGTAAAAAAAGGAATCATATCTCTTGAAAGATTAATAGAGTTGATGAGCACTGCTCCGGCGAAGAGATTTGGATTTGATAAGAAAGGTAAACTAGAAGAGGGATTCTCGAGTGATATTGTAATAGTTGATCTAAATGAAAAGTTTATTATAGATAAAGAAAAGTTCCTATCTAAAGGTAAGAACACTCCTTTCCATGGTTTTGAGTGTTATGGAAAGATTAAAAAAACATTTGTTAATGGTAGTTTGAAATATGAGGAGGCGTAAAGTGAAAAGATTATTGATTTTAGAAGACGGTTCAGTCTACGAAGGGAAGGCTTTTGGTAGTGATAACTTCAGGATAGGAGAGCTAATATTTCAGACGGGGATGTGTGGATACCAGGAGAGTATTTCTGATGGTGCATACTTTGGACAAATTGTTATGATGACTTACCCGGCTATAGGAAATGTAGGTATAAATAAAGATGACTTTGAAAGTATGAACCCTGCCTTATTTGGTCTAGTTGTAAGGGAATATAATGATTTTTATAGTAACTTTAGAGCAGCTATAAGCCTAGATGAGTATATGAAACTGAAAGATATTCCTGGCATAAGCGATATAGACACTAGAGCTATAACAAGAAAACTTAGAGATAATGGAACTATGAAAGCAGTTCTTGCTGATGAAGATGTTGATATTACTAAGACTGTTGAGATGCTTAAGGCAGCTAGGGACCTAGAAGATGGAGTTAGCAAGCTATCAACTTCAAAAGTTTATAAGATTCCTAACAGAGAAGGTAAAAGAGTTGCTCTTTTGGATCTTGGAGTTAAGTATGGTCTTATAAGACAGCTTAATGAATTAGGTTGTGAAATAGCAGTTGTTCCATATGATATATCTATCGAGGAACTGAGAGCTCTTAGAGCAGATGGACTTGTAATTTCAAGCGGTCCAGGGAAAATAGACTATATTCCTCAAACTGTAGAAACAGTTAAGAGCCTACTAGGAAATATGCCGATGTTAGGTATAGGCTTAGGTCACCATGTACTAGGAGCAGCTTTAGGATGTGAAGTTGAAGAGATGACTTTTGGTAGCCATGGAAACAGCATACCAGTAGTTCGTTGTGAAGATGCAGAAGTAAAGTTTACAGCTCAGAATAACAGATTTACTCTAAATCGTGAAAGCTTTGAGAAACTGGATTTAGTTGAGACTTATAGAGGTCTAAACGATGGAAGTATTCAGGGAATGAAATCAGAAGATAAGAATGTAATTTCAGTTCAATTTCTACCGGAAGCAGCACCAGGAGCTGACGATGTAAAGTATATTTTTAAAGATTTTATAGCTATGATAGGAGAGGAGAAATAGAATGCCAAGAAGAGAAGATATAAAGAAAATTTTAGTTATAGGTTCTGGCCCTATCGTAATAGGACAAGCAGCAGAGTTTGATTATGCTGGAACACAGGCTTGTCAGTCTCTTAAAGAGGAAGGCTATGAAGTTGTACTTATAAACTCAAATCCTGCTACAATCATGACAGATACAGCTGTTGCAGACAAGGTGTATATAGAGCCTCTAACAATTGAATTTGCAACAAGAATTATATATAAGGAAAGACCTGATGCTATTTTAGGATCTCTTGGTGGACAGACAGGTCTTAACTTAGTTGTAGAGTTAGATAAGAGTGGAATATTAGAAAAATTTGGTGTAAAGGTTCTAGGTACAGAGCTTGATGCTATCGAAAAGGCAGAAGATAGAGACAAGTTTAGAGAGCTTATGTATGAAATTGGAGAGCCTGTTCCAGAGAGCGATATTGTTCATTCTGTCGAAGAGGCTATCAAGTTTGCAGAGACTATAGGCTACCCTGTAGTTGTTAGACCGGCCTTTACGCTAGGAGGAACAGGTGGAGGTTTTGCTCATAATGAAGAAGAGCTTGAAGAAATTTGTGAAAATGGTCTTAAGCTTTCTCCAGTTCACCAGTGCTTAATTGAAAAGAGCATAGCAGGTTTTAAAGAAATCGAATACGAAGTAATGAGAGATATAAAGGACAATGCTATCGTAGTTTGTAATATGGAAAATGTTGACCCTGTTGGGGTTCATACAGGAGACTCAATAGTAGTAGCTCCTACTCAGACTTTAACAGATAGAGAGTGCGGAATAATGAGAGCATCAGCACTTAAAATTATAAGAGCTTTAAAAATTTGTGGTGGCTGTAATGTACAGTTAGCCTTAGATCCAAACTCTTTTAAATACTATGTTATAGAGGTTAACCCTAGAGTTTCTAGATCTTCAGCACTTGCAAGTAAGGCGACAGGCTATCCAATTGCAAAACTTGCAGCAAAGGTGGCAGTTGGACTATCGTTAGATGAGATAGTAAACCCTGTTACAAAGACAAGCTATGCATGTGTTGAGCCTTGCATTGACTATGTAGTAGCGAAACTTCCAAGATTTGCTTTCGACAAATTCCCAAATGCTGATAGAAGCCTAGGAACACAGATGAAAGCCACTGGTGAAGTAATGGCAATCGGTAGAACCTTCGATGAAGCTCTATTAAAAGGCGTAAGATCTTTAGAGATGAAAGTTGACCATATTCTAGTTAAAGACTTAGAAGCATTATCAAAAGAAGAACTGTGGGATAAACTTTTAAAAAGTGAAGATGATAGAATGTTTGTAATCGCTTCTCTAATAAGAAAAGGAACAGATATAGAAGATATTTTCCAGGCAACTTTAATGGATAGATATTTCTTAAATAAGATAAAATCAATCGTTGACTTTGAAGAAAAAATAAAAAATAGTCCTAATGATGAAGAAATCCTTAAGGAAGCTAAGAAGAGAGGATTTTCAGATAGCTTTGTAGGAAGTCTATGGAATCAAAAGGAAGGTGAAGTGTACGACTTCAGAAAAGAAAAAGGCATCATCCCAGTTTATAAAATGGTTGATACTTGTGCAGGAGAGTTTGTATCAAATACACCTTACCTTTACTCTACTTATGAAACAGAAAATGAATCTATAAAGAGCGATGCAAAGAAGGTTATCGTACTTGGTTCAGGTCCAATAAGAATAGGTCAGGGTGTTGAATTTGACTATGCTACAGTTCACTGCATAAAGTCTTTAAAGAAGCTAGGTTATGAAGCTATCATCATTAACAACAACCCAGAAACTGTTTCTACAGACTATTCTATATCAGATAAGCTTTACTTTGAGCCACTTACAATAGAAGATGTAATGCATGTAATTGATCTAGAAGACCCTATCGGCGTAGTTGTACAGTTCGGAGGACAGACTGCAATTAACCTTGCTGATAAGTTAGTTGATAGAGGTGTTAAAATTCTTGGAACTTCACTTGAAAATATAGATAGAGCTGAGGATAGAAAAGAGTTTGAAGCTATGCTTAGAAAGCTTGAAATTCCACAGCCACAAGGTGATACAGCCTTTGAAGTAGAAGAGGCTGTGGAGATAGCTGAGAAGATAGGCTATCCAGTTCTTGTTAGACCATCATACGTGCTTGGTGGAAGAGCTATGGAAATAGTTCATAACAGTGAAGATTTAAAGGTATATATGAAGACTGCGGTTAAAGAAATCAGTCATGATGCTCCTATTCTTGTAGATAAGTATGTAGTTGGTAAAGAATGTGAAATAGATGCCATATGTGATGGAGAAAAAGTATTTATACCAGGTATCATGGAGCATATAGAAATGGCAGGTGTACACTCTGGAGACTCTATTTCAGTATATCCAGCACCTACTATTTCACAGAAAGTAAAAGATCAGATTGTAGACTATACTATTAAAATAGGTAGAGGGTTTGAATTTAAAGGCTTATTCAATATTCAGTTCATCGTTGATAAAGATGAAAGAGTTTATGTTCTTGAAGTTAACCCTAGATCATCTAGAACAGTTCCTTTATTAAGTAAGATAACAAAGGTTCACATGAGCGAAATTGCAACTAGATGTATTATGGGAGAATCTTTAGAATCTCAGGGATATAATGAAGGTATTAAAGAAGAAACAGATAGATACTTTGTGAAAACGCCTGTATTCTCATTCGGAAAATTAAAGAGTGTTGATACGACTCTAGGACCTGAAATGAAGTCTACAGGAGAAGCACTTGGAAGTGATGTTACTCTTGAAAAAGCTTTATATAAGGCGTTAATTGCAAGTGGTATCAAGATTCCTATGGAGGGAAATATTCTTGTCACTGTTGCAGATAAACATAAAGAGAGAGCTTATGAAATTGTTAGAAAATTCTCTGAGCTAGGCTACGGAATATACGCAACTTCAGGCACAGCTAAATATTTAAATGACAGAAATATCAATATTATTGAAGCTAAGAAAGTATCTGAAGAGGGCGATAATAACGTTCTTGATATAATAAGGCATGGTAAAGTAAACTATGTTATTAATACTATGAGTGAAGGTAGATCAGTTAGTCAGGATGGCTTTATGATAAGAAGAGTTGCTGCAGAAAACAATATAAGCTGCTTTACATCTTTAGATACAGCTCAGGCTATCCTAGGTGTAATTGAGGCAAGAAGTTTCTCTGCTATGGCTATGTCTGACCTTTAAAAAGAGGATGATATGAATAAAATGGTATGTAGAATAATTGAGAATATAGAAATTGCTAAGGATACTTTCAAGCTTACATTCAAATGGAAAAATCCTGAAAGCACTCAGGCGGGGCAGTTTTTTAATATTGGTGTGGAAGGATTTTTCCTTCCACGTCCAATTTCCTTGTGTTCTGTTGATGATGAATATGTGACTATTATATATAAGGCAGTAGGTGAAGGAACTAAAAAACTATCTCTTACCTCAGAAGGACAAAGCATAACAGTTATGGGTCCTCTTGGAAAAGGCTATCCTATGGATGATAATGAAAATGTTATAGTGCTTATGGGAGGCGGTGTAGGTGTTCCTCCTATGGTGGAGCTAGCCAAAAGATATGTAGCTAAGGGTGTTAGAGTATATGCTTTTATAGGATTTACTGATAAATCTTCTATTTTTGGAAAAGATCTTTTAGAAAAAGTAGGAGCTAAAGTAAATGTAGCTACGGATGATGGAAGCTACGGTACAAAAGGTACAGTAATAGATGCTTATGAAGAAGCTATCGCAAATGATGATGCGTCGTATGATGATTTAAGAGATGCTCAAGACAGCAACGATAGTGTATTTGTATGTGCATGTGGTCCAACTCCAATGCTGAAAGCTGTTGAATCTAAGTTTTCTAGAGGATATATAAGTTTTGAAAGTAGAATGGCATGTGGAATAGGTGCTTGCATGGCATGTGTAGCCAAAGATAAAGAGGAGGAAGAACTTTACCATAGAATTTGTAAAGAATTACAAGTTTTTCCAATTAGGAGTATAAGAT
>CAMCQA010000054.1 GCA_945876935.1 uncultured Clostridia bacterium | reverse complement strand
TAACAAAGATTTCCTCAAATCTATAATCTGTTATCGTAACTGCCTCTTCTATTTTTTTAAACTTAAGACCAAAAGGGGCTCCTTCTGTTATCGGCAAGTATGATTCACCATCTTCACAAAATGGCTTATATATCTGATTTATCTCATCTTCTTTATAAAACTCTTCAATCGATTGATAATAAACTACTCTTTTCGAGTTGTCATCTGTTCCATCATCAAAATTCAATCCCATAATATTATCATCTAAAATCCAAAACTGCATCATGCCTTTTGGAGGATATATATTGTTCTCTGGTAACTGCTCACAGTTTATTTGTGCAAGAAAAGATAACTGTCTTCCGTCTCTATCGGTTGGAATAGAGCTATTCTTTGGAATATATGGGACTCCTCCAAACTTACTATCTGTTATTTCTGTATTTGCAAACGGAACAATATCTATCTTTATAGCCTCATTAGTAGTATCTTTTTCTAGTGTCTCTAAAAGCTTCTTTACTATATCTAAATTTGGCTCTTTCACCTTATCTTCTACTCTCTCATCTGTTCTTTTTTCTTTATTAATTTCGTTACTATTTTTATTAAATAACTTATCTAAAAATCCCATACATGTACTCCCTTATTCTAAAGTCAACCTATCTTATATAGTTTAATTATATACATAAATGAAATTTATATCAATAAAATAGGCCGGAAGCTCTTAGAATATACTTGATATAAAGTATATTCCACTTCCAGCCCAAAATTATTTTATTTTTTTATAAGCCTAAGTCTACTTATAATATGGTAAAAAATAAACATTGCAAAATTGCATATAACTATACTCGCTCCTGTCGGTGTCGCCATCGTATAGGATATAAAAATTCCTATCAAAACACAGCTTACAGAGATTACAACTGCATTTATTATTACAGTTTTAAAGCTTTTACAAACTCTCATGGCTGTTAAACTAGGCATTACTATTAAGCTTGATACTAACATAGCACCCATCATTCTCATGCCTAAAACTATTATTATGGCTGTCATTATGGCAATAGTAGAGTTATATAGAGACGCTCTATTACCAGTCGCCTTAGTAAAAGTCTCATCCAAAGTAACTGCAAATATTCTATTGTATAAGAGTATATACGCTACCATTATTGCGATTGATAGAATTATAGTTAAATGTAAATCAGACTTTGTCATTCCTAAAATACTACCAAACATATAGTTGCATACGTCAGTATTTATACCTGTGCTTATCGAAATAATCATAACACCACCGGCTAGAGAAACTACCGATATCATTGCTATTGCAGCATCCCCTTTTATTTTGCTATTCTCACTTATTCTTAGTAAGAAAAATGCAGAAATTACCACCACTGGTATTGATACGCTTATAGGAGCCCAGTTCATAGCCGTTGCTATAGCTAAAGATCCAAAACCTACATGGGAAAGACCATCACCTATCATAGAGTACCTCTTCAAGATAAGGCTAACACCTAAAAACGATGAACAAATAGCTAGCAAGACTCCTACTATTAAAGCTCTCACCATGAAAGGCTGTGAAAGTATTTCCTTGATAATATCAATCATATTTCACCTCCCATAAAACCTTTAGCAAGCGGGCTATCTTTATAATCAATTAAATTTCCAAAGAAATGTTCATCTTCACCAAAAGCTTTTAAATGCAAAACCTTATCGGCAATATCTAAAGATGTATTTAAATTATGCGAAACTATTACTATCCCTATATTGTTGTCATTTTTTATTTCCTTTATTAAGCTGAACAAACTTTTGGTTACAACCGGATCTAGACTTGCTTCCGGCTCATCCAGTATCAATATTTCTCCTGTAGCACATAAGGCTCTAGCTATAAGAACTCGCTGTCTCTGTCCACCTGAAATCTCATTAAAGGATTTGTTCATTATAGCCTCAATACCTAATTTTTTAATATTCTCTAGTGCTATTTCCTTATCCTTTTTTCTATAAAAAGGTCTATATCCTAAATCGTTTAATCTTCCTGATAAAACGACTTCTTTTACTTTTGCAGGAAAGTCCTTTTGTATTTCATCTTTCTGTGCCAAATACCCTATTCTGCTTATATCTGATATACCCGTAAAAGCTCCTTCAGATAATTTTTTCATGCCAAGAATAGACTTCACAAGAGATGTTTTACCACTTCCATTTTCACCAATAATACATAAAACTTCTCCTTTATTCAAAGTAAAATTGACACCACTTAATATTTTTTTACCATCGTAAGAAATAGCTATATTCTTACCATTAATTAATTCATTCATCTTTTCCTCTTTAGTTTAGAGCTTTCTTTAAGTTTTCAAGATTCTTTCTCATAATCTCAACATAAGAGATGCCCTTTTCGTAATCTTCTTTACTTAAATTATGACATGAGTGAAATACTAGTTTTTCTGCTCCTGTAGCCTCTGCTATCGTATCTCCTATCTTTTCACTTGAAAGTTCAATTGTAAATACTACCGGTAATTTTTCTTTCTTAACTTTATCTATTAAGAAGCTAATTGTTTTCGCATCTGCTTCAGAATCTGTTGAGCATCCTGAGAAGGCAGCATAATATGTTAAGCCATATTCATTTGCAAAATATCTAAATGGAAATCTGTCACCAAATAAAATAGTTTTTCTCTTACCATTCTTCACAACTTCGCTAAAATCATTATCAAGACTTTCTAGTTCCTTCTTCAACTCTTCAAAGTTCTTTTCATAAAAGCTCTTATTGTCCTTATCTTTTTCTATCAATTCATCTTTTATCTTTTCTGCGATGATTATAGCATTCTTTGGAGAAGTCCAAACATGTTCATCTATTTCATGATCACTATCTTCATCATAATCATCATGCTTATCATCCTTGTCATGATCCTCGTCCTTATCATGATCGTGGTCGTGCTCTTCCTCTTCCATTCCTTCAACAGTTTCTTCATCTAGAGTCTTAACAATATCTAAAAGCTTAATTTCTTCTAATTTGCTATCTTTCTTAGATGCTGATTCGAGAACCTCTTCTATCCAATGATCATTTTCTCCACCTGTATAGATAAAAAGATCACTATTTTCAATATCTTTAATATCATCTGGAGTAGGCTCATAAGTGTGACTCTCAGCACCTGGTTTCAAAAGCATTTTAACATCAACCTTATCTCCACCTATTTTTTTAGCAAAATCATATTGTGGGAATATTGTTGTTACAACCTTTATTTTACCGTTATCTGTATTATCTTTACTTGAACATGCTGTAAAAGTAGTGACTGTTAAAAAAAGTATTAAACAAATCGAAAGTATTTTTTTCATCTTAATCTCCTATCTTATATTTATCATTATCTTATATACAATATAAAATAGCATTCTAACAATCCATTCTTATTTTCAACGATATTAAGCTGTTATTTATATGAATTGTTTCCAAAACTTTAATGATACCTATGAAAATTAGTAGTATAACACCTATTTTAAGATCATCATCGTTTACAATTTGGTTAGTTGCCATATCACCTATTTGTATCATTGCACATGTACTACAATGATCGTGATGACAAGCTCCATGATGATGAGATGCCTCAAAACTAATTGAAGAGGTAACAAGCATCAAAGCTGAAACAAATAGAAAACTCACAGCTATTTTCTTTATGCTTCTAATCATATTTGTACCTTACTTTTTAATATTATTCTAATAAATAAAGCCATAAAGAAGCCTTGGATAGCATAGCTACTCAACGCTTCTTTAACTATTAACACTAATACTCATAAAGTAAACTTAATTACAAATTAACATTTATTTTATTTCACTTTGTTCTATTGCTGCCTGTGCTGCTGCTATCTTAGCAACAGGAACTCTATATGGTGAGCATGAAACATAGTGTAGACCTAAATTATGGCAGAAAGATATGGATGCAGGATCTCCTCCATGTTCTCCACATATACCAAGCTTAATATTAGCTCTTGTTAGCTTTCCTTTCTCTGCAGCCATTTCTACTAGTTTTCCTACTCCTTCCTCATCTATCGTTTGGAAAGGATCATTTTTTAAAATACCTTTATCAAGATATTCCTTAAGTATTTTACCAGTGTCATCTCTACTGAATCCAAATGTCATCTGGGTTAGGTCATTTGTTCCAAATGAGAAAAATTCAGCATGTTTAGCAATATCATCTGCTACGATAGCTGCTCTTGGAATTTCAATCATAGTTCCAATCTGAAAATCAAGATTTGCATCACTTTCCTTCATGATTTCCTCAGCTTTAGTCTTTATAATATCTCTAAGATATTCCATCTCACCTTCTGTAGCTACTAAAGGAACCATTATTTCTGGCTCTATATCTATAGATTTTTCTTTTGAAATCTCAATGGCCGCTCTAATTATAGCTTCAGTTTGCATTTTTGCAATTTCAGGATATGTTACCGCCAGCCTGCAACCTCTATGACCTAGCATAGGATTGAATTCTTTCAATGACTCCACCTTCTCAGATATTTCTTCTACACTTAAGTTCATAGCTTTAGCCATTTTTGAAATATCCTCTTTTGTACTAGGTAAAAACTCATGTAAAGGAGGATCTAAAAGTCTTATCGTTACCGGTCTATCTTCCATAGCTCTATATATGTCCTTGAAGTCTTCAAGCTGATAAGGAAGAAGTCTTCTTAAGGCTGCTGTCTTATCTTCAGAGTCTGATGATAAAATCATTCTTCTCATATCTTTAATTCTATCTTCTTCAAAGAACATATGCTCAGTTCTACAAAGACCGATTCCCTCTGCACCAAATTCCAATGCCTTTAAGCTATCTTTTTCACTATCACAGTTGCTTCTGATTTTAAGTGTTCTAAATTCATCAGCCCACTTCATTATAGTAGCAAAGTCACCTTCAAGCTTAGGTTCTACAATTTTAATATCTCCTAAAAATACCTCTCCAGTACCTCCATCCAGAGATATTAATGATGTTTCATCTAAAATCTTATCGCCAGCTTTTAAAACCTTATTATCTTCATCTATAAAGATATCTGCAGCTCCAGACACACAGCATTTACCCATACCTCTAGCAACAACAGCTGCGTGAGATGTCATTCCTCCTCTTGAAGTCAATATACCCTCACTAACAACCATTCCAGCCAAATCTTCAGGCGAAGTTTCCTGTCTAACTAGTATAACTTTTTCACCATTTTCAGCTGCTATTTCTGCATCTTTTGCATGAAAACAGATTCTACCATAAGCGGCACCAGGTGAAGCTGGAAGGCCTTGACCTAACTTTTCAACTCTCTTTTTATCCTCTTCATCAAAAACTCTATGAAGAACCTGATTAATCTGATTTGGTTCAAGCCTCATAATAGCAGTTTTCTTATCTATTAAGCCTTCATTTTCAAGATCAACGGCAATCTTTATTGCTGCTTTTGCTGTTCTTTTGCCATTTCTAGTTTGGAGCATGTAAAGTTTACCTTTCTCTATAGTAAACTCCATATCTTGCATATCTTTATAATGGCTTTCAAGTACATTAGCTACTCTATTTAAGCTGCTATATACTTCTGGAAACGTATCTGCCATTTCAGAAATAGGCATAGGTGTTCTAATTCCTGCAACGACATCCTCTCCTTGAGCATTTACAAGAAATTCTCCAAAAATATCCTTTTCCCCAGTTGATGGATTTCTTGTAAAAGCAACACCTGTTGCAGAGTCATCACCCATATTTCCAAATACCATAGATTGAATATTTACAGCAGTACCAAGGTTATCATCTATATTGTGTAATTTTCTGTACAGTATAGCTCTTGGATTGTTCCATGATCTAAATACAGCCTTTATGGCTTCTACAAGTTGCTTCTTAGGATCCTGTGGGAATGATGTTTGAGTTTCTATTCTATATAAATCTTTGTATTTTTCAATGATATCCTCTAAGTCATCAGGCTGAAGCTCTATATCTAAATCATAACCCTTTTCTTTCTTCTTACTGTCAAATATTTCATCAAATTTTTTCTTATCTAGATCCATAACAACATCAGAAAACATCTGTATGAATCTTCTATAGCTATCTAAAGCAAATCGTTTATTTTCTGTTAGATTTTCTAATGCCACTACAGACTCATCATTTAAGCCTAAATTAAGTACAGTATCCATCATACCTGGCATGGAGAAAACACTTCCACTTCTAACCGATACAAGTAGAGGGTTCTTAGAGTCACCTAAAGTTTTTCCCATCACATCTTCAAGTTCTGATAATTTTTGGAAAACTTCTTCCATAATCGCATTATCTATTTCATTTCCATCCTCATAGTACTTTCTACAAGCATCTGTACTTATCGTGAACCCGAAAGGAACCGGAAGACCTATCATTGTCATCTCAGCAAGGTTTGCCCCTTTGCCACCTAAAAGGTCTCGCATATCCTTTGATCCTTCATTAAATGAATAAACGTATTTTGCCATTTTAAACTCCTTTAAAAAGTTAGTCTGTCTTCTATGTACTTTCTAACATCTGCAACTGGAATTCTTATCTGTTCCATAGTATCTCTATCTCTTATAGTAACCATTCCATCTGTTTCTGTATCAAAGTCAACACAAATACAGAATGGTGTTCCTATCTCATCTTCTCTTCTATATCTCTTACCAATTGAACCAGAAGCATCATAATCAACCATAAAGTGCTTAGATAATTCTTCATAGATTGGCTCAGCTATAGGAGCTAACTTCTTAGCTAATGGAAGAACAGCCGCTTTAAACGGTGCTAAGGCTGGGTGGAATTTAAGAACAACTCTGTTATCTGTACTTCCATCTTCCTTAACAAGCTCTTCTTCTTCATAAGCATTACATAAGAAAGCAAGAGTAACTCTTCCTGCCCCTAGAGAAGGCTCTATACAATAAGGTATATACTTTTCTCCAGTTTCACTATCAACATAGCTCATATCCTGCTTAGAGTGATCCGCATGACTTCTCAAGTCAAAGTCTGTTCTATCAGCGATCCCCCAAAGTTCTCCCCATCCGAACGGGAACTTATACTCAATATCAGTTGTAGCATTTGAATAATGAGAAAGTTCATCCTGTTCATGATCTCTGAATCTAATATTTTCATCTTTCATGTTTAGGTTTTTAAGGAATTTTCCACACTCATCTTTCCAGTACTGATGCCATTTCAAATCATCTCCCGGCTTACAGAAAAATTCAATTTCCATCTGTTCAAACTCTCTAGTTCTGAAAATAAAGTTACCAGGTGTAATCTCATTTCTAAAAGCCTTACCAATCTGAGCTATTCCAAAAGGAAGCTTCTTTCTTGAAGTTCTTTGAACATTTTTAAAGTTAACAAATATACCCTGAGCTGTTTCTGGTCTCATATATATAGTTGACTTCGAATCTTCAGTAACACCCTGATATGTTTGGAACATAAGGTTAAATTGTCTAATATCTGTAAAATCTTTCTTTCCACACTCAGGACACTCTATTCCTTCATTCTTTACATAATCCTGCATCTTTTCATTTGACCAGCCATCAACTATGACATCAGCCTGACCCTTGTTCTCTAGATCTTCTTCAATAAGCTTATCAGCTCTAAATCTTGATTTACAACTTTTACAGTCTATCAGAGGATCAGAAAAGCCTCCAACGTGACCTGAAGCAACCCATGTCTGAGGATTCATCAATATTGCTGCATCAAGTCCAACATTATATTTTGATTCCTGAACAAATCTTTTCCACCAAGCTTTTTTTACATTGTTCAGTAGCTCAACACCAAGAGGACCGTAATCCCAAGAATTTGATAATCCACCATAAATCTCGGATCCTGGAAATACAAAACCTCTGCTCTTTGCTAATGCTACAAGTTTGTCCATAGTTAATTGTGTCATTACTTCTCTACTCCTTTTCTACCACTACCTCAACTTGATCTA
>CAMCQA010000053.1 GCA_945876935.1 uncultured Clostridia bacterium | reverse complement strand
ATCATAAAGAGAACACCTAATTTCTGATGCAAAAAAGGTGTTATTTTTTTGGAGGTATTATGAAAAAATCAGTAAAACTAACTTTGGTTTTCAGTATGCTTCTAGCAAGTGTATTCACACTGACAGAAACAGCTGGAGCTATGCATATCATGGAAGGTTTCTTACCACCTAAGTATGCGATTCTTTGGGGAGCAGTTTGTCTTCCGTTCTTAGTTATGGGTTTTGTTTCAATAAGCAAGACTCTATCAGCTAATAGAAAGCTTCTTATGCTTCTTATGATGGCAGGTGCGTATGCATTCGTATTATCTGCACTTAAGATTCCATCAGTTACAGGATCAAGTTCACATCCTACAGGAACAGGACTAGGAGCTATTCTTTTTGGACCATCAGCTATGGCGGTACTAGGTATAATAGTACTTCTTTTCCAGGCTATCTTACTAGCTCACGGTGGTTTAACTACTTTAGGTGCTAATACATTTTCAATGGCTATAGCAGGACCTTTCGTAGCTTATGGAGTTTATAAGGTTTGCAAGAAGATGAATCTAAGCAATACAGTTGCTGTATTCTTAGGAGCTTTCTTAGGTGACCTTCTAACTTATGTTGTTACATCTATCCAGCTAGCTTTAGCACACCCATCAGCAACAGGTGGAGTTATGGAATCTGTTAAGGAGTTCATGGGAATATTTGCAGTTACTCAGGTTTCTTTAGCAATTATCGAAGGTTTAGTAACAGTTGCAGTAGTTAAGGCTTTAGAAAGCTATGCTGCGCCAGAACTAGAACAGCTAGGATACTTGGAAGGAGGAAGAAGATAATGAGCAAGAATGCAAAGACTATTATAATATGTTTAATCCTGAGCGTTATCATAGGAGTTCTACCTCTTATTTTCATCAAGGATTCTGAATTTGGAGGAGCTGATGGAGCTGCAGAAGAAGTTATAGCAGAACTAGATAAGGATTATGAAGCTTGGTACGAGCCAATCTTAGAACCACCAGGGGGAGAAACTGAATCTTTACTATTCTCTCTACAAGCTGCTTTTGGTTCTGGCATATTTGCTTATGGAATTGGTTACATGGTAGCAAGAAAGAAGTTCAAAAAAGACGAAAATAAGGATGAGATAGAGAAGTAAATGTTGATTATTGACAAATTGGCTTATGCCTCTAAGATAAGAGAAAAAAGTCCAGGTTTAAAGGTTGCTTTATCAATGAGCACCTTGATAGTTTGCATTTCAACAAACTCTATTTTAATGTCAATTTTAATACTTATAATAATGGGATACCTAACTGTTAAATACAGTCAGGTATCCTTTTGTAGATATTTGAAGTTTCTATCTTTGCCATTCACCTTTTTAATGTTAAGCACTGTAGCTATACTATTTAATATCTCATCAGAGCCGGGTGACTTGTGGAATATGTCTTTAGGGAGCTTGTTTTTATCAATAAGTAAGGCTGATTTGATACATACTATAAAGTTGGTTTTCGTAGCTTTATCATCAGTAGCATGCCTTTATTTCATGTCTCTTACAACGCCTATGGTAGATATTATATATGTTATGAAAAAGGTTAAAATTCCTAAACTTTTTATCGAATTAACTTTGTTGATATATAGGTTTATGTTCATTTTACTAGATATGGCAGATAGTATTGGAATATCTCAGAAAGCAAGACTTGGGAATATAAGTTTTAAAGCGAGAATGAAGTCCATATCTATGCTTCTTTCTGTAATTCTCATAAGAGCTTTAGGAAAAGCCAACAACTTATATAATGCTATGGAATCAAGGTGTTATGATGGCAATATAAGAGTTATATGGGAACATAAGAATTCTACAAAAAAAGAAAAGATATTTCTCTTGATTTATATTATGCTTATTACGTCAATAGGTATTTTGATAAGACTAAAAGAGATAGTATAAAGTTATATTTTGAGGTTGTATTATGAATGAAATTATTAAGGTGAAAAACCTATCATACAGCTATCCGGATGGTACGAAAGCTTTAAATAATATAAGCTTGGATATAGAGAGAGGTCAGAGAATTGCAATTATGGGAGCTAATGGCTCAGGCAAATCTACATTTTTTTTACATCTTAACGGAGTAATAGATCCGGTAGACGGAGAAGTTATAGTGGATGGAATAAAAGTGGGATCATCTAAGGAAGCTACCATAGAGACAAGAAAAAAAGTAGGGATTATATTTCAAAATCCAGATGATCAGCTTTTTGCAGCTAGTATAAGGCAAGAGATTTCCTTTGGACCATTAAATTTAGGCTTAACAGAAGAAGAAACGATAAAGAGGGTTGATGCTTCAATAGAAAAGCTTGGTTTAAAAGAGATAGAGCACAAGCCCACACATTTTCTAAGTGGAGGACAGAAGAAAAAGGTTGCAGTTGCCGATATTATTGTTATGGAGCCAGAAATAATAATTTTTGATGAGCCGGCAGCAGCTTTAGATCCTAAACATATAGTTATGTTAGATGAGATTATTTATAACCTTTCTGAAGAAGGAAAAACTATACTTGTATCTACTCACGATTGCGACAGAGCAGTAAGATGGGCAGATAGAGTAATACTGTTTAACAACGGACAAATAATAGGAGATGGAACTCCGGAAGAAATTTTTAACAGAGAAGATTTATTAAAGCAGACAAATCTTGAAAAGCCGGCTGTTGTAACATTCTTTGATAGCCTAAAAGAAAATGGAATTTTAAAAGACGATTTAAAAATGCCTAGAACTATGGAAGAACTGGATGTTTACATAAAAAATGCTTTTAGTGACAGATGTATATGTGAAAAATAGAATAAAATGTGGTAAATAAAATAGGTGATATGGAAACTTGTTTTTATAATATGAAAATATTAAATAATTAACGAGATAGGAGAATAAAAATGAAGAAGGCTTTATTAGTTGTTAGCTTTGGAACAAGCTATAAAGAAACGAGAGAAAAGACTTTAGATGTTATTGAGAGAGAGTTATCAGAGGCAGCAGAAGGCTATGATTTTAAAAAAGCATTCACAAGCTATATGATAATGAAAAAGCTTAAAAATAGAGATGGAATTCATATAGATAATGCCAAGGAAGCAATGGAAAAGCTTGTAGCGGAAGGTTATGAAGAAGTAATAGTTCAGCCGACTCATATATTAAACGGCGATGAATACGAAAAGATGAACAGACTTATGGAGCCATTCATAGATAGCTTTAAGAGCGTTAAAGTTGGAAAACCAATGCTTACAACATCGGAAGACTATGATTTAACAGTTGAAGCGATTATGGATGAAGTAGGTGCTTTAGCTGAAGATGAAGCTTTAGTTTTAATGGGACACGGAACAGGCCACTTCTCAGATTCAGCTTACGCAGCTTTAGACTACAGATTTAAGGCTAGAGGATATAAGAATGTTTTTGTTGGAACAGTTGAAGGTTTTCCTGAAATCGACGATTTGATGCCTCTAGTAAAAGAGTATAACCCTAAAACTATTAAGCTTCTGCCTTTTATGATAGTTGCAGGTGATCATGCAACAAATGATATGGCTAGTGACGAGGAAGATTCTTGGAAGACAATATTCTTAAATGAAGGTTTTCAGGTTGAAATTATACTGAGAGGCTTAGGAGAATTTGCTGGTATAAGAGATATTTTCAAGCAGCATATGTTAGAACTTGTTAGCGAAAATTAAAAATAAGGAAAAATTAAAAAATAAGGGAAAATTATGGGAAGTGAACTAAAAGCAAAGCCTTTAAAAAGTGGTTTTACCACAGGCAGCTGCGTTACAGCCACCGCCATGGCAGCTTTGGAGAGTTTGCTGTTAGATAAAGAAATAAAAAATGTAGATTTGACAGTGCCAAGTGGGGATAGGCTACGCTTAGAAGTATTCGAAATTCATAGGAATAGTAACGAAGCGTCTTACGGAATTAATAAATATAGCGGAGACGACCCTGATGTTACTAATGGTGCTTTAATAATCTCAAAGGTCTCATTAGTTGATTGTGAGACATTTAATAAATTTAAATCTAGAGAAAAAACAGTTCTTTTAGATGAAAAATTGCTCTTAATAGGGGGAGAGGGTGTTGGTTTAGTTACAAAGCCTGGTCTTGCGGCATCCGTGGGAGAGCCTGCAGTCAACCCTACCCCTAGAGCTATGATTTTAGCTGCTCTTTCAAAAATATCAGATGACCTTGGATATGATGGATATATAGTTTCTGAAATTTTTATTCCAAAGGGTAGAGAGTTAGCAAAAAGGACGTTCAATGGCAATCTGGGAATAGTTGGAGGTATATCTATACTCGGAACTTCAGGCATAGTTGCACCTATGAGCGAGCAAGCTTTAATTGACACTATCAAGGTTGAGATGAGTGTTTGTAGAGCTAGTGGATCAGAAACATTAGTCATAACTCCAGGTAATTATGGAAAAGATTACCTTAGTGAGAACAGTACAATTACTGATGAAATAACTGTAAAATGCAGTAACTTCATAGGAGATGCACTCCACTTTGCCGGAGAAATGGGCTTTAAAAAAATTGTTTTAAGCGGACACCTAGGGAAGCTTATAAAAGTATCTGGTGGGATTTTGAACACCCATAGTAAATATGGTGATGGCAGAATGGAAATTCTTATAGACTTTTGCAAGCAGCTAGGCGCTGAAAAAAATGTAACAGATGAGATAAATAAGGCCGTTATGGTAGATGAAGCTATGAGAATAATAAGTGATGCCGGTTTAAAGAATGAGGTAATGAACCTTGTAGTTGAATCTATTGAAAACATAATGGCTAGAGAGATCAAAAAAAGTAATGGAAATTTAGACTTTCAAGTTGGGGTTATAGTTTTTTCAAACAAATATGGTCTTCTAGGAGAAAGTCATAATATAGAAAAGTGGTTTAATTAAAATATAGAAAAGGGGAATAAGATGGGAAAACTTTATGGTATAGGAGTAGGACCTGGAGATAGTGAGCTTTTAACACTTAAAGGAGCTAGACTCATAAGGGAATGTGATGTAATAGTAGTTCCAAGATCTGGACAGAAAGTAAATGTTGCATACACTATTGGAGTAGGTGCAGTTCCAGAGATGAAGGATAAAAATATTGTTGAAGTAGATATGCCTATGACCAGAGATAAAAGCAAACTAAAAGAAGCACATAAAAATGCTGCAGATACTGTGGAAGGCTTTTTAAGAGAAGGTAAAGATGTTGCTTTTTTAACACTTGGTGATCCGGCTGTTTACTCAACATACATATATGTTCACGATATAATTTTAGAGAGAGGCCTTGAAGCTGAAATTGTTCCTGGTGTAACTTCTTTCTGCGCTGTTGCAGCAAGATTAAATGAAGGTCTAACAGAAGCTTCTGAAGGCTTGCACATTCTTCCGGCATCATATGAAGGACTTGAAGAAGCTCTAAAATTAAAGGGGACTAAAGTTCTTATGAAGAGTGGAAAAGCTATGGGCAACGTTAAAAAGCTAATTAGTGAAATGACAGATAAAGAGAGCGTGAGAATGGTAGAAAGATGCGGAATGCCGGGAGAGCGCATATTCAATAGCCTGGAAGAGATAGATGAAGATGCAAGTTATTTCTCAGTTCTTGTAGTAAAAGAAAGATAATAGAGAAAGGGTGATAATATGATAAATTTTGTAGGGGCAGGTTCAGGTGCAGTTGATCTTATAACTGTTAGAGGTCAAAATCTTTTAAAAGAAGCGGACATTGTAATTTATGCAGGTTCACTTGTAAACCCTCAGCACCTTGAGATTCTAAAAGAAGGTTGCGAAATTTTCAATAGTGCATCTATGACTCTAGAGGCGGTTATTGAAGTTATGAAGAGAGGTGAAGCTGAAGGAAAGATGACAGTTCGTCTTCATACGGGAGATCCTAGTATATATGGAGCTATAAGAGAGCAGATGGATATGTTAGATGAACTAGGGATAGAGTATAAGGTTACTCCTGGTGTAAGCTCATTTGTTGGTGCAGCATCATCACTTCAAGCAGAATACACTCTTCCTAATGTTTCTCAATCAGTTATTATAACAAGAATGGCTGGGAGAACACCTGTGCCGGAAAAGGAAAGTATAAGATCTTTTGCAGCTCATCAGGCAACTATGGCAATTTTCTTAAGTACAGGAATGCTTGGTAAATTATCACAGGAGCTTATTGCAGGAGGATATAGCGAGGATACTCCAGCAGCTATCGTTTATAAGGCTACTTGGCCAGATGAAAAAATTGTTAGAGGTACTGTAAAAGACCTGGAACAGATGGCTAAAGATAATGATATAACGAAGACAGCATTGATTTTAGTAGGGTACTTCTTAGGGGATAAATATGATAGATCTCTTTTGTATGACCCATCATTTACTCATGAATTCAGAAAGGCAGAAAAATAATGCAAGTTAGGATGATTGGCGTAGATTACAATAAGGCCGATTTAGATACAAGAGAAAAATTTGCTTTTACAAAAGATGAAATTTTATCATCTTTAAAGATAATTTTAGATAATTATCAAGTAACAGGTGCTATCATCATATCTACATGCAATAGAACTGAACTTTGGATAAGTCAGCTAGAAGAAGAAAGTCTCGATATGCAGAAAGTTTTATGCGAATTAAAAAATATTTCTGCAGATGATGAACACAAGTATATAAAAAATGAAATATTTGTTACAAGACAGGGAAAAGAAGCCATAGAGCATATTATGGTTACAGCCTGCGGCATAAATAGCAAGGTTTTCGGTGAGGATCAGATTCTTACTCAAATAAGAGAAGCCCTTGAAATATCTAGAGAGATTAACTGTACTAGCACGACTTTGGAGAAGGTATTTCTTAATTCGGTCACAGCGGGGAAAAAGGTTAAGGATAGTGTGAGACTCACTAGAGATAACCCTTCTGTGGCGACAAGTGGAATAAAAGAGCTTAAAGAAGCTTACGGAAGCCTTGAGGGAAAAGACTGTCTTATAGTAGGAAATGGCAAGATGGCAGTTCTGATAGCTGAGCATCTAATTGCAAATAAGGCTAATGTTTATATGACACTCAGAAGAAGATATCATAATAGCGAAGAGCAAAGCTCCAATACTATCAAAGGTTGTAAGATGATATCATATGAAGATAGATATAGTTATATTGAAAAAGCAGATATTGTTATAAGTGCTACTTTGAGTCCACACAATACAATAACTTTGGAAGGTATTGAGGGGCTTTCTCTAAAGGAGCCGAGCATTTGGCTCGATTTAGCTGTACCAAGAGATATAGATCCTAGAATAAGTAAAAAGTATAATATTACTATTTGGGATATTGATAATATGCAAGAGGAAATATCTGAGGATACACAAAGAGAACTTCTATATGCTAAGGAGATTATCGGTGGTTACAGAGATGAGATGGTGAAATGGCTTGAATTTAGAAAGCTAGTGCCAAATGTAAATAGTCTTCTTAAAAATATAAGGAGAGATGTTTATCTTAGAAGTGAGAAAAACTTAAGATCTATAGGCTTAGATAACGATATGGTTGCTACGGTTGAAGATATAGTTATGGAAGCAACCTCAAAAGCTGTTAGTAAAGTTTTATTTGGACTTAAAGATACTCTTGGAGAAGATAGTTGGGAGTCAACTTTTCAAGGCTTATTAGAGGCATCAGAAAAGGATACACTTAAAAATTAGTAAATAATATTGAAAGGAGATAGCTAATAAATTTAGCTACAAAATAATATGAAAATATATGTAGTAGGTCTAGGACCAGGAAAAGAATTGTATATGACGGGAGAAGCGATTGCAGCGATAGAAGACAGTAACGTAATTGCAGGATATACAGTTTATGTTGATTTGATTGCAGATAAAGTAGGTGGGAAAAAAGTATTAACTACACCTATGAAAAAGGAAGTAGACAGATGTCAAATGGCTTTAGAAGAAGCATTAAAAGGAAATACTGTTTCTTTAGTTTGTAGTGGAGATGCTGGAGTTTATGGGATGGCAGGCCTAATGTATGAAGTTGCAAAGGATGAGCCTCAAGTAGAAATTCATATCGTTCCGGGCATTACTGCTGCTTG
>CAMCQA010000052.1 GCA_945876935.1 uncultured Clostridia bacterium | reverse complement strand
ATATAGAGGCTGGTGTAAAAGCCATAAACTCACATATTGACAACTCTCTAAATAGGTTTAAATTAGCTAATATAGAGTAATTTATTAGAGCCCTTGTTTATTCATTTAAACAAGGGCTCTATAATTTGAAAGAAATGTGTTATTTTTTATATTGCTTATAAACTACATGCATAGGCATATCACCTTCTTCATGTCTGATTTGTGCTTCCACATGAAATACATCTCTTAGAAGCTCAGGCGTTATTACTTCTCTAGGCTTACCACAAGTTACAAGCTCTCCCTTATTTAAGACGATTATTTTATCACAAAACTGAAGAGCTAAATTCATATCATGAAATGATGTAAACTTAGTTATATGTTTCTCTGCTTTAAGCATCTCCAAAATCATAAACTGATATCCAATATCAAGGTGATTCGTTGGCTCATCAAGAACTATAATATCTGTTTGCTGTGCAAAAGCCATAGCTAGAAAAACTCTCTGCTTCTCACCTCCAGATAAGCTTAAAAAGCTTCTATTTCTCATATGAGAAAGCTTTACCTTCTCAAGAGCAGCCTCACAAATAAGCCTGTCTTCTCTTTGATTTGAATTCCACATATCTCTATAAGGAATTCTACTGAGCTGTATCATTTCATCGATCGAAAAATCAAACTCTATGCTGTTCTCCTGAGTAACTACAGAAAGCATTTTAGCTAATTCCTTATGCTTAAGGTTCTCAAGAGGTCTAGACTGAATCCAAATTCTTCCAGAATCAGACTTATATTGTTTATATATGTTTTTGAGCAGAGTCGATTTACCACTTCCGTTAGGTCCTATTAAACCTACAAACTCATTTTCCTCAACAGACAAGCTTATCTTATCAATAAGTTTTTTATCATCTACGGAGTAGGATAGCTCTTCTACCTTGATGACATCTTTTTTCATATCAAAATTATCAATCATCATTACCCTCCAAATCCGTACTTGCTCTTTCTTATCATTGCAAGGAAGAATGGTACACCTATAAGAGCTGTAATTACGCCTACTGGCATTTCACTAGGAGCTATACATATTCTAGCGACCATATCTGCAAGAACCATAAATATAGCACCTATAACCAAACAAAATGGTATCATCTTCTTATGAGTCGATCCAATAAGTAGTCTGCTTATATGAGGTATTACAAGTCCTACAAACCCTATGATTCCTGTCATTGAAACTAATACAGAAGTTATAAGAGTACTTACAATAATAATAATTAACTTTACTTTTTTAGTATCTACGCCTTTTGTTCTTGCTAAATCTTCTCCTAATAACATTGCATCCAAATGATGATTTAGAGGTGCAGTTACAAGAAGTCCTATTATGAGAACTGCTGCCGAAGGTATAACATCAGACCAAGATACACCTGAAAACGATCCTGTCATCCAGAAAAGAGCATTAGCAACTTTATGTGCATTTGGTGTTATAAATATAATGAAATTAGTTATAGCAGAAAATAAAGACGATACTGCCATACCTACTAAAACTAATCTAGTAGTACCATAATTCCACCCCTTACCGGCAACCACAAATACGACAAGTATACTTATAATTGATCCTATAAAAGCTCCTAACTGTAGTGAAACTTGTCCTATTACTGGTAAACTGCCAAGTAAAATTGCTGAAGTTGCTCCAGATGAAGCTCCAGATGAAATCCCTAAAATAAAAGGATCAGCAAGAGGGTTTTTAGTTAGAACCTGCATAAAAACACCCGCAAGCGCAAGACCTGCACCAGTAATCGCTGTTATTATTACTTTAGGAAATCTAAGATTCCATATTATACTCTCTGTCGCATAACTCCATTGAGAATTATCAAAATATCTCCCTCCGCTCAGCTTATGTACCACAATTTTAAATACAGTTGACGATTCAACGTCAACTGCACCTATATTTGTTGCTATAACCATAGAAAATATTAAAATACCCAAAAGAGCCAAAAATACTAAAGTTACAATTTTAATATCCTTATATCTCAACATAAAAAGCTACCGCCTATTTAAAAAGTCCTGGATGGAAATGTTCTGCCATAGTTTTGATAGCCTTTGCATCTCTAGGTCCTGCTAATACATCAGATAGGCCCATTACGAAGATGTTATTATTCTTTATAGCTTTAACCTCTTTTAGAGCAGGATGATTCTTTAGTAAAGCAATTTTTCCATCTGCATCATCAGATACATCGTACTTCATAACGATTATACATTCTGGGTCTGCTTCTATAACTTTCTCCCAGCTAACATCAAGCCACTTTTTCTTTTCTTTTCCGAAAACATTCTCACCACCTGCCAGTCTTATCATATCAGTCGGAAGAGATGATCCAGCAGTGAAAGCAGTTTCTTCACCAGAATCAAAAATAAATACTTTTACTTTCTTTTCATCTTTAACCTTATCACTTACCATCTGGATTTCTTCCTTCATTTTTTCTACTTTTTTCTTTGCAACATCTTCAACTCCAAAGATTTTTCCAATATTCATGTAATCTTCGTAAACAGTTTCCATAGTTGCTCCATCATATTCAACTCTTGGAAGGTAAAACTTGATATTGTTATCTTCGTTGAACTTTGGAGAGAAGTTCTTTTCACCAAAAGAAGATATCCATCCTGTTAAAAAGTCAGGTTTTGCATCTAGTAAAACTTCCTGAGAAGGATTCTCCTTAGCTAGTTCCTTTACCTTAGCAATTGCATCCTTAAATTCATCTGGTACAGGATTATCCTGGAAAGCATAACCTGCCATCTTATCTTCTAAACCTAAATCCAAAAGAATTTCAGTTGTAAAACCAGCCAAGCTTACAGCTCTTTCTGGATGCTTATCATACTCTACAGTATACTTTTTACCATCGATTTCATTATCGAAGGATACGCCATCTCCACTTCCATTAGATCCACCGCTACCACATGCAGCAAGGGCTATAACTGACGTACTTAACATCAAACCTAAAGCCGCCTTCTTAAGTTTCAAATTCATAAATAAACCTCCTAAATGCCTCATAAAAAAAGAGGCACCTTAATGGCACCCTAAAATAACTAAAATATGACCTTGAATATTCCATGTGCCGTGAAATAAAACAAGAGATAAAAGCAGGTCTCCTGACTTAACCAACAGAAGTCACCTTCCCGCTTTTGCAGTGGTATTTTGACTTCTTTACAGCATCACAGTGACGGCATCGTATAAGACTTACACTTATTTCCCTATTATCCACAACTGGCACTTCTATCCTATATAAATAATATCATATGTGTTAGATATAGTCCATAAATTAGTTTATAAAAACTAAAATTCTTTTAATATATTTGTACTATAATTATAATTACATAAGCTAAAGAAAAGTATCAAAAAATAAAAAAACTTCTCGTTTGAGAAGTAAATAATGGTGCCCAGACTCGGAATCGAACCAAGGACACGAGGATTTTCAGTCCTCTGCTCTACCTACTGAGCTATCTGGGCATGAGTAAAATATTGGTGGGCCATCAGGGACTTGAACCCCGGACCTGCCGGTTATGAGCCGGACGCTCTGACCAACTGAGCTAATGGCCCAATTTACAAATATGGTCGGGGTGGCAGGATTTGAACCCGCGACCCACTGGTCCCAAACCAGTTGCGCTACCAAGCTGCGCTACACCCCGATAAGTTGTTAAATTGTATGGCAGGGGTAGTAGGACTTGAACCCACGGCACGCGGTTTTGGAGACCGCTGCTCTACCAACTGAGCTATACCCCTAAATTATGGCGGAGAAGATGGGATTCGAACCCATGCAGCCCTTGCGAACCCTAACGATTTAGCAAACCGTCCTCTTCAGCCTCTTGAGTACTTCTCCAAGTGGATTGATTTTCCCTGCTTTTTTATGGCGGAGAGGGTGGGATTCGAACCCACGGTCCCTTTCGGAATCACTGGTTTTCAAGACCAGCTCCTTAAACCACTCGGACACCTCTCCATATGGATTCTTTTTTAAAATTTGGTGACCCATCGGAGATTCGAACTCCGGACACCTTGATTAAAAGTCAAGTGCTCTACCGACTGAGCTAATGGGTCTCATAATGAGATTGGCTGGGGTAGCAGGACTCGAACCTGCGAATGACGGAGTCAAAGTCCGGTGCCTTACCGCTTGGCTATACCCCATCGCTCCCTATAAAAATAAATGGTGAGCCCACAGGGATTCGAACCCCGGACACACGGCTTAGAAGGCCGTTGCTCTATCCAACTGAGCTATGGACCCACGCTTATTTCTGTTGTGGTTACCCTGCATTCATAACCTATATATAAAGAACTTGATTTCTAAAAAATGGAGCGGATGATGAGAATCGAACTCACGTCATCAGCTTGGAAGGCTGAGGTTCTACCATTGTACCACATCCGCACATATAAGTATAAGAATAGTTCTTATTGGAGCGGAAGACGGGATTCGAACCCGCGACCCTCGCCTTGGCAAGGCGATGCTCTACCCCTGAGCCACTTCCGCATATTTATTAAATTGGTGGAGGAGAGTGGATTCGAACCACTGTAGACGCAGTCAACGGATTTACAGTCCGCCCCCTTTAGCCTCTCGGGCACTCCTCCTAAAAATTGGAGCTGGCAGAGGGACTTGAACCCCCGACCTGCTGATTACAAATCAGCTGCTCTACCAACTGAGCTATGCCAGCATATTAATCAATATACTATTTTAAAAAATTGGCGATCCGAATCGGGCTCGAACCGACGACCTCCAGCGTGACAGGCTGGCATTCTAACCAACTGAACTACCGGACCGCATGTTTGGTGGGCGTAATAGGGCTCGAACCTATGACCCCCTGCTTGTAAGGCAGATGCTCTCCCAGCTGAGCTATACGCCCAAACACATATGTGCTTGTAACACATTTATATATTTTACAGGATTACTGCAACCTTGTCAACATATTTTTTTAATTTTGTATAATTAAATTTAAAAAATATTCATATACATTGACCTTATATGAAAAGACTTTTATATCTTAGAAATCTCTATAGATTGTTCAAGTATATCTAGTCTTCCATTGGTTGTTTCTGTAATGTGCTTTATTATATTAGCAATATTTTCACTGTCTGTCAAGCACTCTAAAACAATTTTTTCTTCATAACTTATCTGACTGATTTTAAACGGCTTTTCTCTTTCTAAGTTTTGCAGAGCAGATAAATATGTATAGTCTGTTCTGACTACTATTTTACCAACCTCTTTAACCTCTGCAAGCCCTGCTACATCTAAAACATTTTTCACACCAGACGTATATGCTCTAACTAGACCCCCTGTGCCTAATTTTTTTCCACCAAAATATCTAGTAACTACAACTGCCACATTAGTTATATCCTCATTAATTAAAGTTGTAAGGATAGGCATTCCAGCTGTTCCTTGGGGTTCTCCATCATCGCTTGCCCACTGAAGCTCTTTTTTATCTCCAATAACCATTGCTGGAACATTATGGGTAGCATCTCTGTGCATTTTTTTTATGGATTTTATAAATTCATCTGCTTCTTCCCTATTTTCCACCGGTTTAATATATGATATAAATTTTGATTTATCTATTACCTCTTCAAATTTAGCTTCCTTCAGAGCTGTTTTGTAAAGTATCATAAGTTTTTACCTTTTCATAATCTTCTCTCTTTAACTCTACCTTAATAAGTGTACCTTCATTATTGTATTCTTCATGAAATACTCTGCCCTTCTTATGGATAAAATTGAGTACATCTCCTTTGGAAAAAGGAATCTGTAGATTAGTATTTACCATATCTTTGAAGATTTCTTGATTAATTCTGTCTTTTAGCTTATCAAAGCCTGCTCCTGTTTCGGCAGAAACAAATATAGCATTTGAGCTTTCAGAGACAACAAAGCCACTCTCTTCTACAGAAAGCTTATCTATCTTATTATATACTCTTATATACGGTTTATTTTTAATTCCAAGGTCGTTTAATACAGATAATGTAACCTGCTCTTGAAATTCGTATTCTTCATAAGAACTATCTACAACATGGATGAGCAGATCAGCAAACTGCACTTCTTCTAATGTAGCCTTAAAAGCCTCGACTAAATTGTGAGGCAATTTACTCACAAAACCTACTGTATCAGCTAATATAAATTCCCTATTATCTCCAAGGTTGATCAATCGCTGCTGAACATCTAGTGTTGCAAAAAGCATATCTTTAGAACTTACAACCTTTCCACCATCATCGTCATTCTTATTAGAACTGCCTTCTTTAATAAGTCTGTTCATAATAGCTGATTTTCCTGCATTCGTATATCCTACAAGGGCTACTAAAGGTATACTGCTCTTTTCACGTTTTGCTCTCTGAGTAGCTCTCTTCTTTTTTACATCTGCAAGTTCTTTCTTTATATCATCAATTCTCTTTCTTATATGTCTTTTATCAACTTCTAGCTTTTTTTCTCCAGGTCCTCTTGTGCCAATTCCTCCTCCAAGCCTTGACAAAGCTTTCCCAAAACCTATAATTCTTGGCATCCTATATTCTAACTGTGCAAGTTCAACCTGAAGCTTACCCTCCTTCGAAATAGCCCTTGATGCAAATATATCCAAAATCAAAATAGTTCTATCAATTATTCTCTTTCCAAGAGCATCCTCCAAATTTCTCATCTGTATGCCAGAAAGCTCATCATTGAAAATAACTGTATCAACATCCATGTTTTCGCACAACAAAGAAAGCTCATCTACTTTCCCTTTACCAATATATGTGGCTCTATCTATTCTTTCCAGTCTCTGAACCATAATACCTTCAACGGAGCCACCTGCTGCTTCTGTTAAAGCCTCAAGTTCCTCCATTGAATTCTGTATGCTTTTATTAGTTTCAACGCCAACCAAAATGGCATTGAGCTTATCTGTTATTATCTCGTTATTTTCTCCGAATTTTATCAAAAATATTCTCCTGACCTTAAAGAATTAAATTATGTATTGCTGAAGATCTTCTGGACCAATAGTCTCTTTGAACTTTTCTTCCACATAAGCGCCATCTATTACATATTCTTTCTCTATGCCTTCACCATCTGGAAGGTTGAAAGAAATATCTTCAACAAGCTTCTCCATAATCGTATGAAGTCTTCTTGCTCCAATGTTTTCAGTCTCTGAGTTCATCTTATATGCAAGCTTAGCTATTTGTCCTATAGAATCTTCTGTAAACTCTATATTTACACCTTCTGTTTCTAAAAGGAGTTTCTGTTGTTTTATAACTGCATTTTCTGGAATAGTCAGTATTTTTACAAAATCTTCCTCTGTTAAGTCCTTCAATTCTACCCTAATTGGGAATCTACCTTGAAGCTCTGGAATCAGATCTGTTGGTTTAGCTAAATGAAATGCTCCAGCTCCTATAAATAAAATATGATCTGTCTTTACAGGACCATGTTTTGTATTTACAACGCTACCTTCAACGATAGGCAAAATATCTCTTTGAACTCCTTCTCTAGAAACACTGCCACTTCCTTTTGCGAAGCTATCAGACGAAATTGCAATTTTATCAAACTCATCAATAAAAATCATTCCGTTCTGTTCCGCATTTGATATCGCTTCTTCTATGACTAAATCCATATCTATAAGGTTTTGAGCTTCCTGCTCTCTCAAAACTTTTTTCGCTTCTCTAACTGTCATATTTTTATCTTTCATCTGTTTAGGAAGATCGCCAAATATGCTTCCTATAGCAACAGAAACGCCCTCATTATCAAGTCCAAGGTTAGGCTTTCTATTAGATTCTACTTGAATAGATATAATCTGTTCATCTAAACTACCTTCTCTCAACTGACGTCTCACCTGTTCTCTTGCCAAAGCAACATCACTTTCCATAGCTTCTGACTCTTCTTCAAGCATTTTTTGCTCATACTGTTCCTTTTGAGTAGTATAGCTTGCTTTTCCCATTAGAAAATCAAAAGGGTTTTTACTGTCAGATTTCTTTTCTTTCTTTGTTTCAGGCATAAGAGCATCCAAGATTTTATCTTCTGCTACTTTTTCAGCAACTATATATTTTTCATTTAAAAATCTTTGTTTAGTCAGCCTAATAGAAGCTTCTACAAGATCCCTAACCATAGAGTCAACATCTCTACCTACATACCCTACCTCAGTGAACTTTGTGGCTTCTACCTTAGTAAATGGCGCATCCATAAGTT
>CAMCQA010000051.1 GCA_945876935.1 uncultured Clostridia bacterium | reverse complement strand
TATAAAATTTCCAAACTTATCAAAGATGATATATTCCTTTTCAAAGGACAATTCATCTAAATTGTAACATATTTCTTTAACTAATCCTTCTTCAAGAACTAAAGCCACATCAAAAAGTTCATTTTGATTTATTGATGATAAAATCTCTTTAGCTTCCTCACTTATACTGTCCTGAGCCCTCCAGCGAAAATGATTTTTACCTTCAAATAAGCATATCTCCATAGACTCTTTTTCCAATTGACTTTCTAAAAGCTTCCTTTCTACAAATAGTGAAGTTTTTTCCATACCTATGCTCTTCATAGCAGTTAGTAGAGAAAATTTGCTCAAGTCACATCCTAAGAAATTCCTTTTTAATTTTCTTGCAGCCCTCAGAGTTGTTCCAGAGCCTAAAAACAAATCCCAAACTTCATCACCTTCATCGGTAAAAGCTTCTATTATGTTTCTTAAAACAACTTCTGGTTTTTGAGTAGCATAACCTAGTCTCTCCCTTGATGAGCGGCCTACCATATCAGCATACCACACATCTTTCATATTCACTAGAGTATACCATCCCTTTTCATCCTCAAACTCCTCAACGCCCTTAAAGCTATACTTTTTTAATCCTCTATTGTAAGATTTTTCCTTTAATGGATTGAAAGTATAATCCTTGCTTTTAGAATATATCAAAATAGTATCATGTTTTCTTGAAAAAGTTCTTTTTGATGCACCACCACTCTTATAAGCCCAAATTATCTCATTGATAAAATTGTCGTAGCCAAATATTTCATCAAGAACTATCTTCATATAATGAACACTGTGCCAATCTAAATGAAGAGCTAATACTCCATTATCATCTAAACATTCATAGGATTTTTTTAAAACAGCATACATATAGGAAATATATTTTCCAAAGTCTTGCCCTACTCCATCTTCATAGGATAAAAACTTTACTGGTTTTCCACTTATATCTACCTTATTGAAATAATTAGCCTTAGAATAAAAAGGAGGATCCATATATATTAACTTCGGCTTTACCAACGCCAATTCATTAGAAACCGCATCTAATAATTTTAAGTTATCTCCTAAATACAGTCTATTTTCAACAGTTTTACTCTCAAAGAGCTTTTCAAAGTATGTGGTTTCACCAGAATTATATTGATTGCTTGCTATCTTTTCTCCTTCTGCTATAGCAATTGAAAAATCCTTTATTGACCACTTCATCTACCTTTTCCTCCTCTAGAGTTTCTAGCTGAGTGTTTTTCATTATAAACTCTTACAGACTCTTTCTGTTTCTTATTGGATTTGCTCTTATAAGTCTTGTTACTTTTCTTTGAAGGTGGCAGAGTCCCATAAAACTTATTTATTAAATCTGTTCTTTTAGCTAATTTTAATGCCTGTATTACAGTTGCTTTATTCTCCGGTTTATGAAAGTGAATAAGTGCTCTCTGCATCTTCTTTTCCTGCATATCTTTAGGAATATATATTTTATCCATAGTAAAGGGATCAAGTTCTGTATAGTACATTGTCGTAGATAAAGTTCCAGGTGTAGGATAAAAATCTTGCACTTGATCTGGAATAAATCCTGTGTTATGTAGATATTCTGCTAAATTTACAGCATCATCAAGAGTACTTCCTGGATGTGAGGATATAAAATACGGTATCAGATACTGGTCCTTACCATGCTTCTTATTAGCCTTATCATATTCAGATACAAACTTTTCAAATACAGCTTTTTCAGGCTTTCTCATAGCTTTCAAAACCCCTGCAGATATATGCTCAGGTGCAACTTTCAAAGTTCCGCTTACATGATATTTAACAAGCTCATCTATAAACCTTCTATCTTTGTCAGCCATTAGATAATCATATCTTATTCCGCTTCTTATAAAGACTTTCTTTACACCTTCAAGCTCCCTTATAGTTTTAAGTATATCAAGATACTCACTGTGGTCTATGTCCATATGCTCACAAGGGCTCGGATACAGACAATCTTTGTACTTACAAACACCATGACTAAGCTGTTTTTTACACGAAGGCGCTCTAAAGTTTGCCGTAGGGCCTCCAACATCATGAATGTATCCTTTAAAATCTTTATTTTGCGTTAATATGCTAGCCTCTCTCACCAATGACTCTTTACTTCTGCTCCTAAGCTGTCTTCCTTGATGAAAAGTAATAGCGCAAAAACTGCATCCACCAAAACATCCTCTATTACTTACAAGACTGAACTGAACTTCTTTTATGCCTGGAATTCCACCATATTTTTCATATATAGGATGGTAGTTCCTCTCAAAGTCCATATCATAAATATTATCTAGTTCCCACTGCTCCATTGGTGGCTGCGGAGGATTTTGTACAACGAAAAGGCCTTCATGATACTGTTCATACAATTTCTTGCCATTTATATGATCATTATTTACATACTGTTTTAAAAAGCTTTTCGCATAAAGTTCCTTGCTATCCTTGATTTCGTCAAAAGTTGGAAGCAAAAGACCATCATCATCAAAAGTCTTTGCCTTAACACAAGTTCCAGATATCCATCCTATATCCTTTGCTGATATTCCACTATCAAGGGCATCTGCAATCTCAACGATTGCTCTTTCTCCCATTCCATATACTAAAATATCTGCACCGCTATCTAAAAGAATGGAGCGTCTAACTTTATCTTCCCAATAATCGTAATGTCCCATTCTTCTAAGAGATGCTTCAATACCTCCTATAACTACCGGAACATCATTATATGCTTCCTTTGCTCTATTTGCATAAACTATAACCGCTCTATCAGGTCTCCTTTCAGCTACTCCACCTGGAGAATACTGGTCTGCTTTTCTCCTCTTCTTAAATACAGAGAAGTTATTTACCATGGAATCTACATTTCCCGAATTAATTAAAAATCCCAACCTAGGCTTTCCAAATTTCATAAAATCATTACAAGATTTGTAGTCTGGCTGGGCTAATATAGCAACTTTGTATCCATGTCTCTCTAAAACTCTGCTTATTATTGCAGTACCAAAAGAAGGGTGATCCACATAGGCATCACCCGTCACCAATACAAAATCGACTTGATTCCATCCTCTCTCTTTCATATCTTCATAAGATATAGGTAAGAAACTCATATCAAATTATTTCCTTAAACTAATTAATCTTTCTTAAACGAAACACATTTCACATACTATAACTGTTTATACTCTAGAATAACCATAGCATTCTATTTTCTCCTAGAGTTTATTGATAAACTCATCTAGCTCCTCTTGTGATTTTGGAACTACAATTTTTTCATTCTTAATATCTGTCTTTATCTTATTTATTTCACCTGTTAGACTCTCGCCCAGATTTCCTGCTCTATCCTTTAAGTCAACTCCATCGTTTTTGATGTTGTAAACAGTTGTGCTTTCGCTAAATTTTTCTTTAAGAGCATCTGAAATAATATTTCTAAAAGGCATATCTAAATTTTTAACTGTTGATGACAAAACAACCTTTGAATTTAAATGAGATTGATCTCTCTCTGAGCCTATAGCAAAAATTTCAAGATCATCGGCTGCTTCTATAACGCCATTTCCTTGAACTTTTGCAACATGATACACAACGTCTATGCCGCTTTCATCGACCATAGTCTTTACTGCATCATAGCAATCACTTGAACTAACATCATTTTCTAAAATCTGTTCAACTATCTCAATATCCTTATTAGCATACTTAGCTCCAGCAATAAAACCTGATCTATATTGCTCATAACTTTGTACATCTTTATCGCTAGAATCTGACAAAGCAACAAACCCTAGTTTTCCTGATGCTGATTTCTTAGCCGCACTGTATCCTGCAAGAAAAGCTGCCTCACCATCTTCAAAGACTACGCTCTGGATATTTTTGCCTTCCAAAATATCATCTATCAAAGCAAACTTAACATCAGGATATGTTTCAACGGCATCTAAAACTGCTCTCTTGGCTGACTTATCACATACTATAATCAGCTTAGAGCCATCGTTAACAGCCTCATCTATAACTACCTTGTAGTCTGATTCGTCAACTACTTCTAAATATCTTAAGGCAATATTAAACTTTTCATCTTCCTGAATATTATCAAGAGTAGATATAACTTCGTCAGTAAAGCCATGATCTCCCATAAACTCATTTTTGACAATAACAGAGATTACATCTGGCTCTTTAATTTCTTGATTTTTATTAACACAAGCCGATAAAAAAATCGTTAGACCAACTATAAGTATTAAGCTTGAAAGTCTTTTAAATTTCATTTTGCTCTCCTCTACCATATTACCTTAAATTATATCATACATAAAAAATACTTTCTATAAGTCCACTGTGTTAAAAAGCCTTATTATCTAGAAAAACTAGCACTTTTTTTATATTAACCTAAATAATATTACCATCTTTTAAAATATTTATAAAAGCTCTAGTCAACCTTCCTGTTAGCCCCCAAATAGCCTTATCTTCGTAAGAATAAATAGGAATCTCTATCTTAGAAGAATAAAACTCATAACTAGGCTCAACTTTTACAAGATGAAAAGGAAAATCATCTCTTGAGTGCTGCTTTACATCAAATATATGAACTTCTGGCTCTTTCTTTAAAAAGTCTAAAGGAACCAAAAATACTTCAGCTACTTCTGCCGGATTGAGCTTTATATTATGGAATGTTTCTTCTTCTATATATCCTATATATGAATATACTGTAAAATCGGATATCGCTATTACTCTATCTCCTTTTCCTAGAAGTCTTATATCGCTTTCTGAAACACCTATTTCTTCAAAAGTTTCTCTAAGAGCAGCCTCTTTTGGAGTCTCTCCTTTCTCTATTTTTCCACCAGGAAAACTTACTTCATTAGGCTGATTTGCCAGTCTTGGAGATCTAACTTCATACAAGACATGAAGCTCTCCATCTATGTTAACAAGAAGAATCATCACTGAAAAATAATTGTGTCTGCCGACTACTTTTGAAGCTCTATCTTTAACTAAGCTTTCAATGATATCTATCTTTTCTTCCATATTTATTGTATTTAATTTGCCCGTCTCAATTCTTTCTTTATTCATATTCATCAATTTGTATATTTAATAACAATCTCCTATAACTATAAAAGAGCAGTGAAAAATCACTGCTCTAAAAAACTTATTTTATTCTAGAACTTCGAATTTTGAGAAGTCTACATCTTTTAGATCTTCTTTTTCTCCACTTACTGTTACTACTAGCTCAACACTCATATCTTTTGATAAAGTGTCTAGTCTATCGAGAAGATCCTTAACATTTTCTAAATTTATATTAGCATGTCTTAAAGTTCCGTCTAAGTAGATAGTTTCAATATCGCTATTGCCACTCATAAGACCATATAAGAATCCTACATACTCATCTGAATTTTCAATCTGCGGGAACTCGTCCATGGAAATTAGTCTAACATCGTGTTGTAGGTCAAAGCTGATTTTATCGTTCTTGTTAATAAAAACTAAATCGCCTTTTTTAGTTGCAACGTGCTCATTGGCTAGGGCTATCATTTTCTTTGTTTTTCCTGCACCTTTATTGCCTAATAATAATTTCACCATATCCGTTACCTCCTCAAATATGTTATTTGTCTTCATTATACACGCAATGTATATGTATAGCAACAATAAATTATGGATTTTTTTACTTTAGTAGCACGGTGAAGAAATAGTTAGATTCCTACGAAAACATCGACTATCTTTCTTATCTTTGATAGAACTGATTCTTTCTTCTTTTCTCTAGCTCCATGTCTTCTAGATGTAGGCGGTATAATCTTGTCTAGGTCTTCGCCTGCATGCTCTACGTAGCCCTTATCGATGGATTTTTTAATGAAGTATTTTGCACCCTCCTTTAAAGTTTCCTCTGTAACCAGATTATCTATATTTTGCTCCTTTGACTTTCTTGCAAATGAGTAGAATGCTTCTATAATATCTTCTGTGTTATTAAGATTAGAAAGATCAGTTTCATTTATAAATTCGATAACTAGCTCTTCTTTTGCTCTAGTATCAAGACTCGACCTTATAATAGTTCTAACTTCATTCTTTAGTACATCTAAATCATCATATTCTTTAGCTTTTGATAATATCAGAGAAAGTATGTAGTCAAGATTTATTTCATCAGTTCTAAGAAGGTCTATTTGAAACTCCACATCAGATAAATCTATTTGATTATCTTGAGCATCTATATCATCTTGATGTGTTACCGGGCTTGGTTTAAGAGAAATATATACGCTTCTCATATCTTGAATCTGTCTTTCTGTTAGGATAGGTTCAAAATTTTCAAACTCATCGAAATTTCTAAGTATATTCTGAGATTTTAAAAACTCTCCAAATAGTTTAACAAACTCTTTCTTCTCAGAGTCCAAGCTTATTTCTGTAGGGTCTGGAAACCTCTCTGCAAGCTCAGTACAGATATCTATATAGCCTTTAACGACTTCTCCTGTATCAGCTTTTTCAAAACCATTCATATAGTCTTCATAGCTATTTTCTAAAATTATATTGATACTATTCTCATCACCAAAAGTCTTAATAGCATCCTCGGTAGCCTTTTGCAAGTCTCTGAAACAAACAATGTTTCCAAAAGTCTTTACCTTATTTAAAATACGATTTGTTCTTGAGTAAGCTTGTATAAGTCCATGATATCGTAAATTTTTATCTACAAATAAAGTATTCATAGTAGGAGCATCAAAGCCTGTTAAAAACATTCCTACTACAATAAGTATATCTATCTCCTTATTTTTTACTTTGAAAGATAAGTCCTTATAGTAGTTTTGGAATTCACTTCCAGCTGTTGAAAAGTTAGTCTTAAATTCTAAGTTGTAGTCTTCTATAACCTTATCCAAAAACTCTTTAGCAGTTGAGGTCATAGCTGATACATCAAAGTTTTCCTCTAAAATCTCTCCTACACTTTCCTGCTCCTCGTTTGGTGCAAAACTGTATATAGTAGCTATTTTAAGCCTCTTTTCTTTAGGAATACTCTGTTGCTGTTTTTGAAACTCTTCATAATAAAGTTTTGCTGCTTCCACGCTCTGAACGGCAAACATAGCATTAAAGCCATTGATTCTTCTATTCTTTAGATCATAATGCTCATTTCTATGAGTCTTTGTGTCGAAAACTTTTAAAATATGTTCTGTAATAGAGCTTATACGCTCCGGATTTAATAATAGTTTTCTTTCTAAAGAAGCTAGCTTCTTTTCATCTAACTCTTTTTCTGCATCCTTAAACTTAGGGGATATGCTATTATAGTCAACTTTGAACTTTAAAACTTTTCCATCTCTTATAGCATCTGTAATGACATAGCTATGAAGTTGTGCTCCAAAAGTGCTCATGGTTGTATCTGTTCCAATAGCGTTCTTTTCAAAGATAGGAGTTCCTGTAAAGCCAAATTGGTAATATTTTTTGAAAAACTTCCTTAGATTTTTCTGAGCTTCTCCAAACTGAGATCTATGACATTCATCAAAGATAAATACACAATGTTTTTCATAAATTGGATGTCCAGCATTTTTCTTTACAAACTCATTGAGTTTTTGGATAGTAGTTACAACTATTCTATTATCTTCTTTTTCTATACTTTTCTTTAGTTCCTTTGTATCCTTGCTGCCATTTACACTGTCAGCCTGAAACCTTTGATATTCTTTCATTGTCTGATAGTCAAGGTCTTTTCTATCTACAACAAAGAAAACCTTATCTATAAATGAAAGTTCTGTAGCAAGTCTTGCCGTCTTAAAAGATGTGAGGGTCTTACCAGAGCCTGTAGTATGCCAGATAAATCCCCCTGCCTCTGTGCTTCCTGCTTTCTTTGCCTCATAGCTAGACTTTATCTTCCAAAGAATTCTCTCAGTTGCTGCAATCTGATAAGGTCTCATTATAAGGAGGGTATTGCTCACATCAAAAACACAGTATTTTGTTAGAACTTCTAAAATAACTTTCTTCTCAAAGAAAGTTTTTGTAAAGTCCTCTAAATCCTTAATCGTTTTATTCTTAGCATCTGCCCACTCACATGTAAACTCATAGTTATTTTTGCCATGAAGTGTAGTGTTAGCAAAATACCTAGTAAGAGTGCCGTTTGAGATTACAAATATTTGCACAAATTTGTATAGAGAATTTTCACTGTTAAAACTTTCCTTGCTGTATCTATGAATCTGATTGAAAGCTTCCTGAAGATTAACACCTCTCTTTTTAAGCTCAATGTGAACTAAGGGAAGCCCATTAACAAGGACTGTTACATCATAACGATTTTTCTTCGTTCCTTCTTGATTTACTTGATTTGTAACCTGAAGAAAGTTATTGTGTATATTTGTCTTATCTATAAGCTTAATATTTTTTACATGACCAT
>CAMCQA010000050.1 GCA_945876935.1 uncultured Clostridia bacterium | reverse complement strand
AGATAAAATGAAAGGAAGACTTATTAAACGATTAGCTATTACAACGGCTTCTTTTGCTATGCTTTTTGCAGCTGTTGCAAATAGTTCTAACGTGTCGGCTTCAATGTGGGGTATGACGCAAGTTCAAGATGGAAGTTTCGCAACAGCAATAGAGACTAAGACCAACTTCAGATATGAAAAGACTATTGATCTAACTAATGGTGATAGAAGTAAGCTACCGACTGGTGAATTTACTTTTGTAGTTGAGACTGTTGAACCTGGAAGTTATAATACAGGCAAAAAGTATTTTGATCAAAATAATAACATTGCTATAGAGATTGAAAAGGGTTCACTGAGAGACGATAAGAACTCTATGGAAGTTTCAACTGTTAAATTTAGTGAAAGCGATGTTTATGATAAGCAGAGAACAGAAGTTTTAGATAATAGTACAGATAAGAATGAAATTTTAAAGCATCCTATTGACGAGAAGACTATAAGTCACGTCAAAATAGGGGCAGATGGAAATTATGACAGCGTATCAAAGCCTATTTTAACAATGGAGGCTTATGATAATTTACAGACAGAGTTGAGAGAAGCAAATCCGAGTGAAGAAATCAAAGTTTATAGATTTATTTTAAAGGAAATTGATAATAAGGATGATAATTATTTAGAAAATAAAGAAATTAAAATTCTTGATATTTTACCAAATTCTGATATGAACTTTATTGTTATGTTTAACAACACAGATGAAGCGGATGGGTTTTATAAAAATATTATAGCTTTATATGATAATTTTACTGGAAATCAAGCTTATTTTACATATCTTGATAGTAGAGCAGAATTTGTCAACAAAATTGTTCCGCCAGAAGAAGATAAGCCGGAAGTTCCAGTACCTAATGAACCTAATAAGCCAGAAAAACCTAACAAGCCAGAGCAACCTAAAGTTCGTAATACACCAAAGACAGGAGATGAAACACCTATTGGATCATATCTGTTAGTAATCGCTTTAAGTTCAGGCATGGTTGGAATAGCTTTATTAAGAAGAAAATCTAGATAATTTAATTACAAAGACCTCGATAATTTAAAAGTCGGGGTCTTTTGATTTGTATTAATATAATGATTTGCATTAATCCCAAAAAGGTATATAATAATATATAATCTATTTGTAATAAATTACTGTTATTATGAATGTGGAAAGATGGAGTAGAGTTATGAATAAAGAACGAAAAAATATCAAAAAAATATGCATATGTTTTATATCAATAATTATGATAGGGTCATGCTATTTAGAAACAAGTTATGCATCAACATGGGGAATGACTCAAACAAACGATGGAAGTCTTATTAATGCAATAAAGTCGAAGGCCAATTTCAGATTTGAAAAAGCTATAGATATGAAAAATGGAAATAGAGAAAAACTACCTGTTGGAAGCTTTTCTTTTACGCTACAAACTATTTCGGACAACGAGTATGATATTGGTAAAGAATATATAAATGACAATGGAGATTTAACTTTTAAAATAGAAGGCGGTAAGCTGCCGGACGGAGCAAATAAGAAGCCTATTGGAACTATTGAATTTGCAGAAGATGATGTTTTTGATAAGAATCTTACATCTGTTTTAGATGAAAGCTTAGACAAGGACGAAATAATCAATCAAAAAATTGATAAAAAAACAATAAGTCACTTAGATATAGGAAAAGATGGGCTTTACGATAGAATTGCAAAACCAATTTTAACGCCAGAAGAATACGATAAACTACAAAAGGAATAGAGAGAAGTAAATGAAGATCAAGATATAAGTATATATAGATTTATCTTGATGGAAGATGAAAATAGTGAAGATAATTATATTAAAAATAACGAGATAAAGATTGTAGACATTATACCTGATACATTTGCAGGACTTGTTATGATGTTTAACAATACTAAAGAGGCAGATGAATTTTATAAAAATCTTGTTGATAATAGTAATAATAACAACACTGAAGCAGATTATTTCAAAACTTTAGTTAGCAGGGCTACATTCACAAACAAAATAATTCCTCCTGATGAAGAGAAACCGGAAGCCCCTGTACCTAACAAGCCGGAGCAACCAAAGAGATATAGATCTCCTAAAACAGCTGATACAAGTTCACCAACAGGATACATGGCATTGCTTGTTTTATCTAGTACAATAGTTGCTTTATATTATTTGACTAAAGAAAATGCTGAAAAATAAATAATACCTTTGAAGTATCACGTTCTATTAAATTAGAGCGTGATATTTTAAATTTTGCTAAACTTATAATATGTAAAAATGGTATCATGTATATGAAATGGAGATATTAATATGGATAAACAAGTAGAAAAAGTAGGGGAAATGCTTTTTAGCAAAGTCTATGATTTGTTAGTAAAAAAAGCAGAGAGAAAAGGTAGAACAAAAAGTGAAGTTGACCAACTGATACTGTGGCAAACGGGTTATACTACTACAGATTTAGAGGAGATTTCCAAGAGCTCAATCAGCTATTACGAATTATTTGAAGAAGCTCCAAAATTAAATCCAAACCGCATGCTAATTAAAGGTAGAGTGTGTGGAGTAAGAGTAGAAGAAATCGAAAATAGTTTTATGAGAGAAGTCAGAATTTTGGATAAAATGGTTGATGAACTTGCAAAAGGTAAATCTATAGAAAAAATTTTGAAATAATTAGTAGATATGTATTGTGTAAAGTGGCAAAATTTTCACAATTCAAGGTAACATTTTCATGTTAAATATGGTATAATTATTTATATTTTTATAATCCCAATGAACTGGAGGAAATGACAGATGAATGGAGCATTATTAGGCTTTGAAGTAGAGAATAAAGGTAAGGCTAAGATAATAGTTGTTGGTGTTGGTGGCGGTGGCTGCAACGCTGTTAATAGAATGATAGAGGCAGAACTTAAAAATGTTGAGTTCGTTGCTGTGAATACAGATAAACAGGACCTTGATATGAACAAGGCTGATACAAAGATTCAGATTGGTGAAAAGCTTACAAAAGGACTTGGAGCAGGAGGAAACCCTGAAGTTGGTCAGAAGTCAGCTGAAGAAAATATTGAGGAAATTACAAAGCTTCTTCAGGGAGCTGATATGGTATTTGTAACTGCAGGAATGGGCGGTGGAACAGGTACAGGAGCAGCACCTATAGTTGCAAAGCTAGCCAAAGATATGGGAATCTTAACAGTTGGTGTTGTGACTAAGCCGTTCACTTTTGAAGGCAGAAGAAGAACAGAACATGCTGAAATGGGAATCAAGTTCCTAAAGCAGTATGTGGACTCTATTATTACAGTTCCAAATGATAAGCTTTTACAGATTGCAGAGCCAAAGACTACAATGGTAGAAGCTCTAAAGATGGCTGATGAAATCTTAAAGAATGGTGTTCAGTCAATAACAGATATTATTGGTGTACAGAGCTTAATTAACGTAGATTTTGCCGATGTTCAAACTATCATGAGAGATAGAGGAATAGCTCACATGGGTATTGGATACGGAAAAGGTGAAAACAAGGTTAAGGATGCAGTTAAGAATGCTGTTGAAAGTCCTCTTCTTGAAACACAAGTTGCAGGAGCTAAGGGCATACTATTAAATATTTCCGGAGGAGAAGAAATAGGTATGCTTGAAGTTAATGAGGCAGCTACTCAGATAGAAAGCGTAGCAGATAAAGATGCAATCATAATATTTGGTACATCAATTAATGAGGATCTAAAAGATGAAATGAGAATAACAGTTATTGCTACAGGTTTTGAAAATCAGCCAAGCAACTTTTCATCTAGACCAGAGCTAAATATAAAAAACAATCTTGGTGAAGAGGAAGGAACTGAAGGAAGCGATGATTCTTTAGAAAAAGAAGAAAAGAAAGATGATGCATCAATATTTAGCGTTCCTTCATTCTTAAACATTAAATAATAAGTTGTTACTTTAAGCCGGGTTTATTAATCCGGCTTTTGTATATTTGATAGAAGAAGGTTCTTTGTATGGCAAACGAGACTACATATGTAGACATTATAAAATCAAAGGACAATAAAATATTTAAAAAATCTAACTCTTTGAGCAGTAAAAAGTTTAGAGACAAATATGGCCAATATATCCTTGAAGGTGAAAAGTTAGTGCTTGAAGCCATGAAAAAGGATTTAGCAAATATAGTTGTTGCTAGAGAAGATAAAGATATCAATCTTTTTGGATATAAGAGGGCTTTCGTCTTTATGGAGGGTAAGCTTTTTGATAGGCTTACCCTAACAGAAAATAGCCAAGGAGTTTTTGCTATTGTTGATAAAAGGGAGTTTTCTAAGGAAGAGTTCATATCTTTATCAAAAAATAAAAATCTAATTATTATAGATAGACTTCAAGATCCAGGTAATATGGGAACCATACTTAGAACAGCTATTGCAGCTGGATATGGAGGAGCTATTATTATAAAAGGAAGTGCAGATGTTTATAGCCCAAAGGTTGTAAGATCAGCAGCCAATGGACTTTTTAATCTTCCTATTTTTATGGCGAATGATGAAGTGGAAGCACTTGCCATAGCTAGAGAAGGCGGAAGAATTATTTTGGGAACATCGCTAGATGGAGATGTTTACGATAAAACTAGACTGGAACCGGAAGATAAGGTAGCTATAGTAATTGGGAATGAAGGACAGGGTGTAAGCCCTAAACTCTTGGCTAGTACAGATATAAACGTTAAAATACCCATGAGTGAAGATATAGAATCTTTAAATGCTGCGGTGGCAGCAGGAATACTCATGTACAATTGGAAAGGAATATAACGTATGCAGAATACACTTAAAGAGATTGTAGAAAGAGGAAGAGTAGAAGTTGAGCGTGCTGCAAGCATGGCTGAACTTAATGATATAAGAGTAAAGCTTTTAGGTAAAAAAGGTGAAATTACAGCTATTATGAAGAGCTTAGGAGCTCTAGCTGCAGAGGAAAAAAAGGAAATAGGAAAGCTGGTTAACACTGCTAGAGGTGAAATCGAAGAATTTATAAAAGAAAAGCTAGAAGTTATAAAGGCTCTAGAAAAAGAGAAAAAATTCCAGATGGAGTCTATAGATGTTACAGAGCCGGCGAAGAATAGAAAATTGGGAATAAAGCATCCTATAACTCAGGTTATAAATGAAGTTGTAGATATTTTTAAGGGTCTTGGATATTCGGTTTATGAAGGACCGGAAATAGACACAGTATTTAACACTTTCGATGGGCTTAACTCTCCGGAAGATCATCCTGCAAGAGATTTAACAGATACATTCTACATAAATGAGGAAACTGTTTTAAGACCTCATACATCTTCAGCAGAGATTAGAGCAGAGAAAGAGCTTAAAACACCATATAAGATAGTTATTCCTGGAAGAACTTATAGATCAGATACTCCTGATGCTACACATTCACACACATTCCATCAAATTGAACTTATGGTGGTAGGTGAAGATATTACGATGGCTGATCTTAAAGGTACACTAGACTATATGGCAAAGAGACTATTTGGACCAGAGACAAAAACTCAGTTTAGACCACATCACTTCCCATTTACTGAGCCTAGTGCTGAAATGGACGTTTCCTGCTTCAAATGTGGAGGCAAAGGCTGCAACGTTTGTAAAAACAGTGGATGGATTGAAATTTTAGGCTGTGGTATAACACACCCTCACGTACATGAGGCTGGCGGAATTGATACAGAAAAGTACACAGGTTTTGCAGCAGGTATGGGTGTTGAGAGAATTGCTATGTTAAAGTACGGTATCGACGATATAAGATTACTTTACGAGAACGACATGAGATTCTTAGAGCAGTTCAAGTAGGAGGTAAGTATGAAAGTATCAGTTAATTGGTTAAAAGATTACGTCAATTTAGACGGTTTAGATATTAAAGAATTTTGTTCTGCCATGATTATGTCAGGATCAAATTTGGACACATATGAAACAATATATGAAGGTATTAAAGGTGTAGTAGTAGGAAAGGTTCTTTCTGTAGAAAAGCACCCAGATGCAGATAAGCTAGTAGTTTGTCAGGTGAATGTAGGAAAGGAAAGTCCTATACAGATTGTAACAGGAGCTAAGAATGTTTTCGAAGGAGCTTTTGTACCTGTTGCTATGGATGGAAGCGTTCTATACCCAAAAGGAGTAGAAAATGACCCTCTATTAATATCAACAGGAAAGCTCAGAGGTGTTACTTCTGAAGGAATGATGTGCGGTGCTACTGAATTAGGCTTTTCTGATAAAGTTGTTCCTATGGCTGTTAGAGACGGGCTTTGGATTCTTAATGAAAACTATGACGATAAATTGGGAATGTCTTTTGATGAAGCTCTAGGTTTAAATGATTATGTAGTAGATTTCGAAATTACATCAAATAGACCTGATTGCCTGTCTATGCTAGGTATGGCTAGAGAAGCTAAGGCAACTTTTAAGAGAGAGATTGAATATCCTAGCTTAAAATTTGAAACGGCTGAGGAAAGCTGTAAAGAACTAATAGATGCTAAGATTGAAGATTCTCTTTGCAGAAGATATGTTGCAAGAGTTATAAAAAATATTAAGATAGAACAGTCTCCTTGGTGGATTCAAAAGAGATTGATGACTGCTGGAATGAGACCTATTAACAACATTGTAGATATAACAAATTTTGTTATGTTAGAGTTTGGTCAGCCAATGCATGCTTTCGATATAAGAGATATCGAGGGTGGTGTTATAAGAGTTGCTTTAGCAGAAGAGGGTGAAAAATTTACTACTCTTGACGATAGTGAAAGAACTCTTGATGATACTATGTTGATGATAAAAGATGCTAACAAATCTGTTGGTATTGCTGGAATTATGGGTGGATTAAACTCAGAAATAAAAGAGGATACAAATACTATTGTTTTAGAAAGTGCTAATTTTGATAAGGCGAATATTAGAAAGACTTCTAAAAAGCTTGGTTTGAGAACAGAAGCGTCAAGTAGATTTGAAAAAGGCATAGACCCTAACTTATGTAAAATGGCAGCAGATAGATTCTGCCAACTTGTTTCAGAACTAGGCTATGGTACAGTTCTTGCAGATGAAGTTGATGTTTATCCAGAAGAGTATAAACCACCGACAATAACTGTTAGAGTTAGCAGAATAAATAAAGTTATAGGAACAGAGCTATCAAGAGAAGATATGGTAGAGATTCTTGAAAGACTTGATATATCCGTTGCTGGCGAAGGTGATGAAATGATAGTGACACCTCCAACTATTAGAGGTGACCTTCAAAGAGAAGTGGACTATGTTGAGGAGATAGCTAGAATTTATGGATTTAATAATATCCCTATGACTTTCCCTAAAGAAGTAACTCCGGAAATTAAAAATTCAAGTTGGGATTTAAGGGAAAAAGCTAGAGATGTGTTAACAGCTTTAGGAGCTAACGAAATTCAGACTTTCTCTTTCATAAATCACAAAATTTTAGATGCTATGAATATAGATGAAGATTCTTGGGAAAGAAGCCTTGTAGAGCTTATAAATCCAATGGGAGAAGATACAGCTGCTATGAGAAGTCTTCTTTCGGGAGGTATGCTTGATGTTTTAGGTAGAAACTTTTCTAGAAATGTTTCTTCTATGAGGGCTTTTGAGATAGGTAATACTTTTACAAAGAATTTTGCAGATGAGAGAGCCCTTCCAGATGAAACTATTAACCTTTCCCTAGGTATGTATGGTGAGGGAGAAGATTTCTTCGCTATGAAAGCTATGATTGAAGATTTCCTTTGGTCTTTAGGCTTCGAAAGAGTAATATTTGAGAAGGAAAGTGAGTATGCTCTTTACCATCCAGGCAGATGTGCTAGAGTTTTAGTTGATTTAGCAGGAACAGAGCCTAGCAATAGAATAAAGATGATAGATGATATGAATGCTAAACTTGAGGATATTGATAAGGATCTTCAGGAAGGAGAGATTGCTGTTCTTAGAGAGCTAGTGGAGACTATGGCTATGTCTAAGGATGTTGGACAGGTTGAAATAGGTATAATGGGAGAAATTCATCCTGATGTTTTAGAAGCTTTCGGAATAGGTACAAGAGCTTACATGGGAGAATTCATCTTCGATCTTATAAGTGAACTATACAATAAAAAGACTGTTTATACTCCTCTTCCTAAATTCCCTGCAATGAGCAGAGATATAGCTGTTCTTGTAGATGAGGATGTAGCTGTTGGCCAGCTAAAGAAAGCTATCGAAGGAATGAAACTGGAAATTGTAGAAAGTGTTGAAATCTTCGATATATACAGAGGTGAACAAGTAGAGGATGGAAAGAAATCAGTAGCTCTATCTATAATGTACAAACACAAGGATAAGACTCTTACAGATGAGGAAACTAGCTTAGTACACAATGAAGTTTTAAGTATGTTAGAAAAAGAATTTAATGCTGTTTTAAGAGATATTTAGGAGGTCTCAAAATGAGCAACAAAGTAAGTGTAAATATATTTGGCCATGAATATACTATAACTGGTGGACAAAGTACAGAG
>CAMCQA010000049.1 GCA_945876935.1 uncultured Clostridia bacterium | reverse complement strand
TTTTCCAATCCTTTCCTTGTTTTTTTCCGATAGTAACAATATTGCCACCAAGATTTAAAATACCGGACTCTACGCCATTTTCTTCCATATATTCCACAAGCTTATCCGCTATATAGCCCTTAGCAACGGCACCAAGGTCTAGGTGTGCCCTTTTATTTTTTATGGAAATCTTATTTCCATCTACAACAATATTACCATATCCGACTGAGGAAAGAGCCTCATCTAAGCTAGCCTTATCTGGAACCTTAGGATTTTCGCCAGTAAAATTCCATAAGTCAGACAGAAGGCCAACTGTTATATCAAAATCACCATCTGTTGCCTTACTGATAGATAAACTTTTTTCTATAAGTTCAAGAGTTTCTTTGTTTACTTCTACAGGAGAACCATCGCTCGTATTTACTTTCCAAATATCACTTCCTTCGATAGTTCTACTCATTTGATTTTCATATTCTTGGCATAAATTGAAAGTATCAGTTATAATCTTTTCAGCTTTATCCTTATCCATTTGATGAATTTCGATAGTGCAGCTAGTATTTAGATAAAAACCTGTCCTTTTTGTTACTTCGTTTGATACACCACAAGATTGTGTTATAATTACAAAGAACAAAATTACTATAAATAAAGATATTTTTGTTAATTTTTTTAAAGTCATATATATACCTCGCTAATAAAGGAGTAAAAATGAAAATAACTAAAGCGGATATAGGCTTATTTATAATATTTTTTATTATGAGCCTAATATCCTTCGTATATGTATACAATATGGGAAAATCTACTGGAGAACAAACTGTTATAGTATCTCATGATGGGGAAGTTGTAGGTAAATATCCCATATCTATTGATAGACAGATAAATGTTGATAAGAACGGTCATACTAATAAGATTAACATAAAAGATGGCAATGTTCAAATGACTTTTTCAACCTGTCAAAATCAAGATTGTATAAGACAAGGAAAGATTCATGATGGATCAAAAAGTATAATATGTTTACCAAATAAAATCGTCGTAGAAGTAAAGAGTGAAGAGAGTCAGTTTGATTCTGTTGCAAAGTGAGGAGGGCTATGAGAACTGAAAATATAGGAAAAAAAGTAGCTCTATCAGGAATTCTGATAAGCCTAGCTATGATATTCTCATATATAGAGAGTCTTCTTCCTCTTTCTATTTCTATTCCAGGTGTAAAACTTGGAGTAGCCAATATAGTTATTGTAATAGCAATGTATACGGTAGGTAACAAAATAGCTTTTACAGTTAATGTGATGAGGGTTATAGCAGTAGGCTTATTGTTTTCAGGGGCTTTTGGAATATTGTACTCTATGAGCGGTTGTGTACTAAGCTTCGTTATAATGGCTATATTAAAGAGAAGTGATAAATTTTCAATAGTAGGAGTTAGTATGGCAGGGGGAGTTCTCCATAATATAGGACAACTGTTGATGGCAGCCTTCTTGGTATCTAGCACAGCTGTATTTGCGTATTTACCGGTTTTATTGTTATCTGGTATTGCGACAGGACTTGCTATAGGATTTTTATCTAGAGAAGTAGTAAGAAGGGGAAAGTTTGATTTTAAATAAAGAAAAAAGAAGGTGAAAGAATTTTTCCACCTTCTTTTTTTATATAGATTTTATAAATGAATGTTAAGCTTGAACAACTACCTTCTTTTCTTTTGGTAGCATTTTTATTGCTGCTGTTGGACATTCCTTAACACATAGACCACAGTTTTTACACTTATCATAGTCTATCTTAGCTAAGTTATCGTTTACATGGATAGCATCAAATGGACATTTGTTTTCACACTTCTTACATCCGATACAACCAATCTTACAGTTCTTCATAACTTTGCCGCCCTTATCCTTAGAGTTACATCTTACAGTAACTCTATCATCCTTTGTAACCATGTCGATTACAAACTTTGGACAAGCTTTAGCACATAGACCACAGCCTACGCAGTTATCTCTGTCAACAATAGCAACACCATTTACTACATGGATAGCATCAAAGTCACACACTCTAGTACAGTCGCCAAGGCCTAGGCAACCAGCACTACAACCTTTTCCACCACCAAATAGCTGAGATGCTCCTACACAAGTCATGTCTGAGCCATACTCCATTATGTTTACAGCGATATCATTGTTACCCTGACAAGTTACAACTGCAACTGGAGGAGCAGCAGAACTTGCTTCAACACCAAGGATCTCACTTAGCTTAGCTACTAAATCAGCACCACCAACAGGACACTTATTAACAGGAGTATCTCTGTCTTCACCAAAAGCGTTAGCATATCCGTCACAACCTGAATAACCGCAAGCACCACAGTTAGCGCCAGGAAGAGCTTCACGAACTTCAGCAACTACTTCATCTACAGGTACATACATTACTTTAGCAGCGAAGGTAAGAACGATACCGAATACTAAACCTACTATAACAACTAATAACACAGGTATTGTAATCATATTCTTCCTCCCCTATTATGCGAATATTCCATCTACCATTCCGGCAAAGCCCATGAATGCTAGAGATAGAATTGAAGCAGTAACTAGCGTTATAGGAATTCCCTTGAAAGATTCAGGAATTGCCTTGTTTGTTTCTAGCTTTCCTCTTAGACCAGCGAATAGAACCATAGCTAATAAGAATCCGATTCCTGCTCCTAGAGAAGAGAATATAGCCTGGATGAAAGTATATCCTTCATCTATGTTAAGAATTGTTACCCCTAGAACCGCACAGTTTGTTGTTATCAAAGGTAGATAAACACCAAGTGAGTTATATAGAGGTGGCATATATTTCTTTAGAGTCATTTCAAGCAGCTGTACAAGAGAAGCGATAACTAAGATGAATACAACTGTCTGAAGGTAACCGATACCATAAACATCTAAAACGAAAATCTGAATTGGCCATGTTACTGCAGTAGCTAGAACCATTACGAATATAACGGCAGCTCCCATACCTGCAGCAGCATCTAGTTTCTTTGAAACTCCAAGGAAAGGACAGATACCTAAGAACTTGGATAGTACGAAGTTGTCTACAAGAACAACACTAAGCATTATTGCTAATAATTCTTTCATTATGCTTTAACCTCCTGTTCTTCTGTTTTCTGACCACAAGCTTCAGCCATAGCACATTCGCCACAACCGAAATCCTTTTTCTTTATAGCTTTTCCGTTACTAGCTTTGTTTACACTTGCAACAAGAATTGCAAATACGAAGAAGCCACCAGGAGCTAGCATAAAGATTGTCATTGGAGAAATGCTTGCGCCATATATTGCTTTATCAAATAGTGTACCGCTACCAAAGAATTCTCTTATTAGACCCATTACAGTAAGAGTTAGTGTAAAACCAAGACCCATACCAAGTCCATCAAGAGCAGAGTCTATGATAGAGTTTTTGTTAGCGAACATTTCCGCTCTACCTAGGATTATACAGTTTACAACGATAAGAGGTATAAATAATCCTAGAGAAGCATCCAAATCAGGAAGATAAGCCTTTAGTAGCATCTGAACTACTGTTACGAAGCCCGCGATAACTACGATATAGCAAGGAATTCTTACCTTATCTGGAATTATATTCTTTAATAGAGAAATTGCCATGTTAGCGCATACTAGTACAGCTAGAGAGGCAACACCCATACCCATACCATTGATAGCACTTGTTGTTACAGCAAGTGTAGGACAAGTACCTAGAAGTAGGACAAGTACAGGATTTTCTTTAATGATACCTTTAGTTAATATTTTTAGTTTATTACCCATTATTGAACACCTCCTGCATCTTTGTACTGAATAAGTGCATTTCTAACTGCTGAGTAAACACCATTAGATGAAATAGAAGCACCAACGATATGATCAACACTTTTTTCATCTTTAATATTTTCAGCAGCAAGTTCACCTATGTTCTTATATTTAGATAGATACTCTGGAGTCATAGCTTTTGTACCTAGACCTGGAGTATCTGCGTGGTTTGTAACTTCAACACCAGTTATTGCACCACTGTTATTTATACCAACCATAACAGTCATAGTGCCACCAAATGATTTAGACTGAGAAGTGATAACAACACCGCTACCATTTGTAGCAGAGTAGTACTCTGTGATGCCATCGTTTAACTTTCCTTCAAATTGTTTGAAGCTATCAGCTTCAGATAGAACTTTAGCTCTAACTGAGTCAGCCTTCTCTTTAGCAATTTTATCTATTGTAGGCTTTGTAGCTTTGTTTGTAAAAACAAGAGCTGAAGATATACATAGACAAATTACTACAAGTACTAAAGAAGGCATTATATATTCTTTAAAAGAGTTAGATTTCATTATTTTGCCTCCTTCTTCTTTTTAAATAAGCTATTAGTGCAGTACATATCGATTAGTGGTGTAAGAATGTTCATTAGTAGAATCGCAAATGAAACACCTTCTGGATATGCACCAAATAGTCTGATAAGCATTGTTAAGATACCGCAACCAACACCAAATATAACTTTTCCTTTTGGTATTAGAGGAGTTGTTACATAGTCAGTAGCCATGAATATAGCTCCTAACATTACACCACCAGCTAATATGTGGAATATTGGATCTTGTCCAGCTATTAGAGCGATTATAGCAACAGTAGCTATAAAGCAAACTGGAGTGATAGGTGAGATAACCTTTTTCCAAACAAGGAATAGACCACCTAAGATAAGAGCAGCAGCACTTACTTCACCCATAGAACCACCAACTGTACCGATAAATAGATCCATATTAGATGGCATAGTAGCAGAGCCAGGCTCAGCTAGGATTCCAAGAGGTGTAGGACCTGTTAGAAGATCAGTTGTAGCTGTTCTAGGAACAGGGAATGTAGTCATTTCTGTTGCAAATGATATGAAAAGAACTACTCTGGCAGTAATTGCAGGGTTGAAAAGGTTCTTTCCAAGACCACCAAATAGGCACTTAACTACTAATATAGCAACTGCAGAACCAACTACAGCTATATAGTAAGGTAAGTTAGATGGAACATTGAATGCTATTAACAAACCTGTTAGAGCAGCTGATAAGTCGCTAACTGTCTGAGGTTTTTTAGTGAACATGTTCCATACATATTCGAATAGTACAGAGGATATAACACAAACAGCTGTTAAAGTTAATACTCTGAATCCAAATACATAAGTACTCATCAATAGAGCTGGTATTAGGGAAAGAATTACCATTCCCATTATTCTTTGCGTATTTTCGTTATTCACCTGATGAGGAGAAGACGATACGCTCAGGTTATTGTAAAATTTCTTTTCCATTATTTACTCTGAGCCTCCTTTAAAATAGCTTTTCCTAGTTTGTTGTTAAACCCTAGAGGTCTTCTAGCAGGACAAACATAGGCACAACTTCCGCATTCCATACACTGCATTACAGCTAGTTGATCTAACTTTTCTGCATCCTTCTGTTCCATAGCATCAGAAAGTGCTGTTGGAAGAAGATTGAATGGACAAGCTGAGTGACATCTTCCGCAGTTGATGCAAGCTGTTTCTTCCTGAACTAGAGCCTGTGGACCAGAGAATGCTAGGATAGCATTGTTGTTCTTTATAACAGGTAGTTCGTCTGAGAATATAGCTCTACCCATCATTGGACCACCCATAAGTATCTTCTTTGGCTCTTGCTTGTAGCCACCGCAGAACTCTATTACATCTGCAATTCTTGCACCGATAGGAGCGATGATATTGCCAGGATTTGTAACAGCAGAACCATCAATAGTGATTCTCTTGCTTACTAGAGGCATACCAGTTCTAAAATACTGTCCTACAAAAGCGATAGAAGTTACGTTAGATAGGATGATTCCTAGAGAAGCAGGCAACACGCCAGCATTCAGAGTTTTTCCTGTAACTTCATAAACCATAACACGCTCAGCTCCCTGAGGGTAAGTCGTTTGAAGAGTAACTACCTCCATAGAGTCTGTAAGACCTTCTTTTTTAATAATTTCATTTAGTTTTTCGATTGCATCTGGTTTATTGCTTTCTACGCCGATGTAACCTTTCTTAAGCTGAAGATGCTTCATTACAAGCTTCATACCATCGATAATATCCTGAGTATCTTCAACCATAAGTCTATGGTCAGATGTGATATATGGTTCACATTCTGCAGCATTAACGATAAGTGTATCAACCTCATCAATATTTTGAGGATTGAACTTAATGTGAGTAGGGAATGATGCTCCACCAAGACCTACAAGACCACTGTTCTTAACAGCTGCTACAAACTCTTCAAGAGTATCAGCCTTAGGAACAGTAACTTCTTCAGAAACTTCCTGAAGTCCATCTGTTTCAATAACGATTACTTGATCGTAACCGCCCATAGCGTTTCTAATTTCATCTAGAGCTTTTACAGTTCCAGATACGCTAGAGTGAATTGGTGCACTTACGAATGCATCTGTGTTGCCGATAAGCTGACCTACTTTAACCTGATCACCTTTTTTAACTAGAGGTTTACAAGGTGCTCCGATGTGCATTGACATTGGAATAACAACCTCTGAAGGGATAGGCATAACTTCGGTTTTACATTTATCTGTATTCTTATGATGCGCAACATGTATGCTGTGTAAATGCTTTCTTTGTTGACTCATTTATAAAACCTTCCTTTCGTGAAAATTGTATCAAACTAACAGAGATATTATAGCACCTTTTTGTTGAAAATTGCTACTATTTATACAAAAAACTGAAAAAGTGTATAATGGACTTTTTTGAGTACAAAATGAACAATAAAAAAGGCAGTTACCATTTAATAAGTAACTACCTAATAAAATACTTTTTTGTGATTTTTATTCTTCTTCAGCGAAGTTTGATTTGTCAACTAGACATAGAGGGCAAACATAGTCATCTCCTAGGTCTTCCCACTTTACGCCTTCAGCTTCTTCATCATAAACAAATCCACAAACATTACATACGTATTTCATAACACACCTCTTTCATTTAAAATAATTTAAGTTTTGTTGTCTATTTTTCTAAATCATATTATACCACAGAGAAATAATTAAATAACATATATTTTTTTAAAATTTTCCTACATATTATATATAGAAAATATGTGTGCTTTAAAATATAAAGTTTTTAGTTTGTAAATGAGATGTTATTTAGATATGAAAATACTACAAAAATTGAAGATAAATATTTTACTTTTGTTAAGTTTGAAATGCTCTTGATGTGGAATTAAATATAAGGATATATATTTAGTATTGTATGAAAATTTACTTGATTTTTAGAACATCATTTATTACAAAAAAGGTTTACAATAAATTTGAATTATTAAAAACATATATCTATGTATTGAGATAAATCGTATAGGGTGGAGAACTGGAATACAAACTATATAATTAAAGCAAAAAGAAATTGTGTAACTGTTGGAATATTCGGTTTTATACGATGAAGTGTAATAGAAAAAAATGAATAGTTTTACTGTATGATCTATGTTAAAAAAAATAAGGGAAAGACTGAATATTAGTTTAAAATAAAAAAACAAAATAATATTATAAAAGTTTCTTGTGTTAACATTATCTGTATAATAAAATCTTAATACAACAAGTAAGGTATTTTAAAGTTTATATGGAGGAAAAATATGAAGAGAGTAAACTTTAATACTTCTCGAGGCAAAAGAAGCAAGCTAAATAAATTTGGAGCTTTAGCATTGGCTTTTGCTATGGGAAGTGGTGCGTTCTTCGGTGGAGCTTTTAATGTTAAAGCTGCTGAAGATCCTACAGCTAGCGCAGATATGACAAAGGAATTCAATGGAGATCCAGGATATTACTATCTGAGTACACACGATGATCAGCCTGACTCACCAATTGGAAGTGTATGGGAGTATAACCCTAACACAAAGGCTGTAACTAAGGTTACAACAAATCTTATGGAAGATGGAAAGACTCTTAGAGAATACTCTGAAGCTAATGCAGAGGGAATGAATCTAACTCAGGATAATGGAGTATCTTTTGAAGACAAGGCTGAAAAATATGCTGGAACGGCTAGATTCAATGCTCTTGGCATATCATCAGATGGCAAGAAAGCATATGGAGTATCTTTTATAGGTACTAGCTTACATAGCAATGATAATGGTAAAAACTTTATAGAAGGTGTATATGAATACAATCTTGATAAAGCTGTATGGAAGGAAGTGTTTAGCTGGAAGGACGATACAGATAAAAGATTGAACCTTACTACTAACTCTATTACAGCTGGAGCTGTAAACCCAAAAGATGGAAAGTTTTATTTTGGAGCAATAGTACAAGTTAGAGACTCAGCTTATGAAGAGGTTTCACCAAAAACTCCGGAGCAGTTGACTCAGTGGTATAATGAAAAGAAAGCTGGGGAATACTTGACATACTGGTCACTAGACCCAGCAACAAAAACTCTTAAGCATGTAGGTTTGTTAAATACTAAGTTTTATGAAGATAAGTTTACAGGTCCGCACCGTAATGATGATGGATCTTTAGCAAATGTTGGATATAACAATGATATAGCTTTCGATACAGAAGGTAATATGAATGTATATCTTGCGTTACCTAGTGATAGTGGTAATGCGTATAGATATACAATAGCAGCTTCAGAAGTTTGCTTATGTGTGATAAAGAAGCAATAGAAGTGCAAAAAATTTTGCCGTTCC
>CAMCQA010000048.1 GCA_945876935.1 uncultured Clostridia bacterium | reverse complement strand
AGTCTACCGGCGCCAAGCAACCACCAGGCTACAAGGTAGATAGCGATAAAAACATAATAATTGATGACGTACTAGCGCCTATTATCAAAAAAGTATTCTCGTTATATCTAACAGGTGAATCGCTGAAAGGTTGCGCTGAATATGTTAACAGCAAAGGAATGCGCAACACTAGAGGTAATAAATTCACGCCAAAAGCTATACGCCACATATTATCAAATATTAAATATATAGGAAACTTTAAACACGGTGATTTTATAGCTGAGGGTGCACACCCAGCTATTATAGATAAAGAAACGTTTAAAGAAGTACAAGAGCTATTAGCTAGAAATAAACAAAAAAGAGCAAAAGAGGCCCGTGAACCATATCACCTATCAGGTAAATTATTTTGTGGGTATTGCGGTCGTAATATGATAGGTATTAGCGGAACAGGGCAAAAGGGTCAAGTTTACTACTATTACTCCTGCAATGCAAAAGACCAGAGGAATATAAACAAGCAAGAGCTTGAAGATTTAGTGGCTAAAGAGACCATAAAAGCCATATCTGAGCCACAGGCGCAAACAATTATAGTTGATAAGCTACTTGCACTATACCAGCAAGAAAACTCGAATACGGACGCGTGGGAGACCTTAAAAGCTGAATTAAGCCGTATAGAGCTAGCTATAAAAAATCTATTAGGCGCTTTAGAAGCGGGTAGCACCTCAAATATTATTCTTAATCGTCTCACAGAACTTGAAAAAGAAAAAGAAGAACTAATAATCAGTATAAATAATAATAAGCCTATAAAGTTAACTAAAAATCAACTTCAAAAGGCTTTTACTCAATTCATAAATAAATCTACGCAGCGGATAGGCGTAGGTCATATCATAGACGCCCTTGTCTATCGTGTTTATTTAACACCTGATAAACTTATCATATATCTAAATATAACAAATCCAGAACCAACAAATCATGATGAAAACGACAGTATTCTAAATAGACTAAAACGGCTTGAACTTAACAAGTTCGTTTTAGCGTCCATAAGCTCCGCCATTTTTATAATTATCAAACCGTTGAAATTTCAATGTGTTTTAGCATTTTTCAATTTTCTTATGTCAACAATTACAACAATAAGTACATCAACGAAAAATAAATAAAAAAATTAAGGCTTTCACTATTAGAGTGATAGCCTTTTTTATGTAGTGGTTCTATTACAGTAAATAAAAATTAAATTATTTTGTAAAATGCTGAAGTTTCAATTATCCACCATTTGCTTATATATCCTTTTCTCTGTATTCACATATTTACTATTTCTTGTGCATCCCTTGTATCATGCCGTCTATATCTAAGTTATTTTCATATCAATTACAGTTTACAATCTATATCGTTGTATCATATAAGTATAATTACGATTCTGTTCCAGAGTCATTTTATATCACCCTAATATATTCTATCCTGTATGTTGGGGGGAGAACTGGTATCACCGGATTAGAACTGTCTATTTGTATGCCAATACATTAATTTATAAAAACGAAGTTAGCAATTTTACCTATTGAGCATACGATTAAATTGAAGAGCTCCATATAAGATGATATAATGAAAATAATAGTATAGAAACGAATAAAAAGTTAGTATTGGATTGATAAAATAAAGCAAATAATGATTTAAAATTCTTTACAAACGAGCGTCAAATTTAAAAACTGAACACTTACCTCTTTTTATGTTCTATTTTAGTGAACTCAGAAAGATTTTACTAAAAAGGCATATCTCAATATACATCAGAAAGCAACGCTATTCAATTTAAAATTTAAGAGTACTCCTCTAACTACTTTTAATCTCTTAGATATATAGAATTTTAGTATTAAAAAAATCAATTCATAGCTAAAGCAATATGAGAAGTGTATAGGAAATTTAAGTTTATTTTTTAATAGTTAATAATCAATAAAATATGAAAGGTGGCATCATTAATGGCTAAAAATTGTTCAATATGCGGTAAAAAATTAGGCTTATTAAAGGGTAAAGTTGCTATATCAGATGGTTTGGTATGCACTTCTTGTTGGGCTAGCGCCGGATTGGATATGGGAATTAAATCTATATATTCCGCAATGAAAAGAACAACAAAACAACTTCAAGATATGATTGAAATAACAATATTAAGAACAGAGGCAGAAAAGTCTGGTCTAAAAGGTACAGCCTCTATGGTTAATCAGTTAACAAAACGAAAAAACAAAGCTGAAAATAAAAAATCAGGTAAAAAATCTGCGGAGCAAGAGGCTATAAATATTATATTGAGTGTTGATGAGAACAGAGGAGTAGCATTTTTATGTGAAGGGCAGCCTTTAATCAATTTTGACAATCTTATTAATGGTAGAGAAATGATTATCGGAGATGGCTTTATTAACAACGAGAGCGATACTGCTCTACCTGATGTTAGAATTGTTTGTGAATTTAATCCACCAATAATTGACTCAGGGTTGATTTATTATGAAGCAGGAACTTTTGTAGCTGGTGCCGAAGGAAGGTTTGAAATTGATGATCCACCAATAAATTTAGAAGAATACTCAAAAATTAAAAAAACAGTAAAAGGGACAGCTAAATTCACATTATTCTTAGATGAACAAGAAATGAATACAGTAGAGTGTGCTATGAAAGTTAAACCTGCCCCGACAGAAGAAATGCAGAAACTTATGCATGCTGTAATATATGAAGAAGAAAAGAATGCTTCAGGACCGGTAAACGTATTCTTATATGCTAGAGGTAACGAAACATTTGAAGTAGATTTAATGCGCCATCCTGAATTGCTGTATTCTATGTATTCCAATGGACACGAGCAGCTCATAGGCGATGTACATGTGGTGAATGAATCCAACAATACATTGAAAAATGTGCAATTTGAGGCGAAGTTTACATCAAATATTCTATCCCCTATCAGTATACTTTTAGGCGATGTTCCTGCTGGAGAAAATATTTCATTTGAAGTTGATGATCCGGCTATTAATGTTGAAAAACTTGAAATGCTCACAGAGGTTGAAACCTGTATAGCTACATATAAACTTCTTATTAATGGAAAGGTAGTAAATGAAGCAACTGGAAAAGTTACTATTTGTCCATACGACCAGTGGAATGCAGCATTGATATTACTTCCAGCATATATGACACCTAATCACCCAAACATTATTTCTGTTTTACAAAAAGCATCAAAATGGATGCTAGCTAATGGGGTTAATCCTTCTTTAGAGGGTTATCAAAGTAATGGCAAAAGAGTAGAGGAAATGGTTGAAGCGGTTTATAATGCAGTTAAAGAAGCAAATATAATATATTCTAATCCACCTGCAAGCTTCCTAGGGCCACAGAGAATAAGGCTGTGTGAAGCCGTATTTGAGCATAAATTGGCTACATGTATGGATATGACTATTTTATTTGCATCCTGCTTAGAGTCCTTTGGATTAAACCCCGTTCTTATTACAGCCCCTAGACATATTTTCGCAGGTGTATGGCTAAACTCAAAAGGAAAATTGCCAGAACCAGTGTTATCAGATGCAAAACAAATACAAAAATATATTGAAGATGGTCAGCTAATTGCCATTGAGTGTACTGCTATGAATGCGGGGAAAGATATAAGCTATGAAGAAGCGAAGAACATAGCTAACAATACTCTAAAATCCATATCAGACAATGATATTCCTAATCATGAATGTATTGATGTACAGATTGCAAGAGCTATTGGAGTAAGACCTCTGCCGATGAGAGTGCATAGAGCTAGCCATAATGTTACAACTACAACAGAACTTACAGAAGTTAAAACAAAAGAGCCAGCTCATCAAAATGAATTCATGAGAAGAGTTGTAGATTTACCAAAACATGTAGGTGTAGAAGATTCTGTTGCTAAAGACGCAAAGCCTATGGATTCAGATATATCATTTGCCAACGATACAATCTATGTAAAAGAGGATTATAAAGTATTTAAGGAGGATCTGTCTTATATTTCTATTAATAACTTCTATGATAAGCAAAGTAAAAGAGTTATCAAAGATGCTATAACAGAAATCGTTTCCGTTGAAGGTCCTATTAGTCAGCCAGCGCTTATTAGAACACTGATTAATACAACAAACCTTGGTCGTGCAAGCAAGCAGATAACTGAGCATTTAGACAAGCTCGTATCTACAGCTGATGTTAAAATTACAAGACAATCTGGAGTTCGCTTCCTATGGAGTTATGGATCAGACCCTAACGAATACATGTCATATAGAGTTAGAGAACAGCGAAATCCTGAAGATATATGCAAATATGAACTTAAGAATGCCATATGTTATCTAATTCAGGAAAACGGCCCAATGACAAAGGATGAAATTATAAAAGCAATGATTACAATGTTTGGATACAGTCGTTCAAGTAAAAAACTTGAAGATGCAGCTAACGATGCAATCAAAGCCGCAAGAGAACTTAAAGCTATTGAGCAAATGGAAGATAAAAAATACTCTCTTAAAAAGTAGTGCAGATATGTTCGCAATATATTCTTTCTATCTTATGACAAATTAAAAAAGGAGCTTGTTAGGTTTAAGATATACAAAAAGAGCAGCTATCAAAAATTTAAAAATGTACATGAAAAATATAAAATATATGCATATACTTTTTCTTAAAGTTATAAAACTGATTATCTTAATATCATTAACTTTTTTTAAGTAACGCACACTATTTTATTAGCAACAAGAAGGAGGCTTATTATGAACAAAGATAAATTAAGAGAAGAAATCGGCGACTTAGCCTTTGACATTACACAAAATAATAGCACCGAAAGACCTTTTACTGGAGAATATTACGATTTTTTTGAAAAAGGAATATATGTTGACATAGTTGGTGGAGAAGTTTTATTCTCATCTGAGGATAAATTTTATTCACCTTGTGGATGGCCTGCATTTTCAAAACCTATAAGCGAATCTTCTGTTACCTATCTTCACGATACATCCTACGGTATGCGCAGAACAGAAGTCAGAAGCAAAGAGGCAGACTCACACTTAGGACATGTATTTGATGAAAATCTAGATAATGAAACAGGGCTAAGGTACTGTATAAACTCTGCTGCTCTTAGGTTCATACCTTTTGAAGATATGGAAAAAGAGGGTTACGGAGATTATTTACATTTATTCAAATAAAAATAAAGAGACAAGATCCTATTTTATATCTTGTCTCTTTTTTATCTAGTCATTTCATCGTAATTAAACGATGACTATTTAAAATAACCCTTCTACAGTATTCTTCATATCTTCAACGTCTATCGTTTTATCATGAAGTATTTTTTTACCTCTCAACCCTTGCAATCCTTTTGGCACTTTCACTCCTGTTGCTTCAGAAAGCTTTTCCAAGCTTTCAAATCCATCCTCACATTCTTCCAGACCAATAGATTTAGCAACATTTTCAGAAAACTTGTATGGGCTTGCTGTAGATGCAATAATAGTAGCTCTACTATCACCAGTCTCTTTTTTATAATCCTCATAAACTTTATATGCCACAGCAGTATGAGTGTCTAAAAGATAATTCTTTTCTCCATAAACTCTACCTATAACCTCTTTTGTGCTTCGCTCATCAGCGTAGCCACCAAAAAATTCACTTAACTTTGCCTTACTATCATCAGAAAGCTTATAAACCTTTTCTTTTTCAAGACTAGTCATAAGCTTAGCAACTTCTTCTCCATTATTATCTAAAATATAATATAACAATCTCTCCAAATTGCTTGAGATAAGTATATCCATAGATGGAGAAATAGTAAGGTAGAAATCTCTATCTATATTGTATTCCCCGGTATTTATAAAATCTGTTAAAACTTTGTTATCATTTGATGCACATATAAATTTTCCAAAAGGAATACCCATCATTTTTGCATAATAGGCAGCTAAAATATTTCCAAAGTTACCTGTTGGCACAACAACGTTGACTTCCTCACCTAAAGAAATTTCATCGTTTTTAATCATCTGTGCATATGCCCACACATAATATGCAACTTGAGGAACTAGTCTTCCAATATTGATAGAATTAGCACTTGATAGCTTTATTCCTTTTTCGCCTAATCTAACTTTAAGCGCTTCATCATTGAAAATTTCCTTAACACCGCTCTGAGCATTATCAAAATTACCTCTTATAGAGAAAACATGCGTATTATCGCCTTCTTGCGAAATCATCTGTTTCTCCTGAACTTGAGAAACGCCTTCCTTCGGATAAAATACAAGGATTTCCGTTCCATCTACATCAGCAAAACCTTCTAGCGCAGCTTTCCCTGTATCTCCAGATGTTGCAGTAAGTATAACAACTTTATCTTTCTCTCCAAGCTTTTTTATAGCTGTAGTCAAAAGGTAAGGAAGAATAGATAGTGCCATATCCTTAAATGCCGCCGTCTTTCCATGGAAAAGTTCTAAAATATTAACATCTCCCACCTTGACAAGAGGTGCTATGCTCCTATCTTCAAACTTTTCATCATAAGCAGATCTAACACAGTTCATTATTTCTTCTTCTGTGTAATCTGGAAAAAAAGCACCTAGGACAGCTGCTGCAATACTCAAATAATCCTTATCTTTTATCTCTTCAATAGCAAAAGGAAGTTTAGGCATGTTCTCTGGAACAAATAAGCCTCTATCGCTAGCTAAGCCTTTTATTATAGCTTCTGCAGAGCTATTACATGAATCTTTTCCTCTAGTGCTCAAATATTTCATTTTAATTCTCCTATTTTTTATCCTAATACAACAAATTATAGCGTCTATATATCTTCTGTCGAGTCTTGTAATAAAGTTTCTTCAGGTGGCTTTTCACTTTTAACAGGCCAATTACTTATAACTAGTGCTACACCCACCAAGATACATCCGAGTATCATTCTATGAGTAAATACTTCTCCCGTAAAAACAATCGTAAAGAAAGTTCCAAATACAACCTCCGTTGACATGAGTATAGCAACATGGTTCGCTGGCGCAATTTTTTGACATGCATTTTGTATAAGAAAAGCAAGTACAGTATTTAAAAGTACCAATTGTGCCATTCCTAGCCAAGATGCATCATTTAAATCTGCCAGTGTTGCATCTCCTCCAAAGGCAAGCCCGCCAAGTATAGAAAATGCTGCACAAACACCTATCTGCACCACTGCAAAGCTAACAGGCTCTAAATCTTTCATAAATCTTCCCACCAGGATGACATGTATAGAAAAAGTTATTGCAAATATAAAGGTAAGCGCATCTCCATATCCTATGGATAAATCGTCTTGAAGTGTTAATAAGCCTATACCTACAAATGCAACTGCCGCTGCAAGAATCATTTTCTTGGAAGTCTTTTCTCTGAAAAATACCCATGATAACAAAGGTACGAGAACAGTATACATACATATTATAAAAGTCTGCTTTCCTGGAGTCGTATATTGTAGTCCTATTGTCTGAACCACATTCCCAAAGAACATTATGCTGCCTATGATAAAGCCTGCCTTGAAAGTCTTCTTTGTTATCTTTTTAATACTTTTAAATCCTATAAGGGCCATTGCTATGAATGAGAATAGGTATCTATATGCGAGTAAATTAAAAGGATCCATGTCCTCTAAAACAAATTTAGCAGATACAAATCCCATGCCCCAAAATATAGCAACAAGCAAAATACCCATTTCTGCCATGAATACTTTTCTTTTTTCCATAGTTCTCTCCTTCTTCACATTCATAAATTATAACAATTTTCCTATTAAATTCCAATATTTCTAAAAAAATTTGTTTTTAGAAAACAAATTTTCTTTGTATCATTATAACCTTGCACATTCTGTTAATTTAAAATATACTATAAATTAAGATAAACTATTTCTTAAATAGCTGAAAAATAAGCCTTCTCAGCTTTTGCAAAACTAGTTTATAAACATATGAGTTAGGAGAGGTTCAATGGAATATCAAAAGTATGAAAATCACATTGCTCTGAGAATAGACAAAGGAGAGTCAATACTTACAGCAATAAACGAAGTATGTGATAAGGAAAATGTAAAAATGGCATTCATATCTGGAATTGGTGCTGCTAGCAAAATGGACATAGGAAACTATGTTTTTAATGAAAAAGTATACGTTCCTTATCATTATGAGGGTGACTTTGAAATCACATCTCTTATAGGAAATGTAACTACAAATAATGGAGAGTTCTATCTTCACCTTCACATCACCGCTTCGGATCATCATGGAAAAACTTACGGCGGCCACTTAAATGATGCAATCATAGGGGCTACTTGCGAAATTCATATACAAGTCTTAGATCTATCAATAGATAGACAGTATGATGAGGAAATAGGAATAAATATATTTGATTTTAAATAGGAGAAAAAATGAACAGAGGCTCTAGTCCTGGATTTTGTATGGAAGATTTTTCTAGATTAAAAGATCCAAGAATATTTCAATCAAAAAAAATTGAAAAAGTTTTAATCATAACTGCTTATCTAGAGGGGTTTACTCACTATTTGGATAAAAGCCAATCTGCAAATAAATGTGAAATTTTATCTCTTATTAAATCACGCCTAAATACATTTGAGTATGACTTTGTTATTGCAGCAGATGGCGGTATGCATATAGCTGATGAACTTGGCATCAAAGTAAACTTAATAATAGGTGATTTTGATTCTCAAAACATATTAGATGTAAAAAAAACTAATATAGAGCAATTACCTGTAG
>CAMCQA010000047.1 GCA_945876935.1 uncultured Clostridia bacterium | reverse complement strand
TAAAAGAAAAGGGTACCATTGAGAATGTATATGCTTCTGGTAATGTATCAGGTCCTAGTGGACATTGGCTTGTGGGATGGTCAGGCTCTTCATTTAGCAGATTAGGCGCTTCTGTTAACAGCTATTTTAATACAGATAAATCAAAGCCTGATCAGGCTAAAGCAGAGTTAAGTTCAGGTGTTATGGGAAAAACAACAGCTGAAATGCAGAGTGCTGATTTTCTAAATTTATTAAAAAGCTCTTCTGAAAATGTATGGACTCAAAACACAAGTAATGACGGATTGCCAGTACTAGTAGCAACAAAAGCTCCAGAAACAGCACCTGTAGCACCAACTTTTGAGCCAATCAAGTTTGTAATTGCAAATTATGATGATGCTGCATTTTCTTTCAAAAAAATAGCGGAATTTGAAGTTGTTCCAACTGCAGAAGATAAATTTGTTTTAGATGTTATGAATAGAGCTAAAGAAAAAGGGCTATTTACCTTTGAATCGAAAGATTCAGACTATGGTAAATATGTAACATCAATAGAGAACATAAACGCAGAAGGCCGAGATGGATGGATGTTTACAATTAACGATGAACTTTCTAAACTTGGAGTAAGTTCAGCTACGATAACTGAGGCTAAAACAATACTTTGGTATATGGGTAAGTCATCAAATAACTATGAAGGACCTAAACTAGCAGACCTAGATGAGTCAGTTGATGACGTTGTTTCAATAAAGACTAAGGAAGACTTGATTTCTCTTTCAAAGACCGAAGATAAAGAGATTCTTAACAAGAATTATAAACTAGAAAACGATATTGATTTAGAAGGTATTGAGATGGAACCTATTGGAAGTATCGATAATCCATTTACAGGCAACTTTTTGGGTCAAAATCATAAGGTTAGCAACTTAGTTATTAAAAAGGATAAAAATGATAAGGGTATAGGTTTCTTTGGCTCTATAAAAGGCTCTAAAATTACAAACTTAACTATTGAAAAAGCGAATGTTACTGGGGGTAGCGTAATAGGAGTTCTTGTAGGCCATGCTCAAGTTGACAAAAATAATGGATTAAATAATATCATAGGAGATTGTCATGTTTCTGGAAAGTTAAATGCAACAGGTGAAAACTTTATAAAAAGAACTGACGCAGGTGGATTAGTAGGTCTGTCGGATGGTGGTATGGATAGCAAAACGTATAATAGTGCTTATACTGCTATAGTGAACTCTACTGCTGATGTAGATGTTATTGCAGATACAGGTGTTGAAGATAAGAGCGTTTCTGGTCATGTAGGTGGTCTTGTAGGATATAATAAGGGTAACATAATTGAGAGTAAATCTACTGGAAGTGTGATAGGTGGCAATACTACAGGCGGTCTAGTTGGATATACTGAAGGTAGTATAGAAAAAAGTAGTGCAACAGGCGATGTTAAAGGTTTATTCAATATAGGAGGATTGGCAGGTGCTAGTAGTATGGACAGTAGCATTTCTAATTCTTTTTCCACAGGATTTGTAGAGCCTTCGGAAGAAGGAAAGGGAGAGTATATTGGAGGCTTTATTGGAACAGCATCAGGTAAGTTAGAAAATTGTATAAGTACAGGAACAGTTACTCCAGGCTGGTCATACAACGGAGGTTTTGCTGGAAAAATAAGCTCTACAATATCAGGACTTCCGGGACAGGTTGCTGTTAAAAATGTAGTAGGAAATGTAGAAAGTTTGACAGGTGAGAAGTTAAAACCTTTCGGATCATTTATTAAGTCCCTTGATGAGAACTATAATAAAGCAGCTGAAGCAATCACTGCAACTAAACATGAAGCTGAAGATAAGGCTAATAATGAATTATCAGCAAATATAGATAAGAATAAATCAGATGAAATAGTAAAAGAAAAAATGGAAGCTTTGGCAAAAGCTAAGAAAGAAAAAGAAGATAAAAAAATTGCTAGTGAAGTAAACTCCTTACTTTCACAGCTTCCAAACAAAGTGTTTCTTCACGATAAGGACACAATTGATGCAGCCAGAAAGGTATTTGATAAATTAACTGAAGATCAGAAAAAACTTGTTGATAATGAACTTTTAATAAATGCAGAAAAGAAATATAAAGAAATTTCTACGTCAGAAACTATTGAGTTTATAAAGACAGCTGAAAATAATTCTGATATAGATAAGGATGATATATCAAATAATGAGATTTCTTTTGAAAAAGGAAAATTGAAAAATAATTTGGTATTAGAGCTTGATTCAGAGTATAAATACTTTGATCAGACCTATGGAAAAGTTTTACTAAATGATGTAGAGCTTGTTTCACCTTACGACTATACGTCTAGAAGTGGTAGTGTAATTATAGAGTTGAATAAGGATTCTTTAAATAAGCTTGATGCAGGACTGTATGTAGCTAAGGTTCAAACAGATGAAGGTTTTGGAAGCATAAATATAAATATAAAAAAGGAAGAATCTTCACAGGATCAAACTACAATAATAAATAATCAAAGTAATGATAGTAACCAGGTTTCTAAACTGAGCAATGCAAGTAAAAATAAAGGTAATATGAATAAGGTGACTCCGAAAACTGGTGATGATTTTCAGGTTATGTCTATGGTATTTATATTACTGCTAGCTATATCAGTATTTGCTGTGACTATAATATCTAGATCAAAGCAAATAAAAGAGTAAATGTCATTTTTAATAATTTTATTTGACAAATATAAATAGCAAAAGTAAAAATCAGCTAAGGATTTTACTTAGCTGATTTTAGTTTCGTTAATTTAATTATTTTGAGAGGTTTTATTTACGTTTATAAGTATATTAGATGTAGATGACATTTAGATGAAAATATTATGATAGATTTGTCATTTTAAAAAATGGATAATACTTACATCCATTAAATGTCAATTTTTTATTTTTATATGACCAAATTTCTTTTTTAATTGTGTTAAGTCTTATTGAAATTGTAAGTTGTGATAATATATTTCAAAAGAAAGGAAGGTCACTATGGAAAATATTTGTTTAGGAGATTTTGGTGAAAGAATGGCGGCAGCATATTTGGAAGAGCAAGATTATATGATATTAGAAAGAAATTTTAGCTGTCGCTTAGGTGAAATAGATATTATAGCAGAAAAGGATGGAGAAATAGTTTTTGTAGAAGTGAAGACCAGAAGTAGTGATGAATTTGGAAGACCATCTGAAGCTGTTGGCAGAACTAAGATGTCAAAAATTAGAAAAGCTGCTACTATTTTTATGCTATCCAACAAGCTTGGAGATCATAAAGTAAGGTTTGATGTAATGGAGCTATTTGTAAATCAAATCGAAGGTGCATTTTGATGAACAAACAAGTGGGTGTATGCAGAAGTATCGTTCTTAATGGATATAGGCCGGTAGAAATTTGTGTAGAAGCTGAACTGCAAAAAGGTATACCAGAATTTTATATTGTTGGACTGGGCGATAGTACAGTTAAGGAGTCGTCAAAAAGAGTTAAATCAGCCATTATAAACTCAGGATTTACATTTCCAAATAGAAAGATAGTAGTAAGCTTATCTCCAGCAGATATTGTAAAGAGAGGGAGTCACCTAGACTTTCCGATTGCAATTAGCATTCTTAAAGCTTGTGGAGAAATAAAGGAAAACATTAACTCCCATATTTTTTTAGGTGAGCTTGGACTGGGTGGAGATTTAAAGCCTATGAGTAAAAGCTTGGCTTTGATCAATAGCATTTTAAACAATATGAAAATAGAGCCTAAGAATAGTTTCGTATATACACCTCAGCTGACAGATGAAGATAAGATCTTTATTTCTTCACATATAATTAAGGAAGAAAGTTCCTTGTTGAGTACTGTAAACAGCCTTAATGGAGATAGAGAAACTGATCTAAATGGATATGATGATAGTGATTCATTATTTCAAAATAAAGAGGATTTACAAGATGAATTTGTTTATGATAAATATATGGAGCTTATTAGTATATATGGTCTTGAAGATATTAAAAGAGCATTAACAATAAGCCTGGCAGGAGGTCATCATATTCTTATGGTAGGAAGGCCAGGAGTTGGTAAAACAGCCCTATCAAAAGCTTATGGCAGACTTATGCCCAGTCTTACAAAGGATGAGGCTAGAGAAGTTTATTCTATATATAGCTATGGAGATAAGTTAAAAGATAGAACTAATAGATTATTTAGACCTCCTATTATAATGCATAGTGGCAGCATAAGTCGAAGTGCTCTTATCGGAGGAGGAACAGGAAGAGTATCTTTAGGGCTAGTGTCATTGGCGCACAATGGTCTTCTTTTTATAGATGAGCTTGATCAAGTAAAAACTGATAGTCTGAAAGCTCTATGCACTGTATTAGATGAAGGAGAAGTTAGAATATATAGAGGAAAAGAAGAGTTTGTATTTCCTTCAAAAATTACTTTAATCTGTGCTACCAATCCGTGTAAGTGTGGATATTATGGTGAAGAAAAATGCAGATGTAAGCCTAATGAAGTCTATGATTATGTTAATAAGTTTACAGGTGCTTTGGTAGATAGAATAGATATGCATATAAAGATAGAAAAAATAAGCAAGGAAGAACTTTCTATTTCGAAAAATCCAGAAAATTTTGATTACGGTGTAAAAGATATTATAAATAAAATAGCTAAAGCAAGAGAATATCAAAGAAGAAGAGGCTGTTTGAATAGAGATTTGTATGGCAAGAAGCTTCTTGATATTTGCAATATGAAAAATGAAGCATTATCCTTCTCGAGAGAAGTATATGAAAATATGAATTTGAGTTTTAGAGGTTATGAAAAAATTCTTAAAATTGGAAGAACGATTGCCGATATGGAATCTTGCGAAGATGTGGCAGTAAACCATATTGCAGAAGCAGCACAATATAGACTGAGTTGAAATAGGAGAATTTATTGAAATATAAGAAGATTAGTTATGGGGATGAAATATATCCTAGCAAATTATATAGTTTACCAAAACCGCCTAAAGAACTCTATTGTATAGGAGATATTAGTCTTCTTAAAAACAAAATAATAGCTATTGTAGGATCGAGAAGAGCTAGCAGCTATGGACAGACTATAGCTACTAAGTTGGCGTATGTAATAAGCAAAGCTGGAGGAACAGTAGTTAGTGGGATGGCTGCAGGCATAGACACCTGTGGACATAGCGGTGCTTTGCGTGAGAAGGGAAGTACTATAGCAGTTTTAGGATGTGGTGTAGACATCTGTTATCCTAAATCAAATTGGTCTTTAAAAAACAATATAGAAAAGGAAGGGCTAATTATTTCGGAGTATCCACTGGGACAGGAACCACAAAAATGGACTTTTCCGCAAAGAAATAGAATAATAGCAGCACTTTCAGACATTGTTGTAGTTGTAGAGGCTGGTTTAAATAGTGGCGCTATAATCACAGCAGAGATAGGTGCAGAGCTGGGAAAGGATGTTCTTGCCGTACCTTCTAATATCAATAGTATGTATGGTATAGGTAGCAACAAGCTTATTTTTGACGGTGCTATTCCGCTGATATCATTTAGTGATGTGTTAGAATACGCTTCGTTAGATAATACAATTATAGATGAAGCCTCTTTATATGAATTATCTGATGAAGAGAGAATTGTATATGAAGCTGTTTGCAGCACATCTGAAACAAGTTCTGCAATGTTAAGCAAAGATTTGGGTATAGAAATTAAAAAAATTAACATAATAGTTACTATGCTGGAAGTAAAAGGCTTTCTTCAAACGGCTATGGGCAGAATTTTTATAAAAAAGTGAGTGATAAAGGTCATATTTGTATAAGTATATAATGTAGGAAATATTTTACAATAATAGAATTTTCTTGCAAAAATATTTAAAAAGAAATATACTTATTTCTTAAAGTAAAAGAAATCTTTTATGCGGAGAACATTATGACTGTAAAAAAGGATATAAATAAAGAAGTTAAAAAGAAGTCTGTTTCTAAGAAGGACTCTAAGAAAAAGACATTGGTTATTGTGGAGTCACCATCAAAGGCCAAGACCATAGGTAAATTTTTAGGAAGCACTTATAAGATAGTTGCTTCTGTTGGGCATATAAGAGATTTACCTAAAAGTAAATTAGGAATAGACATAGATGCGGATTTCGAACCTAATTATATAAATGTTAGAGGAAAAGGGCCTCTTATTAAAGAGTTGAAATCAGAAGCTAAGAAAGCTAAAAAAATCTTATTAGCGACGGACCCTGATAGAGAAGGAGAAGCTATCTCTTGGCATTTAGCTCATATATTAGAAATAGATGAGAAGGAACCTTGCAGAATCGTTTTCAATGAAATCACAAAAGATGCTGTAAAAAAGGCGATAAAGGAGCCTAGAGTAATCAATCAAGATCTTGTTGATGCACAGCAGGCAAGAAGAGTATTAGATAGAATTGTAGGTTACAGTATCAGCCCGCTTCTTTGGAGAAAAGTAAAAAAAGGCTTGAGTGCAGGACGAGTTCAGTCTGTTGCGCTGAAGCTTATTTCTGATAGAGAAAAAGAAATTAATCTATTTGAACCTAAAGAATTTTGGAACATAGGTATAAAAGTAAGAAAAGAAACAGAGTTTGAAGCGAAACTCAGAACTTTCAAAGGAAGAGTTCTAAATGTAAAAAATGAAGAGGAAGCAGATAAAATACTAGCCGCTTTAAACGATGGAAATTATAAAGTATCTAAGATTGAAGAGAAGGAGAGAAAAAGAAAGCCTTCTCCGCCATATACTACAAGTAGTTTGCAGCAAGATAGCTCTAGCAAACTAAACTTTGGTACTAGAAAAACTATGCAAATTGCACAGCAGCTATATGAAGGTATAGATGTTAAGGGAAAAGGAACAGTAGGTCTAGTTTCATATATAAGAACAGATTCGACAAGAATATCTGAAGAAGCTAGATCCATTGCTAAAAAGTTTATAAAAGATAGTTTTGGTGAAGCTTATTATGGTGGTTATAAGTATGAAGGAAAGAAGAGTGCTCAGGATGCTCATGAAGCAATTAGGCCTTCCTATGTTGAACTCGACCCAGAAAGTATAAAGGCTTCTTTAACAGCTGACCAGTACAAGCTATATAAACTGATTTGGAACAGATACGTTGCAAGTCAGATGAGCAGCTCTATCTACAAAAGTGTTACGATAGACATTGATAATCAAGAATATTCTTTTAGAGCAAGTGGTTCAACTTTGATATTTGATGGTTATCTTAAAGTATATAGTTCAGATAAGGATAGAGATGTTATTTTGCCTAAATTAGATAATGGAGAGAATTTAAGTGATAGCGCTGAAAAAATCACTGTTAATAAAGAGCAAAAATTTACTCAACCACCGGCTTACTTTACAGAAGCCAGTTTAGTTAAGACTTTAGAAGAATTAGGCATAGGACGACCAAGTACATATGCTCCTATAGTTGGAACACTAATAGAACGAAGATACGTAAAAAAAGAGAAGAAAAATCTAAGACCTACAGATTTAGGCTCAATAGTTTCCGAGATGATGGAAGAATACTTTGGAGATGTTGTAGACACAGGTTTTACAGCAGATTTAGAGTCACAATTGGATAAAGTAGGTAGTGATATTTCTGATTGGAAAGAAATTTTAAGGAACTTCTATAAAACTTTTGAAAAAGATATGAAGTTTGCTGATGAAAATATTGAACGTATTGAGAGAGAAGATGAAGTCACAGATATAGTGTGTGATAAGTGTGGAGACCACATGGTTAAGAAGCATGGTAGATTTGGAGAATTTCTAGCTTGCAAAAATTATCCTGAATGCAAAAATACGATGGCAATTGTAAACGAGATTGGAGTGAAGTGCCAATCTTGTGGAGGCGAGATAGTAGAAAAACGCAGCAGAAGAGGTAAAATATTTTACGGATGTAACAATTATCCTGAATGTAACGTTTCTTATTGGACTAAACCTACTGGTGAAAATTGTCCAAAATGCAATTCTCCTATCGTGGAGAAGGAAACGAAGAGATTCTCTGGAGTAGTATGCTCAAATGAAGAATGCGACTATAAAAAGAAAAAGGAGGAAAACTAATGGAACAGTTTCGCGCGACAACTATATGTGCTGTTAAGAGAGGACAGGACGATATTTGTATAGGTGGGGATGGACAAGTAACTATGGGACAAGCCGTTGTTATGAAGTCTACTGCAAGAAAAATAAGAAAAATATATGGAGGAAAAGTTCTTACAGGTTTTGCTGGAAGTGTTGCAGATGCTTTTTCTTTAAGAGATAAGTTCGAAAAGAAATTAGAAGAACACAGCGGTAACTTAAAAAAAGCTGCCGTTGATTTAGCTCAGCTTTGGAGAAGCGATAAAGCAATGAGAAATTTAGATGCTCTAATGATAGTTGTTGATAAAGATAGTATGCTTGTAATATCTGGAACAGGTGAGGTTATTGAGCCGGATGATGATTTCATAGCTATAGGCTCTGGAGGAAATTATGCCTTTTCAGCAGCTAAGGCACTTTATGAGAATACAGAGTTGACAGCGGAAGAGATTGTTAAGAAATCTCTTGGAATAGCTGCATCTATTTGTGTATATACAAATGACAACATAGTAGTAGAAAAATTATAAATATAGTGATACCTTTATTGATGGAGGAAATTTTATGAAAAAGCTTTATAATATGACACCTAGAGAAATAGTATCAGTTTTAGATAAATATATTATAGGACAGGACGAGGCTAAAAAATCTGTAGCTATAGCTCTTAGAAATAGATATAGAAGAAGTCTTTTGCCTGAGGATATTCAAGAAGAAATATCTCCAAAAAATATTTTGATGGTAGGTCCTACAGGTGTAGGTAAGACAGAAATCGCTAGAAGAATAGCAAAACTTATGGATGCG
>CAMCQA010000046.1 GCA_945876935.1 uncultured Clostridia bacterium | reverse complement strand
GCTTGGATTTTGAACCATAGTCTCAGTTCCGTCATTTGCTACAACTTTATATATTACACTAGGAGAAGTAGTTATCACTCTAAGGTTAAATTCTCTCTCCAGTCTTTCTACTATGATTTCCATATGAAGAAGACCTAGAAAACCACATCTGAAACCGAATCCTAAGGCTTTAGATGTTTCTGCCTCAAAATCAAAGGCTGCATCATTTACTTGTAGTTTCTCTAAAGCATCCTTTACATTTTCATACTTTTCACCATCAGCTGGGTATATACAGCAGTAAACCATTGACTGAGCCTTTTTATATCCAGGTAAAGCTTCCTCAGCAGGATCTGCATCTAAGGTTATAGTATCCCCTACACGTGCATCTCTAACTTGCTTAATACTAGCTAAAATATATCCTACTTCACCAGCGGCAAGTTCTTTAGTTGGAATTGGGTTTGGAGATAAGATACCTACTTCAGTAGCTTCATATTTAGTGCCAGTATTCATAAGTCTTATAACATCTCCAGCCTTAACCTTGCCGTCAAATACTCTAGTGTATATAACAACACCTTTGTAATTATCATAATAAGAGTCAAATATTAAGGCTTTCAGTTTACCATTTATATCTCCTGATGGAGCTGGAATTTTCTTTACTATCTCTTCTAAAAGATCGCCTATTCCAATACCTTCTTTTGCTGAAATAAGAGGTGCATCCATAGCTTCAATACCGATTACATCCTCTACTTCTTTCTTTATTTCATCAGGTCTTGCACTAGGAAGGTCAATTTTATTTAAACAAGGTAGAATTTCCAAGTCCTCATCTAAGGCTAAATAAACATTTGCAAGGGTTTGAGCCTCTACTCCCTGAGTTGCATCAACTACTAAAACAGCTCCTTCGCAAGCAGCCAAAGATCTAGAAACCTCATATGTGAAGTCAACGTGACCCGGAGTATCTATAAGGTTGAAAATATACTCTTCACCATCTTTTGCTTGGTATATCAACCTACTACTTTGAAGTTTTATAGTGATACCTCTTTCTCTTTCAAGGTCCATATTATCTAAAAACTGTTCTTTCATTTCTCTTTGAGATACGCTTCCAGTCTGCTCTAAAATTCTGTCAGCTAAGGTTGATTTACCATGATCTATGTGTGCAATTATACTAAAATTTCTTATTTTCTTTTGATATGAATTCATCTCTTCCTCTTTCGCATATAGTTATTCAATATATATTTTACAGTAAAAAGATTATAATTTCAAGGTTAAGAAGCCTATTATAATTGGCTAAAAGTCTTGATTTGACTTGATTTTTAATATATAATATGTAATGCGAATTTAAGTTATATTTAAGAAGTGAAAGTGGGGTATTAAAATGGCAAATATTAAATCCGCAAAGAAGAGAATTTCAGTAATCGAAAGAAAAACAGCTAGAAACAAGCGTGTAAAGAATCACGTTAAAGAAGCTATCAAGGCTTTTGAAGTTGCTTTAGAAGCTAAAGACTTCTCTCTAGCAGAAGAAAAGCTAGTTTTTTCAGAGAAAAAGCTTATGCAGGCTGCTGCAAAAGGCGTTTTCCACAAAAAGATGGCTGCAAGAAAAGTTTCAAGATTACAGCAGAAATTTAACAAAGCTAAGGCTTAATCTCATCCGTCCCCACAAGTGTATAAGTTAAATACACAAAAAAACCGGTTTTGTCTCAGACCGGTTTTTGTTTTGTCTAATTTTTAATTTTATTTCTTAAGGTTATTAAATTTACTATTCAAACCTCTTACCTTTATTAAATAAACAGCATAATTTGCTATCCAAATTATAAAAAATATCATTATGTAGGTTAGGCTAAAGAGTATTAGTCCAGTTAAACTTCTTTCCATCCATCTAAGGACATATCCTGCCGGGAAAATAGCTAGTATACCTATTGCAAAATAGTATATAGTTTGTTTTAAAAGACTAAGATCTTCCATATCCCAAACCACACTGCCACCTGCAAATATCATACCGATTAATCCGGACATAGCAACTTGAATCAAAGCAGCATTTAATGTTCCACCCATATCGATTACTAAGTCTGGAGGTGTAGGATAATAATTTCCATCTCTTATAGCAAATAGTGAAAAAGCAAGCGATATCAACTGACCTATTGCTATGCCTATAAAAATTCCTAAAAGACCTCTCTTTATAGCCTCTCTCATTACATTATTCATATTTATATACCTAACCTTTCCTTAATTTTTTTAATATATCTTCTTGATACGTATGACTGAGTCTTATTTTTTAAGTTTACACATATAGTCCCTGAGAAACTAAGATCAAAATTCTCTATCTTAGATATATTCACTATTTCTGATTTTGATATTCTTATAAAGCCTTCCCTCTCTAAACTTTCTTCTAGTTTGAAAAGTCTTTCTTTCAAATAAAACTCTTCTTTTTCTGTCTCCAGAACAACTTTATTATCGAAAGAATATATTTTATAAATATCATTTTTATCCACCAGAAAAATCTTTTCATCCCTATATGCCACTATTTTATCGCTCTTTTTACTGTACTCCGCCTCTATTATTTGCTTTGCTTTTTCCAGCCTATAATCCGGTTTAGACGCTAGTATTATGATTTGCTCATCTTTACATGAGTTGTCTATTCTTATTTCTACTATCACATTTTCCTCCCTTATGTATTTCTTATTTTTCTATATTCTATCAAACAAAAAAAGGCTTGTACTGTTTTTTTATTAAGCGGTCATATAAGAATTGTAAGCGGTATATAAAACATAGTTGTATTAATATATTATACATGTTATTAGAGTTTCTACTGAAAAAATTATAAGTAAAAAGCTCTTTCATAAAATATAATTCTATGAAAGAGCCTGTATTATTTTTTGTTAAATATTAGCGTTTCTCTTAATCTTCTTAGTTGTAGTTCTAATGAAATCTTCTTTTCTTATTTGAACTTTCTTTATTCTTTTGTAAACTGCTAATTTATCATTTATTTCGTCAATCCATGACTTAAATATCTTATATATATCTTCGTCACTAAGATCTCCCTTATCTTCTTTAAGAGCCTCATAATCTGGTTTAATCTGTATTGCTACATAGTACTCTTCACCATCTTCCTCCTTAAGGCCATATATCATAGAGTCTTCTATATACTTGTTATCATTAACAAGTACTTCTATCTCTTCAGGATATATATTCTTTCCTGTCTTAGTAACTATAACATTTTTCTTTCTTCCTGTAATATATAACCAGCCTTCCTTGTCTAAGAAACCTAAGTCACCTGTATGGAACCATCCATCTTTTAGTACTTCTGCCGTTTCTTCTGGCATATTATAATATCCTAGCATTACATTATCACCCTTTACTAGAATCTCTCCTATGCCTTCATTATCTTTATCAGCTATTTTTATCTCTGTACCTGGTATAGCAGGGCCGCATGAGCCTGCTTTCTTATATATATTCTCAAAATCCGGAACTCCAGCAACCAAAGGTGCCGTCTCTGTTAATCCATATCCCTGTGTAACACCAAAGCCTAAATCTATAAAACCTCTAAGAACGTTTGGATTTATTGAAGCTGCACCACTTATAACATACTTAAAGTTTCCACCAAATTTCTTTCTAATAGAAGAGAATATTTTCTCTCTCTTATCTATTCCTAATGCCATTAAGAATTTATTCATCTTGATAGCTTTTTTGAGAAGTTTATCTTTTCCAGTCTTTTCAGCCTCTTTCCATATCTTAGAATAAATACTTTCAACTATTAGAGGAACACCCACTATTATACTAGCCTGTGCTTCTTGCATATTCTTAAGCACATATTTAAGACCTTCACAGAAAGCAATATTTCCACCCTGATATAAAACCACAAGAATGCCTATAATAGATTCGAAAGTGTGGTGTATAGGTAAAACAGAAAGGCTTCTCTCTCCCTTATTAATCTTAAATATCTTGCTTGTGCCTTTAACAACATGACAAATATTCTTATGAGAAAGCATTACGCCCTTAGGAACGCCTGTTGTTCCAGATGTAAATAAGATTAAAGCCATCTTTTCATCATCTATTGTTGTTTCTATAAACTCCTTATTTCCTTTTTCTAGAAGTCTGTAGCCATCTTTTATAAGTCCATATATATGGTTATCCTTTTCCATATTATCCTTATTTTGATAAGCATCTATTCTGAATTTATGCTCTATATTTAAGTCATCAAAATAGTCAGAGTATTCTTCTCCATAAAAAACTACGCTGCACTCAGCAGTCTTTACAAGATTGTGTACCTCTTCTTTTTTTAATTCCTTATCTAGCGGTACAGCAACACCTGTACCTGTAATAGTAGCAAGGTAGGCAACAACCCACTGATATGAGTTTGCACCTATGATCGCTATCTTCGCATCTTTTAAGCCTAAATCTAAAAGTTTTGTTCCTAAAGCATCAACATCCTTTTTTAACTGTTCATGTGATATTTCTTTATAAATTCCACCTTTTTGTTCTTTTACAGCAAAAGCAGGCATATCCGTATATAATTTAGCATCATCACTTACAAGAGTTTTAACATCTCTCACTTCCCTAATAGAATGAAATTTTCCCATAACTTATTTCTACCCTTTCTCAACTAAGTTGTGATACAATATGTATATAATACCATAAAAGAGATATTTAAAAAAGTTAAACAAATCAAATTAAATTAAGGAGAAGAGTTGTGAGTATACATATATCAGCAAATAAAGATGAAGTAGCAAAAAGAGTTCTAATGCCAGGAGATCCTGTTAGAGCAAAATATATAGCAGAAAAGTTCTTAGATAATCCTAAGCTTTACAGTCAGGTTAGAAATGCTTATGGATATACTGGTACTTATAAAGGAGTTCCGGTTTCAATCCAAGCTTCTGGCATGGGTATGCCATCTATGGGAATCTATTCATGGGAACTTATGTCAGAATATGAAGTAGAAAAAATTATAAGAATAGGTACTGCTGGTGCATTGACAGAAAAGCTAAAGCTTGGCGATATAGTCGTAAGTATAGCAGCATCAACTGATTCTAACTATGCGAGAGCTTTTGATTTAGCTCCGTCTGTAAATAGCTTTGCTCCTACTGCTAACTGGAATTTATTAAAAAATGCAGCACAGGCTGCAGATGAGCTTAATATAAAGTACGCAGCTGGAAATACTCTAACATGTGATGCTTTTTACGATACAACTGAAAACTGGTGGCACAAGTGGTCTAAAATGAATGTTCTTGCTGTAGAAATGGAAGCAGCTGCATTGTACATGAACGCTGCATACCACGATGTAGAAGCTCTAGCTATGGTAACTATATCCGATCATATAATAACAGGAGAAGAATTCACCGTTGAACAAAGAATGCTAGCAAATGACAATATGTTTAAATTTGCACTAGAAACAATAATCAAGTAATATTGTAGCACCCTTTTAGATATGCAGTATTTAAGAGGGGGTTTTATAATGTATGGTTTATAATTTATGATTTAAAAAAAAGAGAGAGTTTCCTCTCTCTTTTTGATTATTTAAAAACTATGCACTTCTATACCGCTACCTTTATTTTCTATTTCTAATCTATTTTGTATGCTTTGAATAGTATTTAAGCTTCCTCTATTATTATATTTAGGACAATATATGTTATCACAGTTTGTACTCATAATGGAATATAAGCTTTTTTTCATATCGTTAGTTCTTATCATAGTTAGCTTAAAGTGTAAAGCTTTCGATATTTTTGTTAGTCTATTTAATGTATCTTCATCTTCTCCTTGATTCAGATAAAAATTGTCATAAACAGACATATATATTAACTCTATATCCTGACTTTCTGTTATGGAGTCTATAAGCTTAATACTATCATCAATATGAGCACCACTAAATATTACTATTTTATTCATGATATCACACCCTATTTAAAGTATATTATTTGCAAAGTCTGTATATAGCTTCTGCATACATCTTTGTTGCTTTAATAAGGCTATTTAGATCTACATACTCATTTGGTTGATGTTCAACTTCTTCTTCGTGTGGAAATACTGGTCCAAAGGCAACACAGTTAGGAACTGTTCTAGCATAGGTAGCACCACCTATAACGATAGGTTCATTTTCCATATCACCTGTAAATTCTCTATATACGTCCATAAGAACCTTTACAAGCTCATTATCTTTAGGTACATACAAAGAATCGAGGTGATCTAACTTTTCAATCTTCCAATCTGAAGCAACAGTGTCTATACCTGCATAAACTTTTTCTTCACTGAAAGTAACAGGATATCTTATATTTATTGTAAGCTCTACCTTATCTTCTAATATTTGAATAATTCCTACGTTAAAATTTAATTTTCCTGATGGTTCATCTTCAAAAGGTATGCCGAAGTTTTCTCCATGGAAATTAAACCCTATCTTTTCATTGTAAAAAGTCACAAACTCGTTCATAGGTTTTCCTAAATCAAGTTTTGAGGCAAACTGTAAGAAAATGGTAATTGCATTTAAACCCTTCTCCGGCATGGCACCATGAGCAGATACGCCTTTAACAGATACAATATTAACTCCTTTATCATAGGATGAAGTGATATCGTAACCGCTATCTTTTGAAAATTCCATTACTAATTTAGTTATGTCATCACCTTTTATATGGGCTTCTACTTTATCGGCAACCATATTAGGAGCATTACCGCCATTACAACTCAATAGCTGAAATTCTCCTTTACTCTCTCCAAAACTCTTGCTCATCTTAAAAATAATGAGACCTTTCTCTCCATGAATAACAGGAAAAACTGCATCAGGAGTAAATCCCATAGTTGGAGTTTTCTCCTTATCCATATAGTACTTTATGCCTTTCCAGTTTGTCTCCTCATCTAAACCGATAATAAGTCTAATATTTTTATTTGGCTTAAAACCAGCTTCTTTAAGAGCTTTCATAGCATAGTATCCTGCCATTGTAGGTCCTTTATCGTCGATAGTTCCTCTTCCAAATAGCTTGCCATCTTTAACTACAGCCGTAAATGGATCAGTATCCCATCCATCTCCTGCAGGAACAATATCGATATGTCCTAAGACAGCAAATATCTCATCGCCCTCTCCTTTGAACTCAATATGCCCGCCGTAGTTATCAACATTTTTAATTTCAAATCCGTCTCTTACTCCCATATCTAAAAAGCACTGAAAAGCTTCGTGAACAGTTTTTCCAAAAGGGAACTCTCCATCTTCATCCTTTGCTAAGCTCTCAAAAGATACCATTTTAGATATATCATCTATCATATCTTCTTTATATTGATCGATTATATTTAAAAAGTCTTTCATATCATATCTCCTAAAGTTTAATTTTAATTAATTTAAATTATCACTATAGACTCTACCCAAAATAAAAAAAGGGAAGCCTGGACTTCCCTATTATATCATATTTAAATATCCCTTTCACTAGTTACAAGAAAGCTACATGGAGAAGCTTACCTGGATTAGCAGTATTACTATGCTCAAAATTGTTAGAATTATTATAAGTGGCATAACAAATTTCAACCACTTGTTATAAGTAACTTCTACAAGGTCCAAAGTGGCAAGAATCAATCCTGTTGGTGTAATGAATGATATTATACCTAGACCAAAAATATAAGCTGAAATAATTACATCTCTAGGAAGTCCTACCGCATCTGCAAGAGGTGCTATGATAGGAATAGCTAGCGTTGCTAGTCCTGAAGATGAACTTATAAAGAAACCTAATACAACGAAGATGAACATCATAATTATTATGAATAGCCACTGATTCATACCTTCAACTAAGAAGGATAGCTTATACAAAATAGTATCAGAAACATTACCTGTCTCTAAGATTATATTTACAGCTCTCGCTACACCTATAATTAAACCTACACCTATAAGCTCTCCAGCACCCTTAATAAACTGAGATACGAAAACTTTTTCTGGCATACCTAAAACTATACCTATAAGCACTGAATCTACTAGGAAGATAGCTGTCATTTCTTCAAACCACCAACCTGCAATAGCAACACCCCAGATCATTAATATAAATCCACCTAAAAATAGAAGAAGTGCTAAAGAAAATCTAAATCTTAGAGGTTGTGACTGTCCATCACCAGAGAACTTAGCTGCTATTTTATCTTTATCTTCATACGTTAATGATTTAGTCGGATCTTTCTTAATCTTGCTACCGTACTTTAATATGTACACTATCGTTATAAGAGTTCCTAAAACTAGGGCAGCAACTCTAAATATCATACCTTCTAAGAAGTTTATACCGGCAGCGTTAGATGCAACAACAACTGAAAAAGGATTTACTGTAGACATCATAGTACCGATACAAGAACCAAGATATATAGCTCCTATACATACGAGAACATCGTAACCGGCAGCTAGAAAAATAGGTATCAGTATAGGATATAAAGCAATAGTTTCTTCAGCAAGACCAAAAGTCGTTCCCCCTAAAGAAATAAGCGCTGTAATGAAAACTATAAGTATGTACTCTTTTCCTTTAGTAGCCCTTGATAGTGCTGCCATACCAGCACCAAAGGCACCAGAATGATCAAGAATACCGATTATACCACCAAGAATAAGTACAAATAATATAATATCAATACTGTCATATACACCTTTTATAGGCGCTATTATAAACTCTTTAAAACCTTGTGGGTTTTGATCTACAGTTTCGTAAGTACCTGGTATACCTATAGGCTTTTTAATATCACCGTTTGTAAATTTCTCAATATCTGCAGATACACCTAAACTCTCTAGAGTTTCTTGTGTTGCAGGAAGTATTTCTTGCTCTCCATCAGGCTTTGTTAATGTGAACTCTGTTGCACCTGTTTCTCCAGCATCGTATTGAAGCTTAGAGTAAGATCCAGCAGGAATCAAGTAAGTTAAAGCTGATGACAACATAAGTACTATAAATAGAACTGTAAATGCTGTTGGAAAGGAGAGCTTTTTCTTCTTCATTTCCATAATAATCTCCTTTTTTAATAACTCAATTTAAAACACTTTACTAGTGTATAGTACAATATGACTTTTTTCAATATGTTTTTATAAAAAAATACAAAAAAGACTGAAATATCAATCTTTTTTGTATTGAAATCTATAAATTGTTTTTACATATCAAAAAGTTTATACGAAAATCA
>CAMCQA010000045.1 GCA_945876935.1 uncultured Clostridia bacterium | reverse complement strand
ATTGGAAAATAGGAATAGAACTGCCATACTCTCATCAAACTGATATTATAGGGCGTGTTGAAGTGGCTGATAAAACTATAGTAACTTCTGGTGTTTTTGAGAGATATTTTGAAGAAAATGGCGTAGAGTACCATCATGTTATCGATCCTAAGACAGGTTATCCTAAAAATACAGATGTTGTTCTGGTATCCATTATGTCAGATAAAGGAAACTCTGTATACTGTGATCTTTACTCTACAACTTGCCTACTTCTTGGGAAAGAAAAGGCCAAAGAGTTTATGAAAGATAAGAAAGGCTTTGAGTACTGTATAGTTGATACGGACAACAATATAACAACTAGTTCAGGTTTCAATTTAATCAAATCTGAATAGCCTTATGAAAGGAAGAAATGTAATGAATATAAGAGAGAAAATAGGAAAGGAGCTTCTGTTTTTTGATGGTGGCATGGGCACAATGCTTCAAGCCGCAGGAATGCAGCCTGGCGAAATACCAGAAACGTGGTGTTTTTTAAGGCCGGATGAAATAAAAAAGATTCATAAACAATATTTACATGCAGGAGCTAACATAATAGAAACTAACTCATTTGGTGCAAATGGACTTAAATTTAGTCATGATGTGTATACACCTTACGATGCAATGAAAAAATCTGTAGAGCTTGCTAGAAACTCTATTGATGAATTTTTAGAAGAGAATAATACCGATGATAAAAGAAGATTTGTTGCTGCAAGCATAGGGCCTTGTGGCCATCTTCTAGAGCCTTTAGGTGACATCTCCTTTGATAGAGCATATGACAGCTTCAAAGAAATGGCTGTAGCCGCTGATGATGGCGGAGCTGATATACTCCTAATCGAAACAATGACAGATAGCTACGAACTAAAGGCAGCTATTTTGGCGTGTAAAGAAAATACTACCCTCCCTATCATAGCTTCCTTTATGCTTGATGAATCCAGTAAATTATTAACAGGAGGTAACATATATTCTCTAGTTCCTATGCTAGAAGGTTTAGGAGTTGATGCAGTAGGTATAAACTGCGGCTTTGGGCCTAAGCAAATAATAGAGTTTATGAAAGTTCTTAAAGAAGAAACTAGCCTTCCAATAATGATAAACTCCAATGCAGGTATGCCAAAAATTGATACCTATGGAAATACTTACTATGATTTATCTGTTAATCAATTTGCTGAGTATGCCACTCAATTTATAGATTTAGGAGCGTCAATGGTAGGTGGCTGCTGTGGAACAACACCGGAGCACATACAAGCTCTAAGAGAAATATCTAAAGATAAAAGTATAGTTTTAAGAAAGGTAAAATCTTCAACCGTAGTAACTTCTTATGCCTCTGCAGTTGAAATAAATCATGATTTTAAAGTAATCGGCGAGAGAATAAATCCTACTGGAAATAAGCCTCTAAAAGCTGCCATTCAGGAAAAGAATTTAGAGTTTGTCTCCAGTCTTGCCATCGATCAGGTATCCTCAGGGGCTCATATTATCGATGTTAATGCAGGCATGCCAGGTGTAAATGAAGTAGATTTATTAGAGAGTTTTATTAAATCAGTACAGAAAGTTTGCCCTGCTCCTCTGATGATAGATAGTTCAAACACGGATGCTTTAGAAAAAGCTTGCAGATATTATAATGGAAAACCTTTTATTAACTCTGTATCTGGAAAAGAATCTTCACTTGAAAAAGTTCTACCAATTGCTAAAAAATATGGAGGAGTCTTAATAGCACTTACCCTTGATGATACAGGAATACCTAAAACAGCTGAAGATAGAGTAGCTGTAGCAAAAAAGATTATAGATCGTGCTGCTAGCTATGGAATAGATAAGAATGATATTGTTGTAGATCCTCTAACTCTAACTATCAGCTCCGACCCAGAGGCTGCAAATGTAACTTTAAAAGCGATAGAGCTACTTAGCAAGGAAAATATAAAAACTTCCGTAGGTCTATCTAATATTTCTTTTGGTCTTCCTAGTAGAGATACTATAAACGCAACTTTCTTAGCCCAGTGTCTGCAGGCGGGGCTAAATACTGCTATAGTTAATCCTTCATCTAAAACTCTTATGAATACTTATCATAGTTATCGTGCATTAAGAGGCTTTGATGAAAGTGCTCAAGAGTATATTAATAAAGTTACAAACATTGAAATATCCGATACATCGTCAAATAACGATGAAAATTTAAATCTCACAACTTTTATAGAAAAAGGCCTTAAGGAGGACTCTATAAAAGAAACAAGCGAGCTTATCAAATCAAAGGAAGCTCTAGATATAGTTAATGAGTTTATTATACCCGCACTAGATAAAGTTGGAGAGACTTACGAAAAGGGGATATCTTTTCTTCCACAGCTTCTAATGAGCGCCGAAGCAGCTCAGGGAGCGTTTAGCGTTCTCCAAGATAAGCTAAAAACTAATGAGCAAAGCGAAACATTTAAAGCGACAGTAGTTGTGGCAACTGTTAAGGGCGACATTCACGATATCGGAAAAAATATAGCCAAGGTTCTACTTGAGAACTATGGCTATAGAGTAATCGATCTTGGAAAAGATGTAGATCCTTCACTGATTGTTGAAACAGCAATAAAAGAAAAAGCTGATATGGTTGGCTTAAGCGCTCTTATGACCACTACGCTACCTAGCATGGAGGATACTATATCCCTCATTAGAGAAAATAATCTTCCTTGTCAAGTATTAGTAGGCGGAGCAGTTCTTACAAAGTCTTTAGCTGAAAGAATCGGTGCCGATTTCTTTTGCAAAGATGCTATGTCTACTGTTAAATTTGCTGAGCAACTCTGTAAGCAGTAGAAAAAGCAAACTGGATATTATATCCACCAGTATCACCATCAACATCCAAACACTCTCCAATAAAGTAGAGTTTTGGATGTTTTTTATGTTCCATAGTTTTCATCTCTATGTCTTTTAGAGATACACCTCCAAATGTTGCCATAGCTCTATCAAAGCTTTCACTTCCACTTACAGTTACATCCCATGATAGGAGATGATTCAAAATTTTCATAAACTTCTTTTCGCCCAAAGTCTTAGGCTTTTCTGATAAATCTTTTTCATTTAATACATCAGAGGCTACCATTTGATCTAAAAATACTGTAACAAAGGCTCTAGGCAAGGAAAAAGCTTCTAATACAATATTCCTCGTTGATTTTGAAAGGATCATTTTATCCTTCCAAAATTTTCTAATATCCTCTTCTTTAAATCCATTTATATCCATGAAATTCTTAATAAAATTAATGCTCAATTTCATGCCAGGCCTTAAAAATCTCGAATTGTTGATTATAACTGGACCTGAAAGATTTCTATGAGTAAAAAGAATATCTCCTTTATACTTCCTTTTGCCATCAAATTCAAACTTTATCTCAACATCAGAAATAGAGACACCGCTTATTTGAGCAAACGGGTAATTTTCAATATATATAGGAACTAAAGATGGATACATATCCTCTAATAAAATACCCATGTTTTCAGCTAGATTGTATATGAACTTCCCATCTGAGCCTGTCTTTGGAAACGATTTTCCCCCAACAGCTACAACTACTTTTCTTCCTTTAAGAATTTCTCCAGATTCACTTTCAATACAATACAACTCCTCATTCCTAGAAAGCTTTACTATTTTACAACCACATCTGACTGTTATGCCTTTTTTTCTTATCTCATTTTGAAGAAGATCGCAAACATCCTTGCTTTTTAATGATTTAGGGAAAATCTTTCCATCTTCTCTTTCAATAATAGGAATCCCCTTCTCTTCAAAGTACTCTACAGTTTTTTGATTATTAAAAGAGTAGAGAAGTTTTCTTATATTACCTCCCTTATCTCCATACTTATCCAAGAATTCTTTTATATCTCCTCCATGAGTTAAGTTACATTGACCTGCTCCAGATGCTAGCAGCTTTATTCCTAGCTTTCTGTTTGACTCTACTAAAAGCGTGCTACCTTTGCTAGCTATATTAGCAGCGCAAAATAATCCAGCGGCTCCTCCCCCAATTATAATATTATCGTAAATCATAGTTCTATTTTGTTACGTACCAGTATATAGCACCTGCAATAAAGACTAACCATCCAATAAACCCTACTATTTTCTCTCTTCTTGTAGTAGGCTTTACTTCCCACTTAATTTTCATTTTTTTACCTCTTTTCTGCAAATCATATCTTATTTATATATTATCCTTAGCCTATATCAAAAGCAAGGCAATTGTTTTATATTTATAATTTTATTATGCTTATCAAAGCTTACATTATGGTCATTTACTCCTTTTTTTCTTTTCATACCTAAGTAATGTGATATAATTATCTCATCAATATTTAAGTTAGGAGAAAAAATGGTTAATAATATAGCTGAGGGCACAAGTCCTCTTATGGAAAAAGTTTCCAGCTTTTTTGAGAGCGTACCTGGCTTTAGTCATAACTTTACAGCTATTGCTAGATGGGTATTTGTGGTTCTAGCGATATATATATTGCTAAGAGCTATACTTTCTCTGCTCTCATCAAAGACACCTTCTGAGATTTGGGCATATCTATCCATAGGTAATGCTTTAGCAATGCCTATCACACATTGGGAAAATGTAATTGGCAGGGCAAAAAGCTGCGATATAAATCTAGATGTTAAAACAGTTTCTAAAAATCATGCTACTCTCATACGAAAAAGTGATGGTAAGTGGATACTTAACGATTTAAATTCATCATCAGGAAATAAAGTGAACGGCCATCCTATAAGCAAGCCAACCTTAGTTCGTATAGGCGATGCTTTAACAATAGGAAATGTTGACTGCACACTTGCTTCAACTAGCTTAGAAGAAGATAAGCACAATCATGAAGCTAGAGCTATTCTTTCAGGAAGATTCACACCTTGGAAATCAATTATAGCTTTAAGTATATTCCAAGTTCTGCTAGTTATACAGTTAATTATTTCAAAAGGCTCTTCCCTACCTCCATCGGTGCCTATTGTATTTTTTATGTTCACAGGGATAATGTGGCTATATTCTATATTGGTTCGCTCTGCGGGAATGACAGCATTCGAAATTGATAGCATAGCTTTTTTCCTATCCACACTAGGTCTAGCTGTAGTTGCAACTTCTTCTCCTGAAGAAATTGTCAAACAGTTTGTAACTGTATGTATGGGTATGGGATTATTCTTCTTCCTATGCTGGTATCTTAGAGATTTAGATAGAGCTTTAAAAAGCAGACGCATATTGCTCATTGCAAGCGTAGCCTTATTACTTCTTAATATAGCTATAGGAACATATAAGTACGGTGCTATCAACTGGATCAGCGTAGCCGGTTTTTCCATACAGCCATCTGAACTTATAAAAGTATCATATATTATAATCGGCTCAGCTACTTTAGATGAACTATTTCAGAAAAAAAACCTTGGATTATTCATAGGCTTTTCCATATTCTGCCTTCTTGCGTTGGCATATATGGGCGACTTTGGTACAGCGGCTATATTCTTTATTACTTTCCTAGTAATATCATTTATGCGAAGTGGTGATTTTTCAAAATTATTTTTATTTATAGCTTCAGCAGCTGGTGCAGGACTTATGGTATTAAGATTTAAACCTTATGTTCTAGGCAGATTTTCAGTATGGATGCATGCTTGGGATTTTGCAGATGCTGGTGGATACCAGCAGGTTAGAACTATGTCTGCAGGTGCCAGCGGAGGTCTTGTTGGCTTAGGTGCCGGAGAGGGATGGTTAAAGAAAGTAGCAGCGGCTGATACAGACTTAGTATTTGGAGTATTGTCTGAGGAATGGGGACTTATAATAGCTTTGCTGGCGATATTCTCAATAGTTACCTTCTCCGTATTCGCTGTTAAATCTATAAAGGCTGGCCGTTCGACATTCTATACTATAGCAGCCTGTGCCTCAATGACATTATTTATATTTCAAACTATACTTAATGTCTTTGGCTCTGTAGATTTGCTTCCTTTAACAGGCGTTACTTTTCCTTTCGTCTCAAACGGAGGAACTTCAATGATTGTTTCTTGGGGTCTTCTAGCATTTTTAAAGGCTGCAGATACGAGAGAAAATGCAAGCATCGCAGTTAAACGATTTAAAGTTAAGGGAGGTGAGGTAGAATGAGAAAACTAGAAAAAAGAGCCTTATTCTGCTTACTATTCTCATTAATTTTAGTAGTGGGAAGTTTCGTGTATGTGTATAAATTTGCTTCTGAAGGAAGCCAGTGGATAGCCTATCCTGCAAATGAGCATCTTTATACAAAAGGTCGCCTTGCAACCGGCACGATAGAGGACAGAAATGGAACTGTTCTAGTATCCAATGATAAAGATGGAAACATAGTATATAACAGTGATTTAAACCTTAGAACAGCTATGCTTCATGTGACAGGAGATATTCATGCAAATATTTCTACAGGCGCTAATAGAGCTTTCAAGGATAAACTTATAGGATATAACCTTATTACCGGAACCTTCTCAGCTAGTGGAGAAGGAAGAAAACTATCTCTAACTGTTGATTCTGATGTATCAAAGGCTGCTAAAGAAGCCTTAGGAAATAGAACAGGTACAGTTGCTGTATTCAACTACAAAACAGGAGAGATACTATGTATGGTAAGTTCGCCTAATTACGATCCTGCAAAACCACCTGTCCTAGATAAAAACGATACATCTGGAGCATATATTAATAGAGCAACATCTGCAGCGATAGTTCCAGGTTCAATTTTTAAACTTGTTACTTCATCAGCTGCCATTGACAATTTACCAAACCTGGACAACTGGACTTATACATGTACAGGGGTTCATACGTATGGTAATTCTGAAAAAGATAGAGTGACTTGCCTAAAGCCTCATGGCAAACAGACATTTAAAGAGGCCTTAGCTAACTCTTGCAACTGCGCATACGGCGAGCTGTCAAATGATATTGGTGAAGATAAACTAAAAGAGACAATAAAGCAATCCGGATTAACAGATAGTTATGATATTGACGGTATAAAAACAACTCCAAGCAGTATAGAGACATCTAGTCAACCTCTCAATCTTGCATGGACTGGCATAGGACAAAACAAGGATCTTGTCAATCCTATATCCATGCTTGTCTATGTTGGGGCAATAGCAGGAGAAGGAGAAGTACATATGCCTTACATTATTAAGGATATATCTTCATCCAGCAAAATATCTCTTCCATATAAACATACAGACGATACAAAAAAGCTCCTTGAATCTAGCACAGCGAAGAAAATTCAAGATATGATGAGAAATAATGTTCAAAAGAGCTATGGAGATAATAGATTCCCAAATCTTGAAGTATATGGAAAAACTGGAACAGCTGAGCATAAGAAAGGCGATGCCTCTCATGCTTGGTTCACAGGTTTTATAAAGGATGAAAATCATCCTTATGCATTCATAGTTCTCGTCGAAAAAGGAGGCTATGGAGTAGATGTTGCAACTACTGTTGCAAATAAAGTCCTTCAAGTAGCTATAAAAAAGTAGGCATTAAATAAAGGCAATAAAAAAAGTGGAATTTTTATTCCACTTTTTTTATTTGAACAATATTTTTTATTTGAACAACATAAATTTTAAATTACTAAAGCTCTAAGGCGCCATCTCCTACCGATATTTTACCTTTTGCTTCTAAAAGCTTTCTAAACAAAATAACTATTGCTGCAGGTACCACAAAGTGAGTAATCACAACAGACAAAATAGTCATTTGGCTAACTCCATCTACTGTGAAAGCACCTATTTGCCCTACGAATCCCGATGTTCCCATACCGGCAAATAAAGCACCGGACTTCATTTCAAAGACAGTTGTAGATAGAACACCGCAAACTCCACTTGCTATTGTAGGAGGCAGTAGCAGCCACCAGTTTTTCAGTATATTAGGTATCTGTATCATAGATGTTCCAACACCCTGTGCAATAAGACCGGAAAAGCCATTTTCTTTATAAGTCATTACAGCAAAGCCTACCATCTGCGCACAGCAGCCTGCGGCTGCTGCTCCGGCAGCTATGCCGGAGATATCCAGCATTATGCATAGAGCGGCGCTGGATATAGGCGCTGTCAAAGCTAGTCCAACAACTACAGCAACAAGAAATCCCATTGGTACCGGCTGAAGTTCTGTGAACTTAGTAACTATATCTCCAAGCATCTTCACAGAAAATCCAATTACCGGACTAAATAGCTTTGCAACGATTGCTCCTGACATGATAGTTACAAAAGGAGTCAAAATAACGTCTACTTTTGTTTCTTTTGATATAGCTTTTCCAAGTTCTGTAGCTAGTACAACAGTAACAAAGGCTCCTGCGGGTCCCCCTTGAACATTGAAGGCTTCACTTGTCATTGTAGCGCCCATCATACCTGTTACAACGCTGGCAAATAGTACTAAAGGCGGCGCTTTAAGTGCAACAGCTATTGCTACACCTATGGCGCTTCCCATCAAGGACATGGCTATACTACCAACTTCAATAAATATCTTTCCCATCTGCTCTAGGCCACCTACAGTCACAATTTGTTGTCCTAAGGTTTTTAAAATAAGACCGATGAGCAAGCTGGAGAACAGCCCTAAAGCCATATATGTCAAGGCTTCTTGTCCATATCTTTTAAAACTGATTACAATATCTTTTCTTTTTAAAAACTCTTTCATTATATATTTACCTCTTGAATACCTCTAGTTTAATGTATGTCCTATCTTTTCTAGACTTTCCACCAATCTCCCTTAAAAATGCTCTACCGTAGCCTCTAAGCACTATTTTATCTCCCTCAGAAACTTCCTTATTGCATTTTTCTACTTCTATGTTATTTTGAAATACCATTCCTTGATTAATAAATTTAGAAGCATCTTTTCTACTTATTTTAAACATTGATGAAACTATGTTGTCCATCCTAAGAGAAGCCACTGTATCAGATATTTCTTCTCCTTTGGACTCAACTATATTTATTTCATCCATATTGATTTCTTCTATATCAATATTTTGGTTTCCTACCTTCGTGAAGTTTGTTATAAAAAATGAAACTAGATCTCTTTTTACAAAGATATCCGCTCCATGAGGGCTAACTATAATATCGCCAAACTTTTCCCTCTTTATGCCAAGTCCCAAAATACTCCCAAACTAATCTCTATCTCCAACTTCTCTTCC
>CAMCQA010000044.1 GCA_945876935.1 uncultured Clostridia bacterium | reverse complement strand
TATAAATTATCTTTATACAATGTGAATACATATCCTGTAGCTACACCACAGGCAGAATATATGCCTACAATTTACGGTGGATCCAATACTTCAACATCTCAGGGTAGCGAGGCTATTATAGAAATTAAGAGTGATGAAGGATCTGCCTTAAATAAAACGAGATTGAGTAAGATAATAGCAGGTAATAAAAATGGAAGCCTAAGTGTACCTGTGAAGATTGGGATAACTAATCCTAATACGATAATCGATAATGGAGTTGACTTTGGTGGAGATAATAACAATCAAGTAACAGGTAAAGTTGTTTTGGAATCAAATTCAAAAAATATTTTCCCAATATCTGGTAATAATAGCTCTGATAATACAACTGTGCTTACCGATGTTACTCACAATGCACCTGTTTTATCTAATATAAAGAACTTATCCCTTAAAGGCAGTTCAAAGCTATATACAAAGAGCAGCATGAATCTAGATAATCTTAGTTTAGATGGAAATACTATTTTATCAGTAGGAGCAAATGAATTTGATGAAGGTTCAACTCTAACAGCTAAGAATGTTGTAGGTTCAGGCGAAGTTACTTTAAGCGCTGATTCTAATCTTGTTGTTCAGTCAAGCATTGCAGATACTGTTAATGTAAAGGTGGATGGAAGTGCCTCAGATCTTAGAGCAAATTTAGATAAAGTATATGTAACTGTTGCAAACGCAGCAAATAATCCTAATGTAGCTCTTAAGTATGATACAGATGGACTGGAAGTTACTAAAGAAGGTTCTTCCTATATACTTAAAGAGAAGCAAACAGATATGCCTCCTGCTGTTGAAGACACAGCTGAAGTTGATCCTAATAAAACAGCTTTAGACAAGCTTGAAGAAGACTTTGAGCCTACAGATAAGGTAGCTGATAATTTAGAAAAAGTAAAAGAAGACATTCTTTATAACTTTGAGAAAAAAGGTGACGATGTTGCTATGAGCAATGTAGTCCCTCTAAAGACAGAAATGGATCCTACAATTATAAGGGAATACTATATACCTTTATTAAATAAATTTAAAGCGGACAATAATATTCCTTTTAGAGTAGATTTACAGTCAGAAGAAGATAAGAAAAAGATAGATGAATACATTCCTATTGCAACTAAGGAAGCCATTAGACTTGCTAATGAAAAAGTAACAAACAATGATGAGTTAGAGGCAATATCTGTTGAAACGAAAGCGGAGTTAGCTTCTATGCTTGATGACCTCTTAAAGAGTAAGCCAAACCTTACCGTAGAGGAATTAAAGGCTGATTTGCCTATTTTGTTTAGAGGGGCTTTTTATCTTCAGCAGCAATTTAATTTTGAGCCAGGGCTGGTGAGAGACTTAATATTTGAGCCAGGAAAAATAAAAGGTATATACCAGACTGGTTTAAGTCCTTATGATAGATTGAAAGGTTATGGTGGAACTAGACATAACCCTAGAATAAGTCTCTTAATTCAAAACGAGACTCTTTTCAGATCTAGAGGAGTAAGCAGAGAAACAGGGTTTGCAAATATAGACGAAATGGTTGCAAAACTGGCAGAAAAGCATGGAATGACTACGGAAGAGTACTATAAAAAACAGACAGAGGCTCTTCTTGCACAGACTGACGGACAAAATGCTTATGAGGCTATCAAAACTAAAAAACATTCTTGGTATCATCCTTTGTTAGCACAAGGTAAAGGTGTTTATGTTGCCTCAACGGAGAATGCAATTACTATAGGTATGCTCGAAACATACAAAGATTTGTATCCTGCAGAGGCTGTTTCTAAGGTGAGAGGTGAAGAGCAACCTTCTACTGTATTTTTCCAAAAGGTGCTTGAAGGCTTTGATAACTATATGCATTTTTTAAATGATGTTAAGCAGAAGCCAGTTCCATTTGTAACTGTAACTGATTCAATGAATCATAAGTATGATACAAATCCGAATAACATAGGGGAATGGTCAAAAGAATCTGGTGAGGATGCAGCTTTTGCTGTAAGAAGATTCCTAGCACCTATGAAGATTCATACTTTTTATAATAAGGGAAATGGATTAGGTTTTGGAGGAGTATCAACTAGTGCATCTTCTTTAGTTGCCCAGGAAACAAGACTTTTACATCCTAATATGCAAGGTGTATCCTTATTCAGCCATGAAATGACTCACGGAAATGATGAAGAAGCACTATTTAATGGTGTTTATAAGGACCATGGAAGAAGAAAAGGTCAGGGGCCAGAACTTTATGCCAGAGGTTTATTTGAAGCTATAGATAATTCTCAGGACACAAGTGAGTATAAGCCTGTGTTTAATATAAATACTGCTATTCCTATTCCTGATAAAGAAGCTAGGGTACAGGCGTTAGAGCCTTTAAAATCAAAGGAAAAAATAGAAAAATACTTTAAAAATCTATTGGATTTAGTAGCTTATTTGGAAGCTAAAGAAGCAGAAGTAGCTATAGAAGTATTACAGGGAGATGATAAGTCAACATACTTTAATAAAGTAAGTCAGGTTACACCGATGAAGAATGGTGCTGTTCATACAGAGAGAGAGGCAGCAGGTAATACTAACGATAGATATGCACCTTACGGAAAACTGGGTAATGCACCTATGACAGAGCCTACTACGATTGCAGATTTAGTAAATCAGGACGCAGTTAGTGGACAGTTTATACCTAATGGTAGATCTCCATTTATTGCTAATTTAGAATCAAATCAGTACGATGCTGTACCACTACTGGATAGTTACTATGCAGCAAGCATAGCAGAACCAGGTAAAAATACAGTTGGAGATGTAAGTTTTAAACGCCATGCTTACGAAGTTTTAGGTTGGAAAGGATGGGATGCTTTCATAGAATATATAAGCGATAGGCATTCATCTGATCAAGAAGCCTACACATCTATTTTAAAAGGCGATGCAGCTAATTGGGCTGACTATAAGATTGATAAGTATAATAGTTTATCAAAGCTTAAGCCAGTGGAAGAACTCTGGAGTGAAGAAGAACTAAAAACAAAATTAAAAGATGCTATTCAAGAAGACTTGAAAGTTATAAAAGCTGTTAGAAAATCGGCTGATCCTATTTTGGATAATTATAATGATACACCGACTGAAAGATTCAGGTTATCTTCAGCGGCAACTAATGTTGATTTTGATAATAGAGCTTCTAATGTTAGAAAAGTTAAGCTAGATATTTTAAGGCGTGCTCTTAATCACAATAACCTTATGGAAACTGTTTTAATGGAGGATGCTCCGGAAGCACCAGCTAAACTAAATGTTACTTATTCATTTAATTACTTAGGATCAGATGAAAGTAATTTTAATAAAACAGGTGTAGAGTTACCTTCAAATAGAGAAGTGGATCCTGATACAGAATTGATAACGACAGAAAATTACACTCAGCTTATAGAAAGTAAGGATAAGATGGGTGAATGGAAATTCAAAGGGTGGAATCCTGCATCAATAACTGTTACTGAAGATACAAATATAGTAGGTACTTGGGAATACAAAGATTATATAGATATTGAAATAACTGAATCGATTCAATATGATGACCAAATGGATAAAGATGTCAGAGATGTAATTTTTGATGGTGAGAAGGGACTAAGGTCTCCATTTAACAACTCTGTTGTAAAAGAAATGAAACAGAGAATTGTAAAAGTAGGAACCAGAGAACCAGCTCCAATCCTTGATAGACAGCCTTCAATAGATGAAGTAACTAAAAAAGCTGAAGATAAAATAAGATTGATTAACGATAATAATTTATTGACTACAGAAGAGAAGAATAAGGCAATTGAAGAGGTTAATAATTTAAAAAATGAATCAATAAGAAATATAAATGAAGCTGAAACCCAGGAAAATATTGGACTAGCTAAGAATAAAGGAGTAGAAAACATAGACGCTGTAACACCGACAGCTTTAGAAAAACCGTCGGCAAAAGATGAGTTTAAGGCTCTTGCAGAAGTGAAGAAGCAGGAAGTTTTAGATAACACGAACCTTGTAGATACAGAAAAAGCAGCTCTTGTTTCATCTATAAACGCTCTTATTTCCGCGACAAATAATAATATTTTATCTGCAGTATCAAATAGTGATGTGCTGAATAAGAAGAATGAAGGAATAAAAGCATTAAATGATTTATTGGTAGAGCCTGTTGTTAAACCAGCTGCATCTCTCTATATTCAAGATATCGCTAACAAAAAGATTGATAGTATAGCAAATAACGATAAGCTTACAGATGAAGAGAAAAATAAGTATATAGCAATGGTTAACGATGAAAAGGAAAAAGCTTTAGAGCAGGTAACCTCTGCAGATACTCTTGATCAGATAAATGAAATAAAAAGCAATGCCAAAGAAGCTATAGATGGCATTACGGTTACGCCTTCATATAAAGAAATAGCAAAAGAAGCTATAACTACAGAAGCGGATGCAAAAATAAAAGAGATAGACAGTAACTCAGAGCTTACATCTGATGAAAAAGATGCTCTTAAAAAGGCTGTTAATTTAGCTAAAGAGAAAGCTTTAGAGTCAGTTGATAATGCTAAGACAAACTCAGATGTAGATAATGCTGAAAATAGAGGAATATCTGACATAAAAGCAGTTGAGATTGTACCTGTTATGAAGTCTAAAGGAATCGATGCTATAGAAAAAGCTTTGGCTGATAAAAAAGCAGCTATAGATAAAAATGAAGATTTAACATTAGAAGAAAAAGAATCAGCGAAAACTGATATAGAAAAGCTTGCTGAAAACGGTAAAGAGAGAATAAAATCTTCAGATACAAATATAGCTGTTAAAATGAATGAAACTGCAGCAGTAACAGCAATAAATTCATATAGTCCAACACCTATTATAAAATCAGAAGCCAAGTCTGCTTTAGAAAAAGCTATGGATGCTAAAAAAGATGAAATTGACTCTTCTAAGGACTTAACTAAAGAGGAAAAAATTTCTGAAAAGCTGAAGCTTGATGAAATGATGCAAAAATATATTGCTGATATAGATAAGGCTTCAAAAAATGCAGATGTAAACAGTATGAAATCTGATTATATTGATGAGATTAACGAATTTTCATATTCGCCTAAGGTGAAAAATGAAGCTGTAACTGCTATAAAACAAAAGGCTATTGAAAAGATTGCTCTTATAGAAAATTCGAATTTATCAGATGAAGAAAAAGAAAATCTTAAGGCTGAAGTATCTAAAATTGAAGAAGAAGCTTTAGGTAAAATATCAAATTTGGAAACAAATGAAGATGTTAGAATTTTAAAAGAGTCATCTATAAAAGAAATTGATGATATAAAAATAGAGCAAAAAGATAACAATAATAATTCATCTAATAATGGAACGGATGAAAATCCTGGAAATAGTGATAACTCAAATCCATCAGATAACTCAGGAGATGTAGATAATAATGCTTCAGACACTGAAAACCCGCCAAATGATGGAAATGCATCAGATGATAATGATTCTGCTAACAACAACTCATCTGATGATTCTAGTGGAAGCGTTCAGAATAGTACCAATAATGCGGTTTCATCTAACTCTAGTAACAAACCTGCAGAACAAAATGGTATGAAGAAAAATGCTGTAAAGAAATCTCCTAAGACAGGAGATCAAGGTGAGTATCCTTCTTTGATGTATATGTTTATAGCAGGACTTACATCTTTGTGGGCGCTTATTCTTGGAAAAAAAGAAAAGAAAAAATAAAAATCTTTAAAAGACGGTGATATATGCCGTCTTTTTTATTTTTTTTGAGTGAAAATTTTAATAGTTTATGTTTATATATTAAATTAAGGGTAATATAAATATAAAGTAGTGGATGTATTACCTGTTTTATATTATGAAGGTCTATAGGAGGCAGTTATGATAGAAATATTATTTGAAGAAAACAACAAAAGAGTTGCAGCATATGATGAAGGTAATTTGATAGGAAAATGTACATATTTTGTAGATAAAGATGGTGTTTGGAATGTTGATCACACCATTGTTGAAAAGGAATATGGAGGTCTTGGTTTAGGTGGAAAGTTATTTTCTGAAGTAATAACTAATGCAAGATTGAAAGGTAAAAAAATTAATCCTATTTGCTCCTTTGCTGTAGCAGCGTTTGAAAAGAATAAAGAATATAGAGACGTATTAAATAAACTTTAAAGAGGGATACAACTATGAGGAAATTAACTATATTGTTGTTTGTCATGATGATTGCGTTAACAGGATGTGGAATGGATAAACAAAGCAGTAATACTGATAAAGAGAATAATAAATTTGAAACAATTAGCACAGAGGAGGCAAAAAAGATGATGAAAAATGAAAATAACTATTTAATATTAGATGTAAGAACAAAAGAAGAGTATAAAGAAGGTCATATACCAAATGCAATTAACATTCCTAATGAGATAATATCTGCAGATACGGTTTCTGAGCTAAAAGATAAAGAACAACTTATTTTTGTTTACTGTAGAAGTGGAGCAAGAAGCAGACAGGCATCTGAAAAGTTAGTTAAACTCGGCTATACCAAAATTAGAGATTTTGGAGGAATTGGTAACTGGGATGGTGAGATTGTAAGAGATTAATCACATAGCGATTTTAAAATTGTCCATTTGTTGAATATTATTCAGCAAGTGGATTTTTTTTATTTAAATAATATTATTCTGAATAAATATTGATAAATATAGATAATTATAAAATGGCTTAATTTCAATGAATTAGCTAGATTTTTATATGATTTTATGATATATTAATAGAAAATATAATTTTTATGAAATAAGTTTTATGAATAAAAAAGGAGGAATGATATGAAAAACAAGAAGATTGGTCGTTTTCTATCCATTCTGTGTGCATTTTTGCTAATTTTTACAGGCTTTAGTACACAGCAGTTTGAATCTCATGCTGCTGAGACATTGAAAGTGGCAAAATATGTAACAGAAACAGGAATGGCTACTATCAATGATGAAAAAACTTTAGCTACCTACGATGGCAATCTAGTTTTAGATTTAGATATGGTAGAGCTAATGCAGCCTTTTGAAGGAAATATGGAGGTCGCATCTAACACAACTGCGTATCCTTGGGCTGACAGAACGAAGCAAGAGGTTGCTTTTGTAAGTATCACATTAAAGTTTCCACATGATGTAGAATTAGGTAATATAGATCTAAGTTCATTGTCTACAGTATTTCCTAAGACATCAAATACAAAGATAACGACTACATCAAATAGTGTAAACTTCAAGTTACCGTTAACTGATCAAAATTGGAAGGGTGTGTATAACGCTTATAAGAATGATAAGCAGGATCCTCAGTCACATAAAGTAACAATAAATGTGCCTTATAAGGTTAGCGCGACTAGTAAAGAGGAAGCAGCTGCTTTAGACGGATCAGTTATAACAAGTGATGGAAGTTTCAGTTTTTCTTCAGGCTTTATTAGTCAAACAACTAAAGCGGACTCAATATCTTTGCCTTTAACAAAAGGCCTTGCTGATAAGTTTGAGGATAACAATCAGCCTTCTCCAAATCCACCAGTAGATCCAGTGGAAAAAACTGATATTACAAGTTTAGACTTCACTTCTCCTGAATATACTATGCCATCTTTAGGTAGCATGGTACCGCAGGATTTTAATTTAGCTGTTTCGGATGATAACAGTGTAATTACAGAGGGTAAAACAGAGACATTCCTCAGCTGGAGAAAGAAGCTTGATGATGGAACTTGGGATTATGCATCAAACGATGGCACATTTAAAGAAGGAACATACAGACTACGTTTCGATATACAAAATTTATCTCCAGCCGATGCTAAGAAATTTACACAAGTACCACCAACAGTAACTTTAAATGGAGAAAAATTAGAGTTTACACTTGAAGACGGAATAAATGATTCTTATTGGGTATTAAACCCGGACCAGACAGTAAATCTAGTTTTCTATTCTTCACCTAAAAATGTTTCACCAGAAGCGGCACCTTCTCAGCCGATTAAAATAAATTCAACTATAAACCTTAACTCAGATATAGAATTAAATGGGAATACTTCTCATGACAATGTAGTTGTGGTTAAGAAAAATGATATCTTGAACTTTAAAGGAATAGTTAATGTAAAACCTATAAAAGATCAAATGGTAGCTATTGAATCTAAAACAACAGCCCCGCTTGAAACTATAAAAGTTGAGAATTTAAATGTGGGCTTTACTGCCACACTAAAGTTGCCAGAGGGCATGGTATTTACAGATACTCTAAATTATGTTCCAGAAGGAACTAAAGATATATTTAAAGTTGAAAAGGTTGAGAGAGTAGATGATAAAACTGCTATGGTTACTTTCAAACTTAGTGATATAGAGAATATTAAAACTTATTTAGAATTAAAAAATAAGGTGTATGCAGTAGACGATGAACTTAAAGTTACTTTGGAAGGAGCTAAGTTTACTGACTCATCTATGTCAAATACAGACTATACAGTTGAAGGAACAATAACGGGTGATTTCAATGGAAGAGCTATTAATGCTGTAGGAGGTAAAACTATAGACTTCACTTTTGCTTGGAATGGAGTACAAGAACCAAGTAAAGCAGATAGTAAATATTTATCTTCAGAAAAGATATACTATACAGTTAAGTATATAGAAACTTCTAAAATTGAAGCAGAAGGGAATTTACCTGGAGATATTTTAATAGGTGATGATACTAAGCACGATAAAGATTATATGGCAAATAAGGGCGACGTACTAACAATAACAGGAGCTCTAGATGTGACACCTATAAAGAATGAGTTAAAAAGAATAGAAGCTCAGTTCCCATCAGGAGCCGCAAATCCAGCAGGAATTGATGTTACTGAATATGCAACAAACTTCTATGCAACAGTCACTTTACCGGAGGGATTACACTTTACTGATGCTCCAATAATTACACTAAAAGGAGCTAATGGAAAATTTAAAATTGCTAAGCAGGAAATAAATGGAAAAGTAGCAAACATAGAGTTGGTGTTGAGTAATGACATCGATACTTATGATAAAGTCCAAGATGCTGTAAACTCTGTGGAGGAGACGTTAAAAGTAGATATAGAAGGGGTTGCATTTGACCAAGATGCAGTAGCACTTCAAAACTACACAATAAGAGGAACTGTTAAAGGAGAATTTAAGGCTAAAGCTACAAAGAGAGACTCTAAAACAGAGTTACTATTTTCATATGTGTGGAATGGTATACAAAAAGATGGAGGACAAGACTTTACAGCTTTAGACTCTGATGAAATATCCTTCACTCTAGCTTATGATGAGATGAATGAAGAGCAGCCACCTATGGATTCAGAAAAACCTAGTAATACTACAGAAAAGCCAAATAAGAATAATACAAAGATTACAAAAAAGACTCCAAAAACTGGTGATAATATTGACATTTTCCCATTAGGAAGTATTCTTGTTATTTCTATGATAACTTTAAC
>CAMCQA010000043.1 GCA_945876935.1 uncultured Clostridia bacterium | reverse complement strand
AAAGAGCTTTTAAAAGCAGCTGAAAAAACCGAACATAAGGAAGCCGTGAACGATGGAATATTAGCCAAGGAAAAAATGCTTATTAAGATTATGATGGAGGATAGTTACTTCGTCAATAAATTTAATGAATTGGATGTAGATTTTATAACACCAGAAGCTTTAGATATTTTTCAGAAAATAAATGAGGCTAATGATTTAGATTCATCTGTACGACATACAACTATTTTGGAAAATTTAAGTCAGGAAAGAGGCGAACTTCTAGATAGCATATTGAAAGAGACAACTCTTGTAGCAGGTTTTGAAAGAGAATTTGAGGGAATAGTATCTTCTCTAAGAAAAGAACAGTTAATTTTAAAAAGAGATCAGCTATTAAATCTTATAGAGATAGCTTCAGAAGAAAACAGACAGGAAGAAGTTAAGAAACTAATTCAAGAGCATAAGAAGATTCAGCGTGAAATTAAGTTGGGAGGAAGTATTTAATGACAATGGAGGACATGAGAGAAAAAGATGGTACAAACATTGTAATGGAAATCATGGAAGAACTTAAAAAGGAGGCTGGTGAAGAAAAACGTATATCTATGAGCTTGATGGAAAATCTTATCGATAAATACCCTTTAAATAAAGATGAAATGGAGCTACTTTATGATACATTGGTAAATGAATGTATAGAGATAAGCGATGGAGAAGAGGACGAATTTTTCGATATAGATATAGATGAAATCGACGTAAAAGATCCTAAGATAGATATTCTCGAGGAAGATTTAGATATAAATAAGCAGGATCTAGGAATAATAGATGATGTAGATATCAATCATATAGATGACCCTGTCAGAATGTATCTGAAAGAAATAGGAAGAACACCTCTTTTAAGCGGTGAAGAAGAAATAGAACTAGCAAAAAAGATGGAACAAGGTGATGAACTTGCAAAACAAAAATTATGTGAGGCAAATCTTCGTCTTGTAGTTAGTATAGCTAAAAGATATGTTGGCAGAGGAATGCTTTTCCTTGATTTGATACAAGAAGGAAATATAGGTCTTATTAAGGCTGTAGATAAGTTTGATTGGAGAAAAGGTTTCAAGTTTTCAACATATGCAACATGGTGGATTAGACAAGCTATAACCAGATCTATTGCTGATCAGGCTAGAACTATAAGAATACCGGTTCATATGGTTGAGACTATCAATAAACTTATGAGAATTCAAAGACAGCTTCTTCAGGAGTTTGGTAGAGAAGCCACACCGGAAGAGATTGCTGAACATATGGGAATTACGCCTGAAAAGGTAAGAGAAATTCTTAAGATTGCACAGGAGCCAGTATCTCTTGAAACTCCTATAGGAGAAGAGGAAGATAGTCATTTAGGAGATTTTATTCCTGACGATGAGATAGCATCACCTTCAGATGCAGCAACTTATACTATGCTTAAAGAACAGCTTATGGAAGTTCTTTCAACTCTTACAGATAGAGAGCAGAAAGTATTGAAACTAAGATTTGGTCTTGAAGATGGAAGAGCAAGGACTTTGGAAGAAGTTGGCAAGCAGTTTGATGTTACTAGAGAAAGAATAAGACAGATAGAAGCTAAAGCTTTAAGAAAGCTTAGACATCCTAGCAGAAGCAAAAAGCTTAAGGATTATTTAGAATAAATAAAATATCATCTAGCACTCCAAGAGGGTGCTAGTTCTGTTTATTTGTAATTGTAATTTATAAGGTCATATATTAGAGAGGTCATTATGTTAACAGATAGATTGAAGGCTATGGCAAACCAAGTAGAGCAGGGAGAGAGTGTTGTTGATATAGGAACCGACCATGGTTACCTACCTATGTATTTGGTAAAAGAAAATATTAGTCCAAAAGTCATTATGGCAGATGTAAGCAAAGGCTCTTTGAACAAGGCAAAGAGAAATGCAAAAGAGTTTATGCCGGATGCAAAGTTTGATTTTAGATTAGGAAACGGCCTTAAGGTTATAAGAAAGGGAGAAGTAGATACTATTATTATAGCTGGCATGGGTGGAAACCTGATAACTGAAATTTTAGGTAGAGATATGGGAAAGGCAAAGTCAGCCAAGAAGCTTATTCTTCAGCCTAGAACAGCTCAGGGAAGACTTAGAGCTTGGCTTATTAAAAAGGGATTTAATATAAGTGAAGAGCAACTTGTAAAAGAAGGAAAATTCATTTGTGAAATTATAACTGCAACAGTGGGTGAACCTGATGAAAAATATAAACTCTCAGAAGATATGGACTCTATTAAATGGGAAATGCCACCTTGGGTTGCAAAGCTAAAGACTCCTTTAGCTAAGGAATTTATTAACTCTAAGATTGATAGAGAGAATAGAATTTTGAAATCTATGGAGAATAGTAAAGTTATTACTGAGTCAGACATTCAGGCTATTAAAAATAACATATCTTATCTTGAAGATTTGTTAAGTGGTGAATATTAGTATGCTTTTCTATTAAGACGAGGTGATTATATGAAGCTTAAAGAAGCAGTTGAGATAATAGAAGAAATAGCTCCTATATCATTAGGAGAATCTTGGGATAACAATGGTATTCAGATAGATGTTGGAAATGATAGTATAGATAGTATTCTATTTGCTTTAGAAATAAATGATGATGTTATAGATGAAGCTATTAAAATGGAAAGTGATCTTATCGTGACTCATCATCCGCTTCTATTCAGACCTTTATCCAGAATAAGTTTAGATGACATATCAGGAAGATACGCTATAAAATTGATAAAATCAGGAATTAGCCTCTACTCTTCTCATACTTGTTTTGACAAAGCTGCTTTAGGAAATAACTTTTATATGGCAAGCCTTTTAGATATGAGAAATGTTGAGGAGATAGAAGGGGATATAGGCATTATCGGTGAATTTAATGTATCTATGACACTTGCAGATGCTATTTCTCATGTGGAAAAAAGTTTAGATCTTCCTCAAGATTACATTAGAAGTGTTGGTGATTTAGATGATTATGTTAAAACTGTTGCCCTATGTACGGGAGCAGGTGGAGATATTATTTATTCTGCGAAAAAACTTGGTGCAGATCTTGTAATAACAGGAGATGTTAAGTTCAATATAGCTCAGGATGCAAAAGCTATGGGACTAGCTCTCTTAGATGCAGGACACTATGGAACAGAAAAGATATTCTCTGAAAATATGATGGAGCAATTTAAACTTATAGCTCAAGAAAAGGGCTTTACTATTGATACTAAGGTAGCACAAGCTAATACTAATCCTTTTAATTTATAATATGAATATTTTACTCTTCAATAAAGTATTGATTTTATACAAAGAAAACCCTGTAATTAAATTACAGGGTCATTTTTTATTTATTGATTTTTTTTCTATTTAGAACTATTCCTAAAATAGATAAGCCTGCTATGCCAAACAGCATATATAAGTTGTTAGAATCTCCAGTTTTTGGAGTCTTAGAAATTTTAGTAGGCTTTGGAGCTTCTGGATCTTTAGGCTCATCAGCTGTAGGCTCCTCAGGAAGCTTTTCATTTTCTGCTATAACTTCTAAAGGGCCATCCTTTGTAATATCAAATGATATATCAGAAGTTAGCTGTTTGTATCCTTTAGGAGCTTCTATTTCTTTAAGGGTGTATGAACCTATAGGTAGTCTAATTTTTCCTACACCATTATCATCTGTAGTTACTTTTCCCATAAGCTCATTAGTTTTCTGACTATATATTTCAAAAACAGCATTTGCTAAAGCTTTGCCAGTTTCTTTATCAACTTTTTTAATTACAACATCTTTTCTACAAAATATAGGTTTTCCGTTGTTGGCAACAGTTCCAACCCAAGAAGGAAGTCCTACTTTATCGTAAGTATTACCTGTCCATTCTCCATAGAAAGGATGGTCTTTTGAAGTAGGGAACATGAATCCAGAATTAAATGCTTCATCAGGATTGTATCTGTTTTCTAAAAGTATTACATATCTTCCATCAGATGGTGAATAATTTTCATATACGATTGTTCCATTTTCATTTAGCTTTGTGAATGTATCAGTTACATCTATTAGCTTTGTTGGATCCACATGGAATGAATCAGGGAAATGGTAATCGTCAGGAATTTTGTAAATTGTCATCTTACCATCTGGAGCTATTGGAGTTGTTGGTTGGTTAGGCTTGTGAGTATCACCAATATATACAACTCTAAAACCATCAGCTAGGTGACCTGGATTAAATACTGCAACTTGTTGGTATTTATATCCATCACGTGGGTTTAAGTATAAAATTTTACTATCAATATGTCTAGCATTAGCTCTTCCATTAGTTATAAGATTTTTAGAAATGGAATTCTTACCAACAGAGAAAGTGTAGTTGTATGGTTGATTGTATAGAGCATACCACTCTTCAGGCTCCCATCCTCTTATGAAACCAAAGTCAACTTTAGCTTTGTTTTCAATATAGTCAGTAAGTTTAAAGTAAATCTTATCTGCACTTGGATCATACTGTGCAGTTGCAAAAAGAACTATTTCGTTAGTAACTGGATCTTTTACATAGATATCATTTGGTGTCACTGAATCTCTGTGCTTAGTTCCACCAGGGCTAGAGCCAGTTGGAAGGTTAGCGACAAAGTAGTCACCCTTTTGGAATTTGTTTAATGAGTTATCAATAGAACCAATAAATAGATTGTATACTAAGTCCCAAGTTTCTATAGGAGTAGTATCAGGCTTTTTTACTATTTCGCCTACGCCTGTTTTTAAAAACTTATCATAGTCAAGGCCTTCTATATACATCTCATTTGTTATAGCTACTATATGATTTGATATATCTTCTCCAGGTATACATATACCTACTTCTTCTTTTGTTTCATCAGGCTTAACTGCTGCATCATTCGAATCAGCTGGATTTGCATCAGTACCTTCTGAAACATCAGCTGCAGTTGTAGCAGAGTTATCTTCGGCTATATCATTACTTATATCTTCGTTATTTGTATCTGCAGCTATATTTTCTGTCGTAGCTCCAGCATTTGTAATTTCATCTGCGAAAGATAAATCACTACTTACAAATAAAGAGATAAAAAGCATAATGCTTAAAGCTAAAGCACCTATCTTTTTTCTTTTTAACATAAAATTCTCCTTATAATAATTATTTTGCTTTATATGAACATTTAGTATTATAACATGTATGGCTAAATATGTATACTTAATTTGTAAGGTTATATTAATATGTTTTGTATGCAGAGATTTTTGATATTGACTTTAAAGTATGATAAAATAAAGTAGGGTAAATCAGACAATCGCGTTTCTTATGAAATGAGGAAAGTCCGGGCTCCATAGGGCGAGGATGCCAGATAACGTCTGGGGTAGGTAACTATAGGGAAAGTGCAACAGAAACATTCCGCCGAAACAAGTAATGTTGTGGTAAGGTTGAAATGGTGAGGTAAGAGCTCACCGGCAATACAGAGATGTATTGGCCGTGTAAACCCCATCCGGAGCAAGACCAAAAGGAACTTAAAAAGCGGTTGCCCGTCGCTGTTCAGAGGTAGGTTGCTAGAGCATGTTGGTGACAACATGTCGAGATAGATGATTGTCAAATACAGAACCCGGCTTATAGATTTGCCCTAGGCAGCTCAGCTGCCTTTTTTATTATGTAAAAGACTGAAAAACATTGAAATTTGTAGGGGAAAATCATATAATATAGGTAAGTGTAAAAGTAACTAGATTTTTAGGAGATTATAACTTGAGCAAAGACATAGTTGTTTCTATAGATGAGAATTTAGATGTATCAGAACTCTTTGGAGTAAATGATAAGAATATAAAGATAATACAGGACATATTTGATGTAGATGTGTTTCATAGAGATGATAAAATTTTAATAAAAGGTGAAGATGCTGATAAGGGAAGAGATGCTATCTTGGAGTTGATAGACTTATCTGAAAGAAAAGAAAAAATAGATCAGCAGAAAGTAGAGTACATTTCAAGTATGGTTAGCGAGTCCGAGAGCCTTGAAGATATGAAAAATATAAAGGCTCCTATAGGACATACTCACAGTGGTAAGCCAGTTGTTCCCAAGACGGTAGGTCAAAAAAAATATGTTGAAGCTATTTCAAGAAAAGATATAGTTTTTGGTATAGGTCCGGCAGGTACTGGTAAAACTTATCTTGCAGTGGCTATGGCAGCTAATATGTATAAACAAAAAGAAGTAGAGAAAATAATTTTAGCTAGGCCAGCTGTAGAAGCAGGTGAAAATCTAGGATTTCTACCCGGAGATCTTCAGGATAAGGTTGACCCATACTTAAGACCTCTATATGATGCTTTATATGATATTTTTGGAAGAGATATGACGGCTAGACTTAGAGAAAAAGAAGTGATAGAGGTTGTGCCTTTAGCATATATGAGAGGTAGAACTTTAGATAAAGCATGCATCATCCTAGATGAAGCCCAAAATACGACTAAAGAGCAGATGAAGATGTTTTTAACTAGAATGGGATTTTACTCAAAGATGATAATAACTGGAGATACTACACAGATAGACCTTCCAAAAGGCAAAAAGTCTGGTTTAGTTGAAGCTGAGAAAGTTCTAAAGAGCATAAAGGATATAGAATTTTGCTATTTTAAAGATATGGACGTAGTTAGACATCAACTAGTTAAGAAAATCATTGGAGCCTACGATAGATATTATGCTAGAGACAGCAGAGGAGATGATAGATGATAAATCTTGAAATATTAAATGAGCTGCCATTAGATGAAATTGACATATTAACATCAGATAAAACAGAGTTCTATAAAGAGCTAGACTCTATGGTACCAATTATGGAGAAGGTTGTTAATATTATTTTAGATGATCATCTTTCAAAATACGATATAGATGTTGAAGGTTATGAGTTTGAAATTAGTCTTTCTTATGTTACAAAAGACGATATAAGAACTATAAATAAAGAGTATAGAGGTAAAGATGCTGTTACAGATGTTTTATCATTTCCTCAATTTGAGAGTATAGATGAAGTTGCATCAGCAGTTGATAGAGAGCCGATAGTATGTCTTGGAGATGTGGTAATATGCCTCGAAGTTGCTAAAGAGCAAAGCATAGAGTTTGGACATACCTTTTTAAGAGAGCTGATATATCTTTATGTTCACAGCATTTTACACCTTCTTGGATATGATCATATGGAAGAAAATGATAAGAAATATATGAGATGTGCAGAAGAAAAGTACATGTCTATAATTGATATAAAAAGATAAATTAAGTTATTGTTTGGAGTTCAAATAAAGTGGATTGGACTGATGAAAGGAAAAGAAATGAAAAGCGGATTTATAAGTATTATTGGAAGACCAAATGTTGGTAAATCGACACTGTTAAATACAATTTTAGGCGAAAAGATAGCTATTGCTACTTCAAAGCCACAGACGACTAGAAATACTATAAGAGGTATTCACACGACAGAAACTTCTCAGATGATCTTTTTAGACACACCTGGGATACATAAGCCTAAGACGAAGCTGGGCAGCTTTATGACAGATAGCGCCCTTCATACATTTAAAGAGGTAGATTTAATATTATTTTTAGTTGATGATGCACTTAGTCATGGTCCTGGAGATAAGTATATTACCGAGCTTCTTAAGAATGTTGATACACCTAAGTTTTTAATTATAAATAAGATGGATTCGATGAGTCCTGACTTGCACAAAGAAATTTTTGATGAATACAGAGAAATAGGTATATTTGATGAAATATATCCGATTTCAGCACTAGAAAATAAGAATGTGGATCTTCTCCTAAATGAAATAGAGAAAAAGCTGGAAGATGGACCTCAGTATTTTCCAGAATATATGATTACAGACTATCCGGAGAAATTTATAATAAGTGAAATTTTAAGAGAAAAAGTTTTAATGTATCTTGAAGATGAAGTTCCTCATGGAGTAGCTATTGAAATTGAGGAGTTTAAAGAAGATGAAAAAGTGACTAGAGTGAGTGCTGTTATATATTGTGAAAAGAAATCTCACAAAGGTATTATCATAGGTGGAGGAGGACGAAAGTTAAAAGGCATAGGTAAGAGCGCAAGAGAAGAGATGGAAGCTCTGCTAGGCTGTAAAGTATTTCTTCGCTTATGGGTAAAAGTTAGAGAGAACTGGAGAAATAGTGATTTTGCTTTAGGAAACTTTGGATATAAGGAAAGATAGCTTTAAGTAGGTGGTGAGATGATATTTGAAACAGAAGCCATAATCTTAAAAGATATTACCTTAGCTGACAATAGAAGACTTCTCACAATCTTATCTAAAACTAAAGGTAAGCTGGTGGCAAGTAGCAACCTTATGACAAGCTCTAAAGGAAGAAGCAGCAGTGCTATAAAACCCTTTAATTTGAGCAGGCTTCAAGTGTATAAGAAGCGGGATCATTACAATATTAACAGTGGAGAAGTTATAAAAAGTTTTTATAGAATCGGTGAAGATGTAGATAAATACATGAACTCTTCCTATATTCTAGAATTAACGGAAAAAGCCCTTATGGAGGGAGAAGCTGTTCCCAAAGTATTCAATCTTCTAGTCGACTTTTTAAGTGCTATAGAAAAAAGGAAGACAAATATGCAGACCTTGGTTATAGCATACGAAATAAAGCTACTTAAAGAACTTGGATATGCCATTCATACATCAAGCTGTATCAACTGTGACAGCAAGGAAAAGTTATACAATATATCGGCTGAAGAAGGTGGTGTAGTATGTGAAGCTTGTATGTGTGAAATAGATGTAAAAGACCGTCAAAGATTGATTGGAATTGTGGATTTAGGTATAATTGATATAATAAACTTTCTGGTTGCTAGCCCATTTAAAGATTTTGAAAAAATAGGGCTAGATAAGGAACGAATTAAAATTATGCGCGATATTTTAGATAAGTTTATTCAAAATCATTTAAATATTGAAAATATTAAAAGTAGAAATTTTTTATTATTGGAATAAATAAGGAGGAAGTAACTATGGAAATTACATTAGAAAAGATTGAATTAGTTAAAGACAGGACAGGTGTTACTTACAAAGAAGCGAAAGAAGCGTTAGAAAAAGTAGATGGAAGCGTTGTAGATGCTATAATCGAAATAGAAGAGAGCATGGATAAAAATTATGCTGCTATGGCTGACAAAAAATCAGCGATTATGGATGAGATAAAAGCTATCATCAAAAAAGGAAATGTTTCAAAGATTCAGGTAAGAAAAGAGGATGGAGAAATACTGATAAATGTACCCGTTAATGTAGGTATTGCAGGTGCTATCTTCGCACCTATCGCTATGTTAATAGGTGGAATAGTTGCTTTTGGATGTAAATACTCCATTGAGGTTATTAAAGATGATGGGACAGTTATAGACATAAGTGATAAGACAAATGATGCTATTGAAAAGGCTACTGTAAAAGGTAATGAAGTTTATGAGCGTGTTATCAATAGCGAAACTTATGAAAAAATGAGAGAAAAAACTGAGGAAACCATGGGTAAAGCTACAGAAGCTTTCAAAAATAAGTTTGCAAAAGATGAAGATGATAAAAAAGCTGAAGATCTAGAATTCGCTGAAGATTTTGATATGAGTGATTTAGATGAGACAGAAGCTTTAGAT
>CAMCQA010000042.1 GCA_945876935.1 uncultured Clostridia bacterium | reverse complement strand
CAGAGCAGATACTTCAAGTAGCTTCGTGGGTTGATCAAAAAATGAAAGAGATTGATGAAGCTGTTGGAAATAGTTTTTCTACAACTTCACTAGCTGTTCTATCTGCTGTAAATGTAGCAAATGATTACTTTCAGCAAAAAAAAGAAATTGAAGAAGCTAATAAATTAGCTTATCAAAAAGGTGAAGATGCAAAAAGATATATGGAGCTTTGGAATGAAACAAAGAAAAATTTCCAAGAGTTTCAAGAGAGAGTAGCCTCTGTAATCAAGGAAAAAGAAGAGCTTGAGAGAGCAGTTCTTTCTAAGCAGAAGCAGATAGATACTCTTCTTCAGGGTCAGGGAAGCATACAGCAGGAGATTGAAAAAGGCACTCAAGCTAAAATGAAAGAAGCTAGAGAAAAGTATAAGGAGCTTGAGAGCAATTTCTTTGACCTTCAGATGGAGAATATTAAAATTAAAAGTGAACTGGAAAAGTTAAGAGGATAAATTTAGATGAATGAAAAAGCTTTGCGTGCTTTAGAGTACAATAAGATTCTCGAACTTTTATCCCAAGAGGCAAGCTCCCAACTAGGTAAAGAAATGGTTTGGGAGCTTTTGCCCTTTACGGATAGAAGATTGATAGAAGAAGCTTTGAAGGAAACAGATGAAGCAGTGAAACTTATAAGTTTCAAAGGATCGTTACCTATTGGAAGCTTTTATAACATAAATGACTATATTAGTTTGGCTAAAAAAGGCGGAAGTCTTTCTATAGGCGAACTTCTTAGAGTTCTTTACAATATGAAGACAGCTAGTCAGATTAAATCTTTTGTGTCAGGTGAGCTGCCTGATTTACCTATTTTGATATCTATGGTTGGTGCGCTAGAGACTTTCAAGGAGCTAGAGACAGACCTAGATATGTCAATTGAAAATGAAGAAGAGTTATCTGATAATGCAAGTCCGACTTTAAAAAGTCTAAGAAGGCAAATTCAAAGACAGAATGAAGATATTAAAGCTAGGTTAAATCATATAATAAATAAGTCAGATAATAAAACTATTCTCCAAGATGCAATAGTTACGGTGAGAGGTGATAGGTACGTTATTCCTGTCAAGCAAGAGCACAAGGCTAAGGTTCCTGGCATAATTCATGATCAGAGTTCTTCGGGAGCGACAGTGTTCATAGAGCCGCAAGTTATAGTCAATATGAACAATCAGCTGAGAGAACTGGTTATAGAGGAACAAGCTGAAGTTGCTAGAATCATAGGAGAACTTTCTAGCAGAGTAGGAGAATATTATAGTCAGCTTAGAAATAATCAAGAAATTTTAATTCATTTAGATTTTCTTATGGCGAAAGGTAAATTTGCTTTTAAGAACTCTTTTGAGATGCCTAAAGTCAGTGATGAGAGAATACTATACCTTAAAGGCGCTAGACATCCACTAATAGATAGAGTTAAAGCTGTTCCAATCGACATAAGCCTTGGAAAAGATTTTGATGTTTTAGTGGTTACTGGACCAAATACGGGTGGTAAGACTGTCAGCTTAAAAACTGTTGGACTTTTATCTATGATGATGCAAAGCGGAATGCATATCCCTGCGGCATCTTCTAGTATTCTTCCTATATTTTACGATATTTTTGCAGATATTGGAGATGAACAAAGTATAGAGCAGAGCCTTTCTACCTTCTCATCTCACATGAAAAATATTGTTCGAATCATAAAAGAAGCAGATGATAGAAGCCTGATTCTTTTAGATGAGTTGGGAGCAGGAACGGATCCTACAGAAGGTGCAGCCTTAGCTATATCCATATTGGAGAGCTTAAAACAAAGAAAGTCTAGCGTAATAGCAACGACTCATTACACTGAGCTGAAAAAGTATGCATTGAAAACACCTAGAGTGGAAAATGCCTCTATGGTATTTGATGTTGAGACTTTGAGCCCTACTTATAAGCTTAATATAGGTGTTGCAGGAAAATCGAATGCATTTGAAATTTCACAGAAATTAGGACTAGATAGTATGATTATAGATAATGCTAGAAACCTTTTGACTAGTGATGCTATAGCTTTTGAGGAGGTCCTAAGGGCTGTTGAGGAAGATAAACTTCGTGCTGAAAAGGAAAAAGATGAAGCTATTGAGCTTAATATTAAAATGAAAGCCATGGAAAAAACCATGGAGGAAAAACTGAAGAAGGCTCAAAAAGAACATGATGATATGATTAATGAAGCTAAGGCCAAAGCGAGAGAGATGGTCAGAGAAGCTAAAGAGCTAACTAAGGAAGTTCAAAACGAGCTTAAGGAGCTAGCTAAAATTCAGAGTTTAGGAGAGCGAAATAAGAGACTTGAAAAATCCAAGACTAAGGTAAAGGATGCAGCAGGCAGATATAAGGAACATTTCATAGTTGAAGAAAACGATAACCCTATTTCTATAGATGATATAAAAATTGGAGATAGAGTAAAGGTGCTTACAATCAATCAAAATGGTGAAATCGTAGGTCTTCCAGACAGCAAGGGTGATATAACCGTTCAGGTTGGTATAATGAAAATGAAGTGTAAGGCTAAGGATTTAAAGCTTATTTTAGATGGAAGAAAAAAGAAGAAGAAGCCTACTAAAGTAAGCTATGCTAACATGTATAAAAACAAAACGATGCAAGTACAAACTAGCATAAACGTGCAAGGTGAAAACTTAGATGATGCTGTGATGAGAGTAGAAAAGTACATAGATGACTCATTTATAGCAGGTATGAAGGAAGTTACAATCATTCATGGAAGAGGAGAAGGAATTCTTATGAAGGGAATTCAGAACATCTTAAAGACACATAAGCAAGTAGCTAGTTTTAGATACGGCAACTATAATGAAGGTGGACAAGGTGTTACTATAGTTGAATTGAAGTCTTAGATCGATATATTTAAAGAGTAGTTAGAAACTCTAGTAGTTAGTAGGAGGTTGCTATGGGAGATATTAAGATAAGATTGGCAAGAGAAGAAGATATAGCTCGAGTGGTAGAAATTTATGAAGATTTTTTAAATTTTGAAGCAGAGCATGGAACTCATACGAATTGGATAAAGGGAGTGTACCCTACTGAGAATAATGCTAGAAGAGGGCTGGACAATAACACTCTTTTTGTAGGTGAAATAGATGGTAAAATTGTTGGAAGCTATGTTTTAAATAAAGTTCAGCCTCCTGAATACCAAAAGATTGACTGGAAGTGGAAGTTTGATGAAAATGAGATTATGGTTATTCATACTCTTTGCATAGATGTTAACCTTCAAGGAAAGGGCATGGGCAAAGCTTTTGTAGATTTTTCTCTTGAGCATGCGAGAAAAGAAGGATGCAAAGCTATGAGGCTCGACACATGGGAGGAGAATATACCTGCTGCAAGACTTTATGAAAAACTTGGATTTAGGTATGCTGGTGTTACAGAATTTTTCTTTGAACAAGCAATTTTAGAAAATCTTATAACTTTTGAATATTTGTTGTAATTAAAGGTTGAGAATTTAATATATACTGGGATTTTATAATTTGAGATGAATGTATGAGTAAGAAGGATTTAGATTTTACAAAGGGTGAAATAGGAAGAAAGTTGTGGATTTTTTCCATACCTATGCTTATAGGAAATTTGCTTCAGCAGATTTACTTTATTTCTGACTCTGCTATCGTTGGAAAGCTTATTGGAAGCGATGCTTTAGCTGCTATAGGCAGTGCTACAGCTATTACAGCTATACTGATTTTCTTTTTCCAAGGTGTATCAAGCGGAGCAGGCGTTATTATTTCACATCTAATAGGGGGAAGAAATTTAGAAAAAATATGGGGCGTTGTTAAAGCATCTAGTTTGTTTACCGTTATTTTTGGTGGTTTAGCTTCCTTTGCGGGCTATGTTTATGCACGCAGCATAATGGCCTTGATCAATGTGCCAAATGAAATAATGGATGGTGCTAGCATATACCTAGAAGTTGCTATGCTTGGAATAGTTCCTATGATTATATATAATATGGGAAGTTCTATCCTTCAGGCGATGGGAGACTCTAAGACTCCGATATACTATTTAGCTATATCAAGTTTGATAAATATTTTTCTCGATATATTTTTAATTGAGAGCTTTGATATGGGCGTTGAAGCGGCTGCTCTTGCAACAGTTATATCGCAAATATTTGCATCAGTAGCTGTTATGATTTCTGTGCGAAGGAAAGTTAGCAAGCTTTCAGATACAGAAGGAGATCTGGTAAAAGATAGCTCAATGGATACTAAGGAACTAATAAATACTACACTTAATATACTTAAGGTAGGTGTTCCTATAGCTATACAATCTGTGGTTATAAACTTTTCAAACGTTCTTGTGCAAAATCATATTAATTTAATTGGGCCTAGTGCCATGGCAGCTTGGAGTATATTTTCTAGAGTAGATACATTTGCCATACTGCCTTTTATTAGTTACAGGCTTGCCGTTATGACTTTTGTCGGTCAAAATTACGGTGCCGGAAATAGGGAAAGAATATTGCAGGGTGTTAGAAAAGGTATAATGTTTGCAACCGGTATAACCGTTGCCATAAGCTTTGTTTTATACCTTTTCGCAGATAAGATATTCATGTTGTTTACAACTGATAAAGATGTAATATTTGAAGCTAGTAATATGATATACAATATGGTGCCTTTCTATTTCATGCTTGCAATAGCTGCTGTTTATTGTAGCAGCATATCAGGTATGGGGAAAACTATGGTTCCAATGGTTATAAATATATTGTTTATGTGCGTGATTAGAATATTTCTTATTCCGTTTTTTACAGATATTGTAGGGAGAAATATGGATGCACTGTTTTATGTTTACTGGATTTCATGGGTATGTACAACTGTAAGCTCTTGGGGATATTATACTTTTGTTGCAAAGAAAAGTTTGAATCATAAATTTGCAAATAAAAATCTGGAGATAGAGCATATATAGAATAAAGAAAAGCTTTTAAATGATGCATGACTTAACTTTGAGCGGCCATTTAAAAGCTTTTTATTTTGAAGAATATTTGATAGACTAGGATACCTTAATATACTAATTTGGGCAATAAAAAAGGCACTACCCGTGCCAACCTCATATAGAGGTGATTTCACAAATGTGTTATTTGAACTCGTTGTGTAAATTCTTATATAGAAAGTAAACTCTTTCTATCAACATGATTATATACTTTTATGTTGTAGTTGTCAATGATATAAAATGTATTTTTCGAATAAAATTTAACCTATTTAACAAAATAAAGAGCTTACCATGCACAAGGTTGAATGCTTTGCAAATTAAGGTTAAATAAGGTATAATATATAGTTGCAATATTAATTGAATGAAAAGGTTAAAAAACAAAATGATTTACATTGTTAGCAGTTGTATTCTGGGTGAAAATTGTAGGTATGATGGGAAGAATTCTAGAGATGAAAAAATTCTAAAGTTCCTAGAAAATAAAGATATTATACCTGTTTGTCCGGAAGTCATGGGAGGAATGAAAACTCCGAGGATACCATGTGAAATTGTCAATGCAAAAGATTTTATTTTAGGTTTTGAGCCAAAAGTAGAAAATAAAGATAAGGTTGACTGCACATTCCAGTTTATAAAAGGTGCTAAAGCTGCCATAGACTTGATTGAGAGCAAGGCGAAAATGAAGAACTGTAAACTATCAGAAATGAAAGCTATTTTGAAAGATAAAAGTCCATCTTGTGGAAGCAAGTTTATATATGATGGTAGCTTTTTAGGACATCTTATAGAAGGAAGTGGAATTTTTGCTAGTATGCTTAGGAAATACAATGTGGAGATATTGTCAGAATACGATTTCAAATAAAGGAGACAAAAAATGATTGATTACAAAGTTCAAATATCAGAAGCTATAAACAATGTGCTTATGGAAATGGAAGTAAGCACTGAAAATATAAATGTTGCAGATATGATAGAGAGACCTTCTGATGACAAATTGGGAGATTACGCTTTTCCTTGCTTTAAGTTAGCTAAAGAGCTCAGAAAGGCGCCTCAGCAGATAGCGGCAGAAATAGCTGAGAAGCTTCAGTCAAGTGATGTTTTTGAAAAGGTTGAAAACGTTAATGCGTATGTAAATATGTATATTGCAAAGCAAGGCTTTATTGATGATGTGTTAAAAAATGCTGTTTTGCATGGAGATGACTTTACAAAAGGAACAGAGGGAGAAGGAAAGGTTATTACTATAGACTTTTCATCACCTAATATCGCAAAGCCATTTCATATTGGGCACATTAGAACAACAGTTATAGGAAATGCTATATATTTAATTTATAAAAATCTAGGATACAATGTTGTAAGAATAAACCATTTAGGTGATTATGGTACGCAGTTTGGTAAAATGATTGTGGCATATAGAAAATGGGGAAATAAAGAAGATGTTGAAAGAGAGCCTATAAAGACACTTCTTTCATACTATACAAAGTTCCATGAAGAAGCAGAGAAAGACCCTCAGCTTGATGATGAAGCTAGAAAAACATTTTTAAACCTTGAAAATGGTGAGAAGGAAGAGGTTGAATTATGGCAATGGTTCAGAGATGAATCTCTAAAAGAATTTAACAAGGTTTACGATATGCTAGAAATAGACTTTGATTCTTATGCAGGGGAAAGTTTCTACTCAGATAAAATGCCAGCAGCTCTTAAGGAATTAGAAGATAAAGGTCTTTTAAAGGACTCTCAGAATACTAAAATTGTAGATTTAGAAGAGTATAATATGGCTCCGGCCGTAATTACTAAATCAGATGGTTCAAGTTTATATATAACTAGAGATATTGCAACTGCTCTATATAGAAAGAAAGAGTACAATTTCCACAAATCTCTTTATGTAGTAGCATCACAGCAAGATCTTCACTTTGCTCAACTTTTCAAAATTGTTGAGCTTATGGGATACGAGTGGGCTAAGGATTGTGTACATATTCAGTTTGGCATGGTTAGTTTAACTGAGGGAACTCTTTCTACTAGAAAGGGAAGAGTTGTATTCTTAGAGGATGTTCTTAATAAAGCTGTTGAAAGTACTAAAGAGATCATCTTAGAAAAGGGAGTTGTATCAGAAAATATCGATCAAGTAGCTAAGGAAGTAGGTATAGGTGCTGTTATTTTCAATGAGCTTGCCCATAACAGAATAAAAGATTACGTGTTTGATTGGGACAAGGTTCTTAACTTTGATGGGGAAACAGGTCCTTATGTTCAGTACACACACGCGAGAGCATGCAGCTTGATAAACAGAGCTGATGAAAATATCGTTAAGAAAGCAAATGGATTAGAAGGACTAGATACAAGCATTTTAGGAGAAGGCTCAGCATACGATCTTCTTAAGCTAGTATATAACCTTGAAGGCGCAATCAAAGAAGCAGCTGATAGATATGAGCCATCTGTTATAACTAGACATATAGTTAAAATTGCTCAAGGGTTTAATAGATTTTATAATGAAGAGCGTATTTTAAGTGAAGATGCAAATGAAACAGCAGCTAAGCTTTCATTGGTAATCGCAACGAAAAATGCTATTAGAAATGGCCTTGCTCTACTTGGAATCAAGGCTCCGGAGAGAATGTAATGAGATATAAAGGAAGTGTTTATAGACCTCCAAGCGAGGCGAGAAGCTATCTTGTACAGGTTACTTATGGATGTACACACAATAAGTGTAAATTTTGTAGCATGTACAGAGATAAGCCTTTTAAGATAAGAGAAATGAGCGAGATTGTCGAAGATCTTCATATGGCAAGAAGTTACTTTTCAAGAGTTGATAGAGTGTTTCTTTGCGATGGAGATGCCTTAATATTATCTAATGATAGACTTAAGGAAATCATCGGTCATGTTTATAAAATATTGCCAGAAGTTCAAAGGATCAGCATGTATGGTTCTCCAAAAGATGTGCTTCTAAAGAGCCATGAGGAGCTTGTAGAGCTTAGAGAGCACGGCGTTGAGTTCATATATATAGGTGCTGAAAGCGGTTCTGATAAGGTTCTTGCAAATATAGAGAAAGGTGCAACTAGAGCGGAAATCATAGAGGCTGTAAAGAAGATAGAAGCATCTGGAATAAAAGCATCTGTTACGTTCATATCTGGTCTTGGCGGTAAAGATAACTGGAGAGAGCACGCTATTGAAACAGGCACTATGATAAGCGAAATGGGAGCTTCTTACGTGGGCGTTTTAACTCTTTTACTAGAGGAGACGGCGCCTTTGTATCAAGATGTCCTTGATGGAACTTTCAAACTTTTATCTGCAGAAGAAGTAGTTCATGAGACTCTTTTGATGATGGAAAATATTAATGTTTCGGAAGATTCTCCTTGTGTGTTTAGAAGCAATCACGCATCTAACTATGTTTCTTTGAGAGGAGACTTGCCGAAAGATAAAGAAAAGTTTTTAAAACAGCTTAAGACAGCTTCTGAGAACCTTCATTTACTTAAGGATGAAAGATTCAGAGCCCTATAACAAATACGAGGAGAGCGAATGTACGATTTTAAGGATAAGGATAGACTTTTAAAATACTTTGAACCTTTTTTGAAGAGCTTTTTGTTTCTTGAACTTAAGGATGAATTTTGGGAAGGCTTAGGCTTAGATAAGCTTGGCAAAGGTGTAAGTGTACCTATTCTTCCGCATAACTTAAAAGAGTTTGAAGATGGAGGATTATCTTTAAATCATTTTGCTGACAATATGATCTTTGTTGCAGGTGCAAGCCCAAATTTTAAGTTTTCAGATAGCTACTGTGCTATTGTAAGAGCAATAACGGAAGGTCAAGCAGATCAGTATATTATGTCAAGAGCTATGAACTTAGCAAGGGAAGGAGAGTTTGTCAAAGCTTGTGTTTATTTTAGAGCAGGTATTCTTCTGTGTAACGATAGAAAATTAGCTTTATTAAATTATGCTAAGGCTTGCAAGGAAGTTTATGCTAAATCTGATGATTCTGATGAAATAGGAAATTTTAAAGCAGAAAGTTTGTCTGTGATGGAAGAACTTACAATAGAATTTCCTGACTTTGATGAGCCTTACTATTTTTTAGGATACTTTTATTTGAACATGGGACTTTATTTAAAAGCATCTTTAGCTTGGGAAAAATATCTTTCAATGACAACAAATAATGACGGTATTATGGAGATTTCCTCAAGGCTTAAAGAAGTGGCAGAACCTAGAAAAATAGAAGAAGCTGCAAATAAAGTTATAGCAGGAAGATATCAAGAGGGCTATGTGGAACTTCTTCCTTATTTAAGTTCAGATTACAATACTTGGTGGCCATTACACTTTTATTTGGCAACTGCAAGTGAGGAACTGGGAAACTATTCTATGGCAGAAGAAAGATATAAAAATACACTTCGGCTGCAGCCAAGTTTAATCGATGCTGTAGACGGTCTCATCCGAGTTTATAGAGCTCTTGGCGAAGAAGAAAAGGCCTACAAATATGAACAGAAGAAAGAGATTATAAGTAAAAATTTTTCTGAATAAATTTGAGAAAATAGTGTTGACAAGTTCAATGAAATGAACTATAATAACTATTGTTGCTAAAGAGCAACAAGGCGTTCCAAGGTAGCTCAATGGTGGAGCAACCGGCTGTTAACCGGTAGGCTGTGGGTTCGAGCCCCACCCTTGGAGCCA
>CAMCQA010000041.1 GCA_945876935.1 uncultured Clostridia bacterium | reverse complement strand
TATACCATAAAGGCTATCTCCAACTATACAATGACCTATATGTGAAAGATGGACCCTTATTTGATGAGTTCTACCTGTTTCTAATGTTAGTTCTACTAAAGTGAATCCAGGAGGCTGACTTTTATATGGACTAGGTTGAATTCTTTCCTCGTAAGATAATTCAGACTGAATTTTCGTAAATTCACTGTATACTCTAGAGTCTAGAGACTCTCTATTTGTAGGGTTGTTATCTTTATTATCATCAGGGTAATACCTTTCTATAACCTTATAGTGAGTAACGCTAGGATAACCATCTTCCATGACTCTTCTTCTTATTCCTGAATTTTCTGGTAGACCGATAGGGGCAGCGATAGTTCCAAAATCATTGTTTATAATACCGTGTACTAAGGCAAGGTATCTTTTTTCTACTAAGTTTTCTTTCATTTGCTTTGATATTTGATTTTGAGCATTGGAATTTTTAGCTACTATCAGAAGACCTGATGTATCTCGATCAAGTCTATTGACAAATCTTATTTTAAATTTTTTCTTCTCTTTTTCTATTAAATGCATAAGACCGTTAGCTATAGTTCCTTTAGGATGGGTAGAAGTAGGATGAACAACTATGAAAGGTTGTTTGTTGATGATTAAAATATCCTCATCTTCATAGGCAATATCTATAGGTATGTCTTCGGCTTCAAAATTGCTTTTTTCTTCTGGAAGCTTTATAGATATTACATCTCCTGATCTTGGAAGAATCCACGCTGGCGTTTCCTGATTATTTAAAAGAAGCCCTTTATTCTTTTTAATTTTTGTAATTAACCTAGATGATAAATTCATCTTTTTTCTAAGATAGTCTTTTAGAGGAAGACCTTCTTTTTCATCATCTAAGGTTACTGTATATGAAAAATTCTTATTCATTTAAGCCTTTCTTTTCACAAGTCTATAAGAACTTACTTTTTACTTTATTCCAAAAATCGTATGTATGGTATCTTAAAAGATTGATGTATTTATCTTTTGATACTAAAACTTTAATATTTTTAATATCTTCATACTCATAAGTAATTCCATCAACAATGAGAACTGTTTTTTTGTTTCTATCATCATCGGATACTATATCAACCCCCAAATCAGAAGGCAAAAGTATGCTTGATGTAAAGGAGCGATATGCTTTTGTATTCATAGGGCACATAGGAGTGACCTGAAGAAGATTTAGTCTAGGATCTACTATAGAGCCACCTAGAGAGTAGTTATATGCTGTGGAGCCAGCCGATGTAGCTATTAAAAGTCCATCGCCGCTAAATCTTTCTATAAAACTGCCATCGATAGATAAGCTTAAATGAGCAGTGTGATAGCTTTCACTTCTCACAATAACTTCATTTAGAGCTCTATGTAAAATTTCCTCTCCAGAACTTAAAGTTATTAAGGCCTCAACAGTAGAAAGAGGTTGATTGCTATAGTTTTGATTTTTATAGTTGTATATAAAATCGTCTAACATATTTGCTTCTATTTCTTGAAAAAAGCCTAGATGTCCTGTGTTTATACCAATGATTGGTAATGATGGAAAATCGTATTTATGAACAGCTCCTAGGAGTACTCCATCTCCTCCAACACATATTAGAAGCTCAGAATCATCCTTTAACTCTTTTTCTACTATATAACCTTCGCTTCTAAGTTTAGCTTCAAGTATTTTAACTGTTTTATCAGATATAGCTGTGCCATTTGAGTAAATAGATATAACTTTCATATTAACCTCGCATCATACTAGACTAGCTTATCTAGCTCATTTACTAACGCTTCAAAAACATCTAAGGCTCTGTTAATTGGCTCAGAGCTTGCCATATCAACACCTGCTATTTTTAGAAGAGGTATCGGATAGTTTGAGTTACCTGATTTTAAAAATTCTAAGTAATCATCTGGACCTTTTTCCAGTATTAAGTCTGAAATTGCTGCAGCTGCACAGTAGCCAGTAGCATATTTATAAACGTAGAAAGCATTATAAAAATGGGGGATTCTTGCCCATTCATATTTGATAAGTTCGTCCATTTCTACTGCTTCACCAAAGTATTTTTTATTTAGATCAAGATAGTAGGCAGACATAGATTCAGCTGTTAAAGCTTCACCTTTTTCGATTTGTTCGTGAGTCCATTTTTCAAATTCAGCGAACATAGTTTGTCTAAATACAGTAGTTCTAAATTCTTCTATATGGTAATTTATAAGATATTTCTTCATTTCTGGATTAACTTCTTCTGATAATAGATATTTAACTAGAAGATTTTCGTTTACTGTTGAAGCTACCTCTGCAGTGAATATACTATGATCTCCATAAATATAAGGCTGAGTTTTTCTTGTATAGAAGCTGTGCATAGAATGTCCCATCTCATGAACTAAAGTGAATACATCTTTTAGAGTATTTGAATAGTTCATAAGTATATAAGGCATAGAGTCATATGAGCCAAAGCTGTATGCACCACTAGTTTTTCCCTGATTTTCATATATATCAACCCATCTATTATCGATACCTTTTTTCATATTTTCGATATACTCATCTCCTAGGGGAGCAAGGGCTTTCTCCATTATTTCTACAGCTTCTTTAAAATCTATATGAGATCCTGATACGCAGCTTGCATCATCTGGAATTTGGACTATAGGTAGATATACATCACACATGTTCATAACATCTAGCTTTAGAGCCCTCTTTCTAACTTCCATGTATTTGTGAAGTACAGGAAGTCTATCATTGATTACATCAACTAGATTATTATATATATCAACACTTACATTATCACCTGAAAGAGCCTGCTCCATAGAAGAGTTGTATTTTCTTATTTTAGATAGGACAGCATCGGTTTTAGTGTTGTAACTGTAAGCTGTTGCTATAGTATTTATAAGGTTTTTATACGACGTATACATGCTGTTATATGCTTGGCTTCTGATATGTTTATCTGTCTTTTCTAAATATGAAATATAGTTTCCGTGAGATAGAGGAAGTTTTTCTCCATTTTTATCTTCAATGGGCTCAAAGCTTATATCTGCATTATTTAACATAGTAAAAATATTATTTGTTGCAGAGTTAAGCTGGCTCATCTGCGCCATAAGCTCCTCTTCTTGTAAAGAAAGCATATGAGGTCTATCTTTAAATATGTCTTCAAACATGAAAGTATATATTTTTAAATTATCGTTTGATTTAACCATATTCATCACTTCAGCTTCATCATGTTCTAATATTTCAGGAACAAAGAATGCTGTCTTTGTGCTTATTTTAGAAAGAGCGACCTGCGCTTTATCACAGAGAGACTGATATTGTTCATTGGAGTTATCTTCATCTCTCTTCATTCTTGAGAAAACATAAACTTTTTCTATAAGCTGATACATTTCATCTCTCAGACTAAGAGCTTTAAAAAGTGAATCATCAGATTCGCATACTTTTCCTTGCATTTCTGAGAAATCTTCAGCTAGCTTTAAAGCTTTTTCAAGATCACTGTTCCAAAGGCTCTCATCAGAATACATATCTTCTATATTCCACTTGCTTTCAGAAGGTATATCACAGCGACTTTTAACAGCTGTGCTTCTGCTATTTTCATTGTTATTATTTAACTTATACATAATATCTCTAACCATTGTTTTCCTCCTGGCTTTGTTTACTTTAATGCCTATTTATTGTAAAATAGTATGGATTATAATTATAACATAAATTAGAAAGGAAATGAAAATATGGATAACAGACCTATTGGTTTTTTTGACTCAGGTCTAGGTGGTTTAACGAGCATACCATATTTAAAAAAACAGCTTCCTGAAGAGCGAATTATATATTTTGGTGATACTGCAAGAACACCTTACGGTTCTAAAGCTGAATCTACCATAAGAACATTCTCAAGAGAAATTTCAGATTTCTTAGTAAAGAATGATGTTAAGATGATAGTTATTGCATGTAATACAGTAACTTCAATTTGTTTAGATGAACTTAGATTGAGACATCCTCAGGTTCCTATAGTAGGAATAATTCAACCGGCTGTGGATGAAATTTGCAGTTTTGAGAATGAAACTAACGTAGGTGTTATAGGAACGAAGGTTACAGTGTCTTCAGAAACATACTCAAAAGGAATAGGAGCATGCAGAAAAGATATTAAGGTTTTTGAGAAAGCTTGTCCTGCTTTTGTACCCTTGATAGAAGAGGGGATTATTGACAATGAAATAATGGACCTTACTATTGATTACTATCTGAAAGACTTTATAAGGGATGAGAACATAGATACATTAGTACTGGGATGTACACACTATCCTTTAATAGAAAAAAGGATTACAAGAAAGTATCCTAAGTTAAAAATAATAAACCCGTCGGAGTTAGTTGTAAGAAAGATTGAGAGCATACTTAGAAAAAGTGATCAACTTGCGCTCAACTCTGACTTCAATAGCATCTTCTATGCGAGTGACCTTTCTGAAAACTTTGTTAATATGATAAACACAATATTTGACAAAACTGATGTTAGAGTAGAGTTCAAAAGCTTTGATTTAGATGTAAGAGCATAAAATAGCTTAAGACAACAATTAGAGTTTTATATTACATAAATTAATAGAGGTATAGAAATGGATTATAAAGAGCTTTTAGAGCAACTTGATGCAAGCTCAGATTATATGTTAGATGATTTTGAGCAGTATGCATTTCTTATGGAATCAGATGAGGAAATTGAGACAGATGCTCTAGTTCAAGTTTTAAAACAGTTTAATAGAGATATTTTACTTGAGTTAAATAATAATTATTTTAGTGAAATTCTCAGAATACTTCCAGAAGAAGAGGTTTCTTTGTATGCTCATATGGAGGCAATAAAGAGACATTTCGCTGGTATGATAGAAGAGGAAGATCTAAATGAAGCCTATAGACTATCTGAAAGTATATACGCTTTTAGAGAGTGGTATTCAAGTGATGAGAATTGCTATCTGATGGAAAATGATAACTGGACGGGATACAGCCTTAGAGATGGTGTTACTCAAAGACTTCTGGACGAAATAGAAGGCTTTGATAGAGAGTATAAGTTTGATGAATATGAAGACTTTCCTATGGATGAGTATTTTGTAGACTTATTTACAATGAGAGATGAAGTTTATGATGATTATGACGGGGATATAGAGGAGGTAGAAGAATAAATGGAGCCAAAGAGTAACTATAGGCTAGGAATGATAGGGGCTTTAGGTAGTTCGACTCTTTGGGGTTTATTGCCCATTTATTGGAAACAGCTGGACCCAATTCCTTCATCGGTAATCATATTTTATAGAATATTTTTAGTTGGTCTTGTAACTTTTGTAATTTCTTACTTTAGATTTGGAGGAAATGAGATTTATAAAAAGTTTAAAGATAAGAAATTGATGGGGAAATACATAATCGTCGGCTTGATTATAACTATGAACTGGAGTATATACATATGGGCTGTGAATGCCGGTTATATTATACAGACCAGTATAGGGTATTTTATAGAGCCTTTGTGTGTGTGTTTGCTAGGTGTTATCTTTTTCCATGAGAAATTAAACAAATTTTCTATAATAGCAATAATTTTTGCAAGCCTAGGATTAGGGGTTTTAATTGTAAGTTATGGAGATATTCCTTATATAGCTTTTGCTATAGGAATAAGTTTTGCAGTTTATGCAGCTTTAAAAAAGAAAATCAGAATGGAAGCTGTCATGTCTCTATTCTTTGAAACAGTATTTTTAATGCCAATTTCCCTTGTAGTTATTTTATATTTAGAATTTACAGGTAAAGGGGCTTTTGCAGTTGGAAACACCTATCAGATATTCATGTTATTTCTGGTAGGAATAGCAACAGCTTTACCTCTAGGCTTATTTGGAGTAGGTGCTAACAATCTTCCTATGGTTACCTTAGGAATCACCAGCTATATATCACCTTCTTTGGCACTAATTTTAGGTGTAGCAGTATATGGTGAGCCCTTTGATAGCACAAGTTTTATAGCTTTTTCAATACTTTGGATAGGGTTAGTGTTTTTTACTTTCGGAGAATATAAAAAGAGCAAGGAAATTAAAAATTTATGAAAAGTATAAAGTTAGGATCATTTACAATCTTTCATATGGCCTTCATGTATGTAGGAACTATTGTAGGGGCAGGTTTCAGTTCTGGAAGAGAGCTGTGGCAGTTCTTTGGAATATTTGGAAAAGAAGGATTCTATGGAGTTGTGGTCGCTGGTCTTATGTTTATTTTAGTAGGCTATATGACAGCTAGTTTAAGTAGAACTCTAGAAACAGAAGATGTAGGAAGAATTTTATCACCTTTCAATGGAAATTTAATTGGAAACATCATTGAGTACTCTATGGCAACTATCCTTATACTAGCTTTGGTAAATATGTCTTCTGCGGCAGGGGCTATTTTGAACCAAGAATTTGGTATACATAGATCAATTGGTGGCATAATATTAGTAGTTGTAGTAGTAATGACGGTAATTGGAGGCTTTGAAAGGGTAAGCGGAGCTTTTCAAATGATAATGCCTCTATTAATTTTATCTATGCTTGTAGTCTCTACTGTTGTTATTATAAAAGATTGGGATGGTACTGAGAATCTTCAAACATATTATAGTCCCATAGCAACTGGATGGAAAAGTTCAGCTATAATGTATTTTTCCTACAATGTTCTTTCTGCTATACCTATTATAAGCAGTGGATCTCAGAAAGCAGATAACTATAAAATAGCAACTCGAGGAGCCATGTTAGGAGGATTTATACTATTTTTACTCGCAATGCTTTTAAGTTTATCGATGGCAACAGATCAGCAAACTTCATTTGATGCCTCAATGCCTATGCTAGCTCTATCTAAGAAAATAGGCTTGGTATTTAATGTAATTTATGGTGCAGCTCTGGTATTTGCAATATACTCATCTGCAACAGGGAATTTCTATGGTTTTAGACAAAGACTAAAGGCTGATAAAAATAGAAATAAAAAATTGATATTTTTCGGATTAGTAGGATTTGCCTTTGGACTTGTAGAATTTAAATTGGTGGTAGCTTACATGCTACCAATGGTTGGAATATTAGGACTCTTCAATTTTATATTTTTAGTATTGAACTTTATAAAAGTAATAATACTGAAAAAGTATCCAAGAGATTTACAAATGGATGTGAAATAGCAAATAAATCTCGTAATATACAAATTTTAGAGTGTTAGATTGTTTAGAATACAGAGGATTATTATGATTAATATAAGAAAACTGAGTAATGGAATTAGGCTTGTTATGTATAAGACCCATTTTGTTCAATCAGCAGCAATAGGGTTTTGGGTGAAAACAGGCTCATACAATGAGATCGATAAGCATTCGGGAATTTCTCATTTTATAGAACACATGATGTTTAAAGGTACAAAGAACAGAAGTGCTAATCAAATTGCAGAAGATGTAGATATGATAGGCGGACAAATCAATGCTTTCACAAGCAAGGAAGCTACTTGTTATTATATTAAAAGCATTTCATCAAACCTTATAAAATCTATGGACATTCTGGTAGATATGATTTGTGAAAGCACTTTTGATCAAGAGGAGCTTGAGAGAGAAAGACAGGTAATATTAGAATAAATTAAGATGATAGAAGACACACCTGATGAAGATGCCCAAGATATTATACATAGTTTGATAAATAAAGGTAATCAGTTTGAGAGAACTATAATTGGATCACCTGAGACGCTTCATAATGTAAATAGACAAGAAATTCTTGATTATATAGAAAAAGAATATACTAGAGATAAGATGGTAATATCAATCGCGGGTAACTTTGATGAGGATGAAGTTGTTTCATATTTGGAAGATAAGTTTACGAAATTTAGAGAATCCAAAGAAGAGGAGAAATTCATAGAGACAAAGTATGAGCCTAGATTTATGGTTAAAACTAAAGATATAGAGCAGACTCATATATTTATGGGAAGAGATAGTTTATCTATGTTAGACGACGAATCTACAAATATTCAGATAGTGTCTAGTATTCTTGGAGGATCCATGAGTTCAAGACTATTTCAAAGTGTTAGAGAGAGAAAAGGACTAGCTTATTCAATTTATAGCGCAAATAGTACAAACTCTAAAAACGGTGCATTTATGATATATGCAGGTATAGCTCATGAGAATCTTGAAAAGGCAATAGAGGAAATAAAAAATCAGCTTAAACTTCTTAAAACTGATAAAGTCTCTGAATATGAACTTATTAAGGCAAAAGAGCAGCTGAAGTCATCGTTGATATTTGGTCTTGAAAATATATCATCAAAGATGTTTGCTATAGGAAGAAGTCTTCTTTTAAAAGGATATGTTAAATCAGAGGAAGAATTGATTAGGGAGATAGATGATATATCAATGAATGATATTGATAATGCAATAAATCTTGTTGGTGATTTGAATAAATTTAGTGCAGTTGCGATCACAAAAAAAGATATAGATTTAAAGAGCATGATACTAAATTAGTTATATAGCGAGTATAGTCTTATTATAAAGAAGAGGAGAAAACTATGTTAGATGTAAAGATTATAAGTAAAAGTGGAAACCTACCTGCTTATGAAACAGATGGTTCAGCGGGTATGGACCTTAGAGCAACTCTAGATGAACCTATGGTTCTGAAGCCTATGGAGAGAGCATTAGTTCCAACAGGACTATTTATAGAGTTACCGAAAGGATATGAAGCTCAGATAAGAGCTAGATCAGGTCTTGCAATAAAGCATGGTATAACTCTTATAAATGCTATAGGAACGATAGATAGCGATTATAGAGGTGAGCTTAGAGTGCCTTTAGTAAATCTTAGTAACGAGTCTTTTGAAATAAAAGATGGCGAGAGAATAGCTCAGATGATAATTGCAAAATATGAAAATGTTAACTGGATTCTTGTGGATGAATTATCAGATACAGAGAGAGGTGCAGGTGGATTTGGTCACACAGGAAAATAGTATGATTTTTGATAGAAATATTAGAGAACATTGGGAAAAAGAAAATTTGAGCGAGTTTGCTTGTAAGTCTTGTGACTCTTTGGGCAGAGATTACCCGGAAGAAAAAGATATTATAAGAAGTGAATTTCAAAGAGATAGAGATAGAATAATCCATAGCAAAGCTTTTAGAAGGTTGATGCATAAAACTCAGGTTTTTTTATCTCCAGAAGGAGACCATTTTCGTACGAGACTAACTCATACGATTGAGGTATCTCAAATATCTAGGACCATAGCCAGAGCATTGAGATTAAACGAAGATTTAACAGAGGCCATTGCTATGGGCCATGATCTGGGGCATACACCTTTTGGACATAGTGGAGAAGCTGTTTTAAATAAGATACATAATGGAGGCTTTCATCACAATATACAGAGCCTTAGAGTTGTTGAAGTTCTCGAGGGAGATAGTCCATTTGGCGGCATGAATCTTACGAAAGAAGTTAGAGATGGAATAAAGAATCATACAGGAATTGAGCTTCCTATGACTTTAGAAGGACAGATAGTTAAGATAAGTGACAGAATAGCATACATAAATCATGATATTGATGATGCTATAAGAAGTGGTGTTTTAAAGCCAGATCAGCTTCCAAAAGACTGTTTGGATGTTCTTGGATATTCCCATAGAGAAAGAATTAATTTTTTAGTTATGGATATGGTTAAATCCAGCTTGAACAAAAACATTATAAGTCAGAGTGAAGAAGCAAAAGATGCTAT
>CAMCQA010000040.1 GCA_945876935.1 uncultured Clostridia bacterium | reverse complement strand
AACTCTTGATTTTATTAGACTTTTTACCACTGACACAATTATGACATAAAACCCGGATAATGCTTGAGAACCTATCACTTTTTCACTCACACTTTTGATAGATGAATCCTTTTTTGTGTGATACATCATAATAAAAGTGCAACCATATTTTTCTATAAGCTCATAATACTTTGCCATAACCTCATAGGTGTCATTGTAGTCATTAGCATTATACTTTCTGTCATATTTGATTTTAGAAAAAGTATCTACAATAAATACTTCATAACCTAACTCCGTATCCGCTTTAACGATTCTTTCAAACTCACCAAAGTCTACATAACTTGTGCCTTCATAAAATTTCATAGTGCTTGAACAAGATATCTCCAATCTTCTAATTCTTTCTTGAATTAGCCTTCCGGAAAGTTCGTTGCAATAGTAAACAACTTTTGCTTTATTAACTTTATTTTCAAGAAAATCAATTCCTTCGTTTATACAAATACCAAGATTTAGTCCTAATGCAGTTTTGCCTTTTTTAGGAGAAGCTACAATCAATGTAATGCTTTTTCTTGCAATAATATTATCAACAATATACTTATCAGAGGCATCAAACTCAGTATCTATCGTATATGCTTTCAACGAACTTCCTCCCTTGTTTTTCTGTGATAGTTATAATCCCAATAATTCGTTCTGCCGACTTCCTGTGCCTTCTGAATACTTTGATTTAAGTATTTAATATATGCCGTCTCAGTTCTTCTTTTACTCATATCACCCATTCGGTTTAAGGCTGATTTCAGGAAGATCTCAAGCATTAAATCTGCATTTCCATGTGTAAAGCTGTTTAAGATAAGAAGCAATTGAAAATCGTCTTTGCTTGCATCACCTGTGGAATATTCACCTCTAAAAAGCTCTCTTCCTTTGCGATTAGTTATATAAATTGCCTTTAAAATTCCTTCAATATCCGGCACATCGCTATCTATATTTTTATAATAGGAAATTCGTTCTCTTATCGTTTCTTTAAGAGCATATTTTTCATAATAAAGGTTCAACTTATACTGTTCATTCTGTACTTCTGTGCAAGTTCCTATAACATCACCTGTCATAGCAATACACTTATTTGACTTATACATTTCAAAACGATCAGCTTGATTGTTGATATTCTTATGAATTCTGCCCTTGGCAAATATGTGGACTCCGTTGCCCGATACGGAAATTTCCTTATATGTTTCGCCAAAATCACTTATGATGTCTCGCACATCCTCAAAGCTGTCCTTAACATTATCTAAATCAATGCAGACAAAAGGATCAGTTAAAACAAATGATAGTCCATCGCCACCACTTCTTTCTAGTCCCTCTAAGGCTATTTCAAAGTTTGCCCAATTTTCTTCTTTGTTCCACTCATTCGATTCACAAGTTATTGGACTGATTGGAATCTTTACTAGTTTAATATTTCCATTTTTATCTTCATTATGGTAAATCTTGAACCATAACCACTGTTTACGTTCTTTTAATTCCTGCGGAATGTTTTTAATGTAATTTTCTTTGTTTATCATTTTTTACCTCCATAATCGTGTTGATGATAGAAGTACAACCTGATAAAATATTTTTTAGGAGTTGCAATCTTAGCAGGTTGCTTCTTGGCTCTATCTATTGCCGTAGGTAGAGTCATTTTTATTTCTATTCACCGTTTCAAACATTTCCAGAATATATGCCAGAAGTTCAAGTTTATTTTCATCCATATCGCAGTCCAAATTAACATTTTTAAAATATTCTTCAAGCATCTTCAGTTTCGTTTTCAGTTCATCAAACACTCTTATATTTCCAAATACCTCAACCCTATGATTTAAGCTGATTTGAATCATATAGTCCTGTTTATTTAATCCTGATAATGCTATTTTCTCTTCCAATAAACTTTTCTCTTCAGGTGACATTCTGAAATTCACTATAATATTTCTTTTTCTGTTGTTATCGACTTTCAGTTTTCTACCTCTTGACTGTAGACTTTCTCTTTTAAATATCTTACTCATCTTAATCAATTTAATTCCTTTCTTTCTCTATCGTTTCAATGATTTCCAACTGCTTTGACGGATATAAATGTGCATAATTTAAGGTTATCGAGATACTTTCATGACCTAATCTTTCTGCAATCACCACAGGAGAAAAGCCTTGCTCTATCAAATATGCAACATGAGAGTGTCTTAAATCATGAACTCTAATTCTTTTTACTCCTGATAATTTACAGCCTCTATCCATTTCATGATGTAAATATGATTTTGTAAAAGTAAAGAGCCTTGCCTTTGAATCCAGATGATAATACATTCCGAAGAAATCAGACATTTCATCACATAGAAATTGTGGTAATTGAATTGTTCTATTACTTTTTTCCGTCTTTGGAGATGTAATATAATCTTTTCCTTTTAACCTTTGAAATGATTTGCTAATAGTTAGAATTTTCTTCTCAAGGTCAAAATCATCTTTTGTAAGTGCAAGCAATTCACCCTCTCTAATGCCACACCAATAAAGAATCTCAAAGGCATAATATGAAGCTGGCTTGCTTTTAATACTTTCAGCAAATTTTTCATACTCCTCTTTCGTCCAAAACAACATTTCCTGTGCCTTTGATTTTCCCATCTTAGTTGTTTTATGAGCGGGATTGCTTGTTAATCCATAATATTTATTGGCATGGTTAAGAATAGCATTTAATTGATTCTGAATTGTTCTCAAATATGTTTGAGAATATGACTTTCCTTCACCATCAGATTTTTTAAGTAATTCATTCTGCCACTGTAAAATATCCGGAGCCGTTATTTCAGCTATAGATTTTTTGGCAAAGTAAGGTATTATTTTCGTTTCTATAATATGCACCTTTGTTAAGTAGGTGTTGAATTTAATTCTCGGTCTTAAATCATTCAAATAGATTTCAACAAATGACTCAAAAAGCATATTCAAATCTCTCGACTTACTTGCCAAAAACTCTCGTTCATACTCCAAAGCCTCTCTCTTTGTAGCGAATCCACGCTTTGTGTGAATCTGTTTCATCCCTTGCCAATCAACATATCTCAAATAAATTTTCCATGTACCCCTCTCTTTATCCTTACTCGCTGACATGTCGTCACCTCCTATACCTCTCTTGCTTGTCCATAACAGTTTTCTTCATAAAACTTTCGATTAACCTTACCCGCAATCACTATAAGGTTCGGATTGTCTTTTAACATTTTCTCGTTTAATTCTTTATCATTTTGTATGCTTTAGGTTTGGAAACTCCCCAATCTTTGCTGACTTCATCAGCATCAACATACATTTTTCTCATATTTTTCCTCCCTCCTTGTTTATTTGAATTTGCGATATATATTAGTATAATAATTTATATAACAGATGTCAATAGTTATTTCTAATTTTTATAAGAATTTCTCTTTATTTTTAGTATACGATTTGATATAATAAAATATAATAAATATAGGAGAATATAATATGAACAATAAAACTGTATCGGAACGATTGAAATATCTTCGTTCTATAAATAAAAAAACACAAAAGGAGTTTGCTGAGTTCTTAGGAATACCTCAACCTTCTATGTCTGCATATGAAAATGGAAAAAATAATCCTACAATAGATGTTCTGATAGATATTGCCGATAAATGCAGAGTATCTTTAGATTGGCTTGCCGGAAGAAGTGATTATACTTTCGGTCTTTCAAGCATGAGAGATTTTGTATTATTTATGTATGAACTGGCAATGAAAAAAGAAATCGGATTTGAAATAATTGTAGAAGATAAATTCCCTAATAATGACATTGAAACCGATGAAAATAAATGGAATGCTAAGCTTGTGTTCTATGGTAATGACAAAAAGCATCCGTTTAACGCTGATGTATGTAATATCTTAAAAGAGCTGTCCAATAATCTGTTTGACTTGGAGTCCTACTCTATTACAAAAGAACAGTTTGATTCTATGAAAAACAAGTCTGTAGAGTATTACTCTCTTCCACTAACACAGAAAGAATTTGAAGAACTTTCAAGAGATGAGATTCTAAAAAAGAGAATTGAATACCTGAAAGAAAATAATTTGTTATAGCTTTAATTGAATACTGTAATATATACAAAAGTGAGGTATACATATGAGATTTTGCGATTTATTTATCAGTTATAAAATAGGTTTAAAGGACACCAAGAGTACTATCCCTTTTACTAAGCTACCGCTATACCGAAAAGTTTTTCTTGTCATCTTTCTTATCGGAATTATTATCAGTGGCATTTTGCTTATATTTATACAAAATATGTTTTCATTTATCCCAATGGGATTAAGCTTAATTTCACTTATCATTTTCGCTATAATTGACTCTAAAAAAGATAATCTTAGTGTCATGCTTGAAAACCATTATATTCCCTATTCTGAAAAGCGAATGAATATGACAATTGAAGTTTTAAAAAAGTATAATATTGACATCAAAAATTTAGATTCTCTTGATATGTTAATTACGGAAGCAAAATATGCACAAATACAATGTGATTTATTCTCACAATTTAAAAAACCTTTCAAAACATTGGGGGCAATCATTATTCCTATCGTCGTATTTGTTGCCAAGAAAATTAGTGAGACAGCTACAGAAGCACAGATGCTTAATATGGCGGTATTAACAATAATCTTAATTTTACTAATTTTTTCACTCATATTTTCTTTCGTACCTATTGTAAAAGATATATTTTATATCGACTATAATAGGTATGATGAATTTATATATGACTTAAGACAAATAAAACTTTTCTATTCAAAAAAACTAACTGCTTGATTACTCTACACTTACACAAAAATAATTTGAAGCTCTTAGTCGTGATAAGATTCTAAAAAAGAGAATTGAATACTTGAAAGAAAATAATTTACTGTAATAAAGAATGCTACGGGAAACTCTCTGTAGCATTTTTAAATACAAAAAAATCACCCAAAGAATTATTCTTCAGGTGATGTATTTCTAAAATCTGCAAGCATTTTGCAAGCATAACAGTTGCAAAATGGCTATTTATAAGGCTTTAGATCCTGTTTTTAATCATTCAAACTCAATAGTTCCAGGAGGCTTACCAGTGCAATCATAAAGCACTCTATTCACATGATCCACCTCGTTAACTATTCTTCTTGTAGCATTCTCAAGAACGCTCCACGGTAACTGTGCAGCTTCCGCTGTCATAAAGTCAGAAGTCATAACAGCTCTTAAAGCAATAGCATAGTCGTACGTTCTAAAGTCTCCCATTACTCCAACAGATCTCATATTTGTAAGAGCTGCAAAATACTGTCCGATATCTCTACTGATACCAGCTTTTTCAACTTCTTCTCTATATATAGCATCTGCTTCTTGAACTATTTTTACCTTCTCTTCTGTTACTTCACCAATTATTCTAACAGCTAGACCTGGGCCAGGAAACGGTTGTCTATAAACAAGATTTTCCGGAATTCCAAGTTCTAAGCCTGACTTTCTTACCTCATCCTTAAATAGATCTCTAAGTGGTTCGATAATTTCTTTGAAATCAACGTGATCTGGAAGGCCGCCAACATTGTGGTGACTCTTGATCGTTGCACTGTGTCCTGTTCCACTTTCTACTATATCAGGATAGATTGTACCCTGCACTAGGAAGTCAACTGCACCAATCTTCTTTGCTTCCTCTTCGAAAACTCTTATAAATAACTCACCTATAATCTTTCTCTTCTTTTCAGGCTCTGTAACTCCTGCTAAAGCATCATAAAATCTCTGCTGAGCATTTACTCTTATAAAATTCAGATCATAGTTTCCATCTTCTCCGAAAACAGCTTCTACCTGATCACCTTCATCTTTTCTAAGAAGACCATGATCCACGAAAACGCAAGTTAACTGTTTTCCTACAGCCTTACTCATCATAACTGCAGCAACTGAAGAGTCAACGCCACCTGAAAGAGCACATAGCACCTTTCCATCGCCAACCTTCTCTTTGATAGCTTTAATGCTTTCTTCTACGAATGAATCCATTCTCCAGTCGCAAGCGCATTTACAAGCTTCCTTAACGAAAGCTTCAAACAACTTCATTCCTTCCACAGAGTGCATTACTTCCGGATGGAACTGAGTAGCATAAAAACCTTTCTCTACATTTTCCATAGCAGCAACTGGGCATACTGGCGTACTAGCAGTTACCTTAAAGCCTTCAGGCACTTCTGCAATATAGTCTGTGTGGCTCATCCACATTATTGTTTTAGGAGAAACTTTCTCTGTTAAAAGGCCTCCTTCATGTATATCAATTTCAGTTTTTCCATATTCACTTACAGGAGCTGTGTCTACTTTTCCTCCTAGGGCATGTGCCATAAGCTGAGCACCATAACATATGCCAAGAATAGGAACTCCTATATTAAATAGATCTTCATCATACGCTAATGCAGATTCGCCGTAAACGCTATTTGGTCCACCTGTAAAGATGATACCTTTAGGATCTAGTTCTTTTATCTTTTCTACAGAAATAGTATGTGGTTTTATCTCAGCGTACACGTTAAGCTCTCTTACTCTTCTTGCAATAAGCTGAGCATACTGTCCGCCAAAGTCTATAACTAAGATTTTTTCGTGCTTCATCATATCCTCCGATTATCTATTTGTAACGCCTGAAGAGTCTTTAGTGATAACGTCATGTGCTCCACCCTCAACGATTGAAGTTGCAGATACTAATGTCATCTTAGCATTCTTCTGGAGCTCATCAATTGTCATCAATCCGCAGTTGCACATTGTTGATTTAACCTTCTGAAGTGACTGCTTCACGTTATCTGACAGCTTACCAGCATACGGAACGTAAGAATCTACACCTTCTTCAAAGCTTAGGCCCTTATCTCCTCCCATATCATATCTCTGCCAATTTCTAGCTCTTGCAGAACCTTCACCCCAGTATTCCTTAACGTAGCTTCCATTTAAGTTAACTCTCTGGCCTGGAGCCTCATCAAATCTAGCAAAGTATCTACCTAGCATTAGGAAGTCAGCTCCCATAGCTAGAGCAAGTGTCATATGATAATCGTAAACGATACCACCATCTGAACAGATTGGCACATAAATTCCTGTTTCTTCGAAGTATTCGTCTCTTGCCTTTGCAACATCCTGAACAGCAGAAGCCTGACCTCTACCTATACCCTTCTGCTCTCTTGTAATACAGATACTTCCTCCACCTATACCAACTTTTATAAAGTCTGCACCAGCTTCTGCAAGGAATCTAAAACCTTCACCGTCAACAACATTTCCAGCACCTACCTTAACAGAATCACCATACTTTTCTCTTACAAACTTTAATGTATCTGATTGCCATTCTGAGAATCCCTCAGATGAGTCAATACATAAGATATCAGCACCTGCTTCTACTAAAGCCGGAACTCTTGTTTCAAAGTCACGTGTATTTATACCAGCACCTACTATATATCTCTTTTCAGAATCTAAAAGTTCATTCGGGTTAGCTTTGTGGCTATCATAGTCTTTTCTAAATACAAAATGAGTAAGTCTCTGGTTTTCATCAACTACAGGAAGTGAGTTTAACTTATTATCCCAAAGAATATCGTTAGCTTCGCTAAGTGTTACACCCGCCTTAGCACAAATCAACTTCTCATAAGGTGTCATAAACTCTGATACCTTAGTATCTAAATCCATTCTACTAACTCTATAATCTCTTGAAGTAACAAGACCTACAAGCTTTCCTTCAGCTGTTCCATCTTCTGTAACGGCTGTTGTGCTATGTCCTGTTCTTTCTTTAAGTTGTAAAAGGTCTGCAAGCGTCTGATCCGGTCTAATATTTGCATCAGAAGTTACAAATCCTGCCTTTGTTGCCTTAGCTCTTCTTACCATTTCTGCTTGGCTTTCAATTGATTGAGAACCGAAAATAAAAGCAATTCCGCCTTCCTTAGCTAGTGCTACAGCCATTTTATCGTCTGAAACAGCTTGCATGATAGCAGAAACCATAGGTATATTCATTGTAATTTCAGGAGTTTCTCCCTTTCTAAACTTTGTTATCGGTGTCTTTAAAGATACGTTATCTACTCTGCATTCCTTAGAAGAATAACCTGGAATTAAAAGATATTCATTAAAAGTTCTAGATGGATCGTTAAAGTATTGTGCCATATTTCTTCCTCTCATAAAAATTTCTAAACTGATGATTTTCCTCTTATTAAACTATAATTATACATCAAAGACCTAGCTATTTCAAGAAAAAGAAGGGTCTAAATATGTAAAAAAATTACTCCCCCACTCAGCATCAAAGATGCCTTGCGAGAGAGTAATTAAGCCTCTTACTAAGAATCGGCAATTCAAAATTTTCTTAACTAACTATATTATACATAACTTTTACAATAAAATCAAATAATTTTTTTATTAATTTTCAAAAAATTAATTTTCTTTTTCAATTATAACTTTATTAGTCTTATGCCCTCGTCCTATTGTTAGCTGAGCTACTAAAGTCATTACTGCACTTATTATTAGCTGCACGTAGTATGACAATCCCCTGCTTAGAATCATTCCAGGGAGAACTAGATTAGCACCAAATATACTAGCAAAGAAAAGTATAAATAATTTTTCACTTATACCCATTCCTCCTGGCAAAGGAAGCATATCTACTGCAATAGATATTGAGGCCTGTAAAAGAGTAATTATAATAGCTGAAGATCCACTAAGTCCCATAGCTAAATAAACTACATATGTTGTAAAAAACAAAACAAATCTCTGTCCTAAAGTTATAAGCATGACATTTACAAAAATAAGCTTATTCTTTTTTAAATATGTAGCAACCTCTCCATATATTTCCATAGATGCATCAAGTTTTTCAAGTCGTTTAGGAGTATGCTTAAGTATTCTTAACTTAGATAAAAATTTGAATGTCCTATGAGCAAGTCTACTAGCTAATCTTGTATTAAATACTAACATCAACATTACGCTTACAAGACCTAAGTTCAAAAGTATCCCTAGGTAAAAAATCCAACGAGCACCCTGAATGTACTCATGAATCATCCCTTGCCCAAAAATAGCAATCCCTAGTCCAACCAAAACTAAGACTAGCTTATATGCTATTGTAATTACCATCATTACTAAGGTAGAAGTAGGTATAGGTATATCTTTTTTCTTTAGGTAGTAGATCTGCATAGGCTGACCACCACTCGCCGATGGTGTTACGCAACTAAAGAAAAATCCCACTGACGATAGAAGAAAACAGGTCCATCGATCAAATTTAATCTTTATAGAGTTCATTAAATAATGTATTATAGCTGATTCTAGATATATATACAAAATAACTAGAAAAATGCCAAGAGCTAAATACCCTCTATGACTGCTTACCATTATACTTATTAATGACTCTAAATCTTCACCTTTAAATACTCCATAGATAGTGAGTAAAAATACTACTACTACAAAAACACCTTGTAAAATGGCTTTCCTGTATTTAGTGAAAAAATCCATATTTACCTCACGGAAGCCTATAAATATTTATCTATAACTCCCTCAAATACATAAACGGTAATTTATAAAAAAAGCACCGATCAGCGTTGTGTCTAATCGGTGCTCTCAAATTGGTGCGCGTCGAGGGACTTGAACCCCCACGGTCGCCCACCAGAACCTAAATCTGGCGTGTCTGCCAATTCCACCAGACGCGCATATGGTGACCCTACCGGGAATCGAACCCGGGTTACCGCCGTGAAAGGGCGGTGTCTTGACCGCTTGACCATAGGGCCTTAAAAACTGGCAACGTCCTACTTTCCCAGGCAGTCGCCCGCCAAGTATCATCAGCGC
>CAMCQA010000039.1 GCA_945876935.1 uncultured Clostridia bacterium | reverse complement strand
CTTTTAAACCGCCTACGAAACCGCCAATACCATCATTATTTCCAGTAACATTACCTGTGCTATAGCAATTTTTTACTTTCCCTCTCTCAATACAACCAGCAAATCCACCTACACTTTTTATACCTGTGATATTAGCTGTACTGAAACATTCTTCTATATCCCCTGTTGTAATTCCAACAAAACCACCTTGATTCATTATGGCAAATCTTGATGTAACTTGCACTTCTCCGCCGATAACAGCGCTATTTTTGATAGTTCCCTTATTATTTCCAACCATCATACCTGTTCCTGAGTTTCCTTCAGATGTTAAGGTACCATCAATAATAAATGTATCGGTTATCGTTCCTAGATTCTCTGATACTATAACAGCTGGGGTATCACTAGACTTTGGAGCGCTCACAATCGGTTTATCAAGAACCAGATTCTTAATTACTCCAAGTTTCCCAAGTTTTTTAAAGATACCTCTACCATTAATTTTAAGATTACTTATCTTATGATTTCCGCCATCGATTACACCATTAAATTCTGAACTTACAGATCTTATGGCATCTTGATTTTTTGCTGTTGATAAGTCAATATCAGCTTCGATTCTAAACTTTGCATTTGCAGTTTTATAATTTACTCCACATACATGCTCAACAAACTCATCAGCAGTTGTAATTAATAAATAGCCGTCAGCATCGTTATTTACATCTGCCGCATAAATTGAAGTAGGCATAGTGGAGAAAATCATTGCAAATAAAAGTAAAATCGAAAAGACTTTGCATTTTAGTGACTTAACGCTCATTTTATCCCTCCTTACATAATAAATAAAATTGAATTTCAATGAGCCACTATGCTTGAGTTTGCAAACAAAAACTGCCCAAAAGCGTTTGGACAGTCAAAAAGTATCTAAATTATAACTTCACCAGAGAGTTCCGCTCTTGAAGCAGTCAGTATGTCTGTATCCCGACTTGTGGATCTCAGCTTCAGATGCACATGCCTTCCCAAATAAAAATTCAGTGGCTAAATGTGCGAGCTCCCCACTTACGGTGGCGGTACCGTACAGGATTTTAACCTGTTTCCATTCTCATTTTGCACACAATACAATTATTGCTACAAAAAACATACGACTCACAATATCTATATTTTTAGTTTAGCATAGGATTTATGTTTTTTCAACACTCTAAAAATTTTAGATAATACTTACACTATTCATTAGTAACAAAACTTATCCAAATCATATAGCAAATGAAGTTGAAACACCCAACAATTATCTTAGCTGATTTTTACTTTTGCTATACTTATCAAAAAAATAAAAAAAGCAGTCAATAACTGCTTTTTTAGTATGGAGGCGACACCCAGATTTGAACTGGGGAATAAAGGTTTTGCAGACCTCTGCCTTACCACTTGGCTATGTCGCCCTATTGGCTAGGGTAGCAGGATTCGAACCTGCGCATGACGGAATCAGAATCCGTTGCCTTACCGCTTGGCGATACCCCAACGCTATAATTTTAATAATGGGGTGGATGGTGGGATTCGAACCCACGCATGACGGAGCCACAACCCGGTGTCTTAACCACTTGACTACACCCACCACGAGTAAAAAAAAATTGGCGATCCGAATCGGGCTCGAACCGACGACCTCCAGCGTGACAGGCTGGCATTCTAACCAACTGAACTACCGGACCGCATGTTTGGTGGGCGTAATAGGGCTCGAACCTATGACCCCCTGCTTGTAAGGCAGATGCTCTCCCAGCTGAGCTATACGCCCAAACATATGGTAGCGGCGAGAGGAGTCGAACCTCCGACCTTTCGGGTATGAACCGAACGCTCTAGCCAACTAAGCTACACCGCCACACTCACAGTAATACACTGCAAGAGATATGATAACACAGACTTTTAATTAAAGTCAAGGTTATTTTTAATTTAATTTATCAAATATTAAATTTAATGAGGGTAATACACATCTTCTTTCAGTGTTCTTTTAGATTTACCCTATTAAAACCATACTTAAACTTCCAAATAAAATTTAATCCTACTATTTTTATAATTTCTCCTATTACAAAAATGGTTATCCTCTTAAATTCTCCTCTATCATCAATTTCATTACAGCTTCTCCAAAACTCTTATCCACTAAAGAAAAGCCTCTTAATTCCATATCTTTCGATACTTGTTCTGTAGCTTCTTTACTTAAAGAATAGATTTCATCATACATGTCCTTAGTTACTTTCAAAGAAACACCCTCTTCTTCCCTTATAACAAAATCCATAGTCCAATTATCTTCACCATGCTTATTAAAGAAAATACCCTCTAAGGCATTAACGTTAATTGGATTCTCAGAAGTCATAATAACATTTAGCAAAAATAGCTTCATAACCTCCACATATCTGTCATCAAGCTTAGTGTTTCTAATTATTATTTTTTCTTTTAAGCTATTATAATCTGTAACAACTCTGAACTGGAATTCTTCATTTTCTCTTTCTTCTAGCTCGTGATTATCGTTTATTTCTTTTACTATCTCTTCTATATTTTCTCCTGTAGCATCAGGAATATGCCAAACTAATATCTTATCTTCTAAGTCAGTATACAGAAAAGGATAAAAATTTTGATCTGTGTATCCACATGTCTTACAAGAAAATTCTAAAAGCTTGTTAAGCATAATCTTTTCTCTTAGTTTTTTATTGCTAGTAGCATCCACATCTGTATAAATTTTCATAGTCTGCTGACTTTTACAAACTGGACAAGTCATATATTTCATTTCAAAATTTGCCATAATCTACTCCATTCTTTATTTAATTACACCATATTATAACATATGAACGTGTTTTTAAATAAAATTTGTGGTATATATCTTTTATCGTATGGAGGTATTTTATGAAATTTATATCTTGGAATGTAAATGGGCTTCGTGCCGTTTTAAAAAAAGGTTTTATGGAATTTTTAGAATCTGAATCACCAGACTTCTTATGCTTACAAGAAACAAAAATGCAAGAGGGTCAAATCGAACTAGAAACCCCTGGCTATTTTCAATACTGGGATAGCGCTGAAAAAAAGGGATATTCAGGTACACTTATTTTAACAAAGAAAGAGCCTATTTCTGTAAGCTATGGCATCGGCATCGAAAAACATGATAAAGAAGGAAGGGCTGTAACAGCAGAATTTGAGGACTTTTATTTAGTTAATTTCTATGTTCCTAACTCACAGGAAAAATTAAAGCGCCTTGATTACAGAATGGAATGGGAAGATGATGCTAGAGAGTATCTTAAAACCCTTGAAAAGAAAAAACCGGTAATATTATGTGGAGACCTTAATGTAGCTGCCACAGAAATAGATCTTAAAAATCCAAAAACAAATAGGAAAAATGCTGGTTTCTCCGATGAAGAAAGAGAAAAGTTTGCAGTTCTTTTAGATTCAGGCTTTATCGATACCTTTAGATATTTTTACCCTGATCTTGAAGGTGCTTACTCTTGGTGGAGCTACAGGTTCAATGCCAGGGCTAATAATGCAGGATGGAGAATTGACTATTTCTTAGTATCTTTAGCTTTAGAAAAAAGATTGAAGGAAGCTAAAATCCTTTCAGAAGTTTATGGAAGTGATCACTGTCCTGTATCTTTAGTTATTGAGTAAATATATAATAACTTTACTAGTAAAACAAAAAGCGTAGCAAGTTTGATGCTACGCTTTTTTTAAATTTTAATTATTTATCCATTATAAATACATACTCGTCTTCTTTTGATAACTCCTCTTTAAAGGAAAAACCTAAATATGTGAATTTTTTTAATTCTTCTGGCTTACTAACATTATTTTCAGCCATAAATCGAACCATATATCCTCTTGCCATCTTAGCGTTGGTAGCCTTTACTTTTACCTTTTCATTCTTGTCAAATTCACCGAAAATACATGTAATCATCTTATCGTTTTCTTTTAAATATGGTGTTACACAGTCGCTGTACTCTTTAGATGCAAGATTAATTATTATACCATCCGAATTTTTTTCCATAAGTCTATCATATATTTTATTTCCCCAAAACTTATATAAGTTGTTGTACTGCTCTCCTTTAAAGTTCATCTTCATAGGTGCCTGCATTTCCAGTCTATAAGGAGAAATACCTTCAAAAGCATATATACATCCATATATTGCCGATAACACACACAAGTTTTCTTCTATATATATTAAAGCCTGCTCTGATAAAACTTTTGGTGATATATGCTTATATTGTAGACCTTCATAAGTAAAAATAGCCGGGGATATGTTCTTATCCTTATTAAAAGATTTTATCTTATCATAAGCTTCTAAACCTAGTTTGTAACTAACTTTCCAAAGTTTAATAGCTTCATCTAAAGTAAGCTTCCTAAGCTCATCTATCAAAAATTGTGCCTCATCCAGATACTTTGGTTTATTTCTATATGAAAAAATATCGTTATCAGGATTCATAGTTTTAGCTGGAGAAATTATAATTCTCATAAAATACCTCCTTTAGAAGATAATATTTCTAATAAATAAAGCCAGCAATGCTGGCTCTTTCTTATACATTAAATAGGAAATTCATTATATCGCCGTCTTTAACAACATAATCCTTACCTTCAGCTCTAACTAAACCTTTTTCTTTAGCCTGCTGCATATTTCCATCAAATTCCATTAGTTTATCAAAAGCGATAGTTTCAGCCCTTATAAAGCCTCTCTCAAAGTCACTATGGATTTTACCTGCTGCTTGTGGTGCTTTGGTTCCATTCTTTATTGTCCATGCTCTACACTCCTGGACACCAGCAGTTAAGTATGATATAAGATTAAGAAGTTTGTAAGAAGCTTTTACAAGCTTATCTAGACCTCCCTCATCGATGCCGAGTTCCTCTAAAAACATAGTTTTTTCTTCTTCATCAAGCTGAGCTATTTCTTCCTCTATCTTAGCACATATAACGATTACATCTGAATTCTCAGTTTTTGCAAAGTCCCTAACTAGCTCTACATATTGGTTATCTCCTCCTGCCATAACATCTTCTTCAGAAACGTTACATCCATAAATAACTGGCTTAAAGGATATCAAACCAAGACCTTTTACAAATTCTTCTTCATCTTCATCAAATTCCATAGCTCTGGCAGATCGACCGCCTTCTAAAAATTCATATATTCTTTTTAAGAGAGTTAGCTCTTTTTCAAGACTCTTATCCCCTTTAAGATTTTTTGTGGTTTTCTGTATTCTTCTTTCTAATAATTCCATATCAGAAAAAATAAGTTCTAAATTAATTGTATCTATATCTGATATAGGGTTAACCTTACCATCAACATGCACTACATTTGGATCATCAAAACATCTAACTACATGTACGATAGCCTCTACTTCTCTGATATGACCCAGGAATTTATTTCCAAGACCTTCGCCCTTTGATGCTCCTTTAACGAGCCCTGCTATATCATAAAATTCTATAGCTGTTTGAACAACCTTTTTTGTATTGTAAATCTTAGAAAGTATATCAAGCCTTTCATCAGGTACTGCAACTACTCCAACATTTGGCTCAATAGTACAAAATGGGTAGTTAGCTGATTCTGCTCCAGCCTTTGTTATAGCATTAAATAGGGTACTTTTTCCAACATTTGGAAGCCCGACTATACCTAGTTTCATATCTATTTTTCCTCTTTTCCATTTTTATCAATTAGTTTACTTCTATTTAAAAGCACAAAGTAAATTATAACACATGAAATCATAATAAGTACACTAAAAACCTGTGCTTGTCTTAGTCTACCTATCATAAGACTATCTGTTCTCAAACCTTCAACAAAAAATCTCTCTAAGCTATATAAAAAGCCATATAAACAAACAACTTGGCCGTCTACTCTCTTTCTCTTAAACATATAACTCAAAAAGAAGAACAATATCAAACACCAAATACTTTCGTAAAGAAAAGTAGGGTGAACCATCTGTCCATTAACTTCAATGGCCCAAGGCAAATTCGTAGGACCTCCATGAGCTTCACCATTAAAGTAGTTTCCCCATCTTCCTATTGCCTGAGCTAAGGCTATCTGCGGAACCACTAAATCAGCTAAGTTTAAAAAATCTACTTTCTTGGCCTTACAAACTAAGTAACCTGCAAGTATGCCAAAAATTAGCCCTCCGTGAATAGCTAGTCCCCCATTTCTTATCATAAATATTTCTGATAAGTTATTGCCGTAATAGTCCCATTGAAAGATTACATAATATAATCTAGCTCCTATAATGCCTGCTGGCACGGACCAAAGTATTATATCAAACACAATCTCTTCATTAATATTATTTACTTTTGCTTTTTTATATGATATTAGCCCTGCTAAAAGAATAGCTACAGCGATAAGAACACCATACCATCTTATTTCAAGGCCAAATATAGTAAAAGCTATTTCTCTTCTCATAAATTACTCTCAATATTTGGATATGGCATTAAAAATTTATTTTATAGAATCCATGCCACTACCTTTTAATCTTCTATCTCCACTCCTGAAATAATATATCTACCTTCTTCAGAGTGGTATGAACAAGTCGATAAAGTAACTATATTATCTCCAAAAGTAGGAGTTATACCTGAATCTACTCCAGTAAGAGCCTTTACACCTGCAATATACTCATCAAATCGAGCCTTATCACTAATATTTATATAGTCATAAACATTAAAACCTTCTTTTGCAGCATCTGTTTTTCCATAGGCAAATACTTTATATTTTTTCTTCTGCCCATCTACAGTTTCAAATTCTATAATGTCGTGTTCTTTAATATATTCAGGGTCATCGTAGTTTAAAAGATCCTTAAACATAGAGCCATCCTTCATATGATGTCCATAAAACACCATATGCTTAGAATGTTCTAAATCTTGATGTCCATCAAGGAAAGGTGTTCCTGCAATATTATACTCCTTTTGAAAGTTTCGTCTTAAATAAAACTCTGGATCATTAGGAGTAAACATAATAGGATAACTTATGTTTGTTTCAGGAACTTTCAACCAGCCGAAAGTATCTGCATTTTCTTCTTTTAAGCTAGCAAGGTCGTATTCGGCTTTCTCTTCTAGCTTATCGAAAGCCTGCTCCACTTTCCAGCCATCGTAATAGTATTTAGCCAGCATGCCGCCAGATACTAAAAACACTATGATACTGATGAACAGAAGAATTTTTCTTAATTTTTCTCTCATTTATTTTACACCATATTCCTTATAATAGTCTTCTATGGAACTTATAAGCTTACTATCTAAAATACTTCCTTTATCTTTTAAGTATTCTACAACTTCACTCATTGAAACTATAGCTGCCCCTCTTATTCCATATTTTTCATGAACTTCTAATAAAGCTGTCTTATCTTTGCTTTTGCCATATTCTTCTCTATTTAATGATACCATCAAACCAACTATTTCAATCTTTGCAAGACCTGTAATTATTGGGTATGTTTCATCTATAGATTTTCCAGAAGTAGTTACATCTTCTATCATAACCACTCTATCTCCATCCTTAAGGTTGCTTCCTAATAAAATACCTGCATCACCATGATCTTTAGCTTCTTTTCTGTTAGAACAGTATCTAACTTCTTTTCCATACAGCTTATAAATAGCCATGGCTGTAACTACTGAAATTGGAATACCTTTGTAAGCAGGTCCAAATAGAACATCGAAATCTAAACCAAAGTTATCGTGGATAGCTTTCGCATAATATTCTCCTAGCCTTTGCAACTGACTTCCAGTAACGTATGCACCAGCATTCATAAAAAAAGGTGATTTTCTTCCACTTTTTAAAGTAAATTCTCCAAACTTTAGTACATCACTTTCTATCATAAAATCAATAAACTCTTTTTTATAATCTTGCATTTTATTCTCCTAACTAAAGACACATTTCGTAAATTTTCTCAACATCATCTGGTGTAAGTGCCACATATCCATTAGACAAACTTCCTATTTGAACAGCTTTCTCTGCCATTACCTTAAAGTTCTCTCTTCCAATACCTAACTCTGTCAGATTAGAAGGAAGATTTAAAGTCTCAAAGAAAAACTTCTCTAAAGCTTCTATACCATTTAAGGCAACTTTCTCTTTATCATCTCCATCTGGCACACCCATCACTTTTACAGCAAATCTATGTAATCTATCTAAGGTGTTTTCTGATAATATGTATCTCATCCATCTAGGATAAAGTATAGCTAAGCCTACTCCATGTGTAATATCATAGAAAGCTGAAAGCTCGTGCTCTATTGAATGAACTGTCCAGTTATCATTTTTTCCTGTTCCTAATATTCCATTGATTGCCAAAGAGCTAGCCCACATAAGTTCAGCTCTCGCTTGGTAGTTTGTAGGTTCCTTCACTGCTATAGGTGCATAGTGAATAACTGCTCTAAGCAGAGCTTCTGCAAACTCATCTTGGATAAATACCTTTTCTTTATCAAAGTAACTTTCAAAGATGTGAGCCATCATATCTGCACTTCCACTAGCAGTCTGATATTCAGAAACAGTAAATGTATTTTCTGGGTTCAAAATAGATACTTTTGGCAGTAGAAGAGGTGATCCAAAACCTCTCTTCTCATTTGTATCTAACTTGGATATTACACCACCTGCATCCATCTCACTGCCAGTAGCAGATAAGGTTAGAACAGTAGCTAACGGAAGAGCTTTCTCTATCGGTGCTTTTCTCACTACCAAATCCCACGGATCTCCATTGTAGAAAGTTGCTGCACAAATTGCTTTTGAACAATCTAAAGTGCTACCTCCTCCTACAGCTAAAACTAGATCGATATTTTTTTCTCTACAAATATCTGCACCTTTCTTTACACTCTCTATTCTAGGGTTAGGCTCTACTCCTGATAATTCATAAATCTCATATTCCTCTAAAATTTTCATAAGTTTATCGTAAAGCCCATTCTTCTTAATGCTTCCTCCACCATAAACCATCAATATTTTCTTACCGTAAGGTCTTATTTTGTCTGCTAAATATTTCTCTGTATCTCTACCAAAAACAATATCTGTTCCAACGCAAAACTCAAAATTTTTCATAATATGTTTCTCCTAATTTATCCAGTATATATCTATATATACACATGCTATGTAATTAAGCTTACATAAAATCTTTAAAGGCTATTAACAAACTTCACTCGCAAGCTTATAAACCTATAAATAATTATATATCTGACATTATTTATAAGTCAATTAAATTGCTATTTATGAAGATTTAATTGTTATATAAAAAACAGCTCAATAGCATACTATCGAACTGCCTAAATATCATATTAAATATGGTGGAGACGAGGGGAGTCGAACCCCTGTCCAAAAACATTTTCCCCAGACTTTCTACGAGTGTAGTTCACAGCTTACAAATTCGGAAAATTTAATTCCTGTGAACATAACTAAATCTTCCTATCCCGTTATTCCCTCATCCTACCGGGAGCTCAGATGAAGTTTTCCTGTATAAATGACACCGATTATCTACGCCTACAGGTGAGCATAGGTCGATGCGCGCTGCGAAATTAGGCAGCTAATGCGAAATTGTTATTTTTTGCGTTTATATTTAACGGGCACATTTTAACGCAGCTAATGCCATCTGCGACTCGCTTATCCAGGTTCCACATCCCTGTCGAAACCATTACGTCCCCTTATTTATCTTTTAACTAATCTATCAATTCTCCTTTTTGCATCCCTATCAGCAATAGACTGTCTCTTATCATAATTCTTCTTACCTGTACCAACTGCTATTTCCAGTTTAGCAAGACCTTTATCATTTATATAAAGCCTTATGGGCAGTATCGACTTTCCCTTTATTTTAGATGCTTCATCAATCTTTTGGATCTCTCTTTTGTGAAGAAGCAATTTTCGCTCTCTCATAGGCTCAACATTAAAAATATTACCCTGTTCATAGTGGCTAATATTCATTCCTATTATAAAAGCTTCAAAATTTCTTATTTTTACATAACTTTCTTTTATGTTAACTTTACCTTGCCTAACCGATTTTATTTCAGTGCCAGTCAATACAATTCCTGCTTCGTATCTATCTTCTAAGAAAAAATCATAACTAGCTTTCTTATTGTTAGCAATTAGCTTCTTTTCTCCCATTATAAACCACCAAATTTATTGAGCGGAAGAAGTCTAAAGAAAACTTTACCTTTTATATCTTCCACATCTATAGTCCCAAAACTTCTACTATCTGTGCTATTCTGTCTATTATCTCACATTACAAAAGATTGTAATTTAGGTATAATCAAAT
>CAMCQA010000038.1 GCA_945876935.1 uncultured Clostridia bacterium | reverse complement strand
GTTGTTTCCATTATTATGTATGATGATTATATGGTGGACTTTGATGGCATACTTATGCCTACTCTAATTATGATGAGTTCTTTTGGACCAGTAGTAGCCCTATCTAATTTATCTAATAACTTGAATCAAACTTTGGCTAGTGGAGAAAGAGTTTTAAATATTCTTGAGGAAGAACCTCTAGTAAAAGACGTTGTTGGAGAGAAGTTAGCAAGATTTGGTGATATTAAGGTAAATGATTTGGATTTTGCTTATGAAAAAGAGAAGATTTTAGAAGGTATTAACTTAGATCTTAAAGAAGGAAAAATCTTAGGTTTATTAGGTAAGAGCGGTAGTGGTAAATCTACTCTTCTAAAGCTTTTGATGAGATTTTGGCAGAGAGATAGTGGACTTATCAGTATAAACAATGTAGATATAGAGCATATAAATACAGTCAACCTTAGAGATATGCAAAGTTATGTAACTCAGGAAACTTGGTTATTTAATGATACTATTGAAAACAATATAGCAATAGCGAAGCTTGATGCTACAGAAAAAGAAATAGAGATGGCAGCTAGAAAAGCTGGTATACACGACTTTATAGCTAGTCTTGAAAAAGGATATAAGACTAAAGTTGGTGAGCTTGGAGATAGTTTATCTGGAGGTGAAAGACAGAGGATTGGTCTGGCTAGAGCCTTCGTTCATAAGGCTCCTATGATGCTTTTAGATGAACCTACAAGCAATCTTGATGCAATGAATGAGAGCTATATACTAAACTCTATTGATGAAGAAGCAAAGGACAAGACAATTATTCTCGTTTCACACAGAGAGTCTACCATGTCTATAGTAGATGAGGTATACAAAATAGAGAGCGGACGAATGTCTTAAGGAGGTATAACATGAAAATTAAAATGATTATTTTAGAACAGTGCCCTTATTGTAAGAGAGCGAGAAGACTTATTGGGGAAATGAAAGCTCAGAACCCTGAACTTGAAAAGTTTGAATTTGAAGAAATTGATGAGACTAAAGCAGGAGATAGTCTTCAGGGACTTTCTTACTACTATGTTCCAAGCTTCTTTTATGGAGAAGAAAAACTTTATGAAGCAGCGCCTGGAGATGAAGATGACATTATGACAGGTAAACTTGAAGCAATGTTTGATAGACTTAAGGAACTAGATAAGTAAACGATACTTTGTAAAAGCAAAGTTAACTAAAATGTACAGTATTTGTGGTAGCCCATCTATATAAGAATCTTGATTTTTATTGAAAGTTTTGATATAATTTGTTTCAATATGAGATAGTTTATATTTGGAAAGTTGGTTTAAATCCAACACGGCACCGCCACTGTGATTAGCAAAGAGCTATAAGTCAGAGACTATTTAGCAAAATATGTAAATTAAAAACGGACTTCGGTCCGTTTTTTTTATTTTTTATGGAGAGAGGAAAATTTATGGAGTATATGAAGAGTCTTACAGATATCAAGGACAGTATAGCTAAAGTTATCATAGGAAAAGATGAGATTATTGATAAAGTTTTAGCAGCTATTTTAGCTGGTGGTCATATTCTTTTAGAAGATATTCCAGGAGTTGGTAAGACAACATTAGCTCTAGCTTTCAGCAAGGTCCTAGGCTTGGAGTTTTCTAGGTTGCAGTTTAACCCTGATATAGTTCCATCTGATATAACAGGCTTTTCTATATACGATAGAGATACAAAAGAATTTTCATATAGAAAAGGTGCAGCTATGTGTAACTTTTTCTTAGCAGATGAGATAAATAGAACTTCAAGTAAGACTCAATCGGCACTTTTAGAAATAATGGAAGAAGGTCAAATTTCTATAGATGGCAATGTTTATGATTTGCCTAAGCCGTTTATAGTAATGGCTACACAGAATCCTTTTGGCATGGCTGGTACACAAAAACTGCCGGAAGCACAATTGGATAGATTTATGATTAAGTTATCTATGGGATATCCAGATGTAAAAAGTCAGATAAATATTCTGAAAGATAGAGAAGGTAGCAATCCTCTTGATCAAGTTAGAAAAGTACTAAGCGCTGAAGAATTAGAGGAAATAAAGAATAGTGTTTCTAAAATATTTGTAGATAGTAAAATTTATGAATATATAGCAAATATAGTCGAGGTAACAAGAAACATGGATGATGTAAGCTTGGGAGTAAGTCCTAGAGGTGCTTTAGCTTTAGCGCAAATATCAAAGGCTACAGCTTTGATAAATGGTAGAGATTTTGTTATCCCATCTGATGTTGTGCAAAACCTGGAGCCGGTTTTATCCCATAGAATTTTTATCTCTCATAATGGAAGAGTAAAGGGGATGACTGTTAGCGATGTAATTAAACAAATAAACGAAACTGTTGTTGCTCCTAAAATTGACAGAGAGATCTAAGATATGAGGATAAATGGTAGAAAATTTTTTAGCTTTTCTCTACTTCTAATTCTTAATATACTTCTTTTAATTTTTAATGGTGATAAAGTTTGGATTTATTTCATTTTTTTTCAAATAGTATATGTGCTGCTTTCTATAATAACTGTTTATTTTAGCAAAGATAAAACGGAATTCTTTATTAAGCAGGACCTTGATAACAAGGAGTTTGTAAGTATTGAAATGATGGGAGGAGAATTTTTTTCTATTCTATTTAAGTCATTTACTTTAAGCATAGTAAATCATTATATGGAGATAGAGAAGAAGGAATCCTATGAAATAAGCTTAAAGAGAAAAGGTGCAGAGAAGAAGATACATATAGCGGATAAACAGTGCGGATGGATAACTGTAACAGTTGATTTTGTAAAAGTATCAGATCCCGTTGGATTGTTTTATAAAGAAAAATTTTATAATGAGAAATTCAGCATATTTATTTTTCCGGAGACAGTAGAGATATCTCTCAAAGATGATGAACTAGAGTATTATAGCTTGGAAAGTTACACTTACTCTCAACAGAGACCAGGTACGGATACTAACGAAACTTTTGGAATAGATGAATATAAAGATGGAGATAGTACAAAGTCCATACATTGGAAACTTTCTGAAAAGATGGACAAGCTTCTTGTTAGAACACCTTCTTTGCCTGTAGATAATGATATAGGATTCATTTTAAATAAATCTAAAGTGGCAGGTCTTGACTCTTCTGAATATAGACAGAAGTTATTGAGCCATTATTTTTCTATAGGAAAACAAATGCTAGAAAAAAGTGTAAAGTTTACCGGATATATAGCTTTAGATGATGAGCCTTACAAGCTGAAAATAACTTGTGAGGATGATCTTCTAGAATTAATAGAAGAAGCTATGAAGACAGGGTTTAGAAGGGATAATAAGGCTATAGATAATCTGGTGAATAGTCAAAGTTTTGAGAAACACGGATTATATATTTGTGTAAGCTATAGCCCAAAAGATGAGGAGATTTTACAAACGTATGGAAAAGCACAGCTTTGGAATCCAATCGGAGAAAAAACTGAATACAGATAAAGTCATTTTGATAAGCTTTTCCCTTGTGATTGCTATTACTTTTATTTTCTCTTTGAGCAAACTTCTTAGGGTGGATCTAGAGTGGTCAATGGGAAATCTAAGTGGAGGCATTATAAATATATACAATCAAATTGCAGATGCTCTAGGCAAAAGTAGTTACTTTTTACTAGTTAAAAAATCTGGTGCTAGTCAAGGTAATCTAATGGTGTTTATTTTACTTGTTACTATTACTAGCCTTGTTATTTATCAAGTTATAAGCAGATGGAGGTTTCGTCTTTTATTTGTTGCACCAGCCACAATAGTTTTTTTAGGCACATTATTTAAGTTAGATATAGAGCAAAATAGTTTTGTTTTTCTAGTTTTTATCATTGCTCTTTTGATTGTTTCTAAAAATAATAATGAACTTTCAATATATAGAGTTAAGTGCTTCGCTAAGTTTTTTATCTGTGCGTTAACCATTTTTTTCTTTCTAACAAAGGTGGAGCCTATAAATAAGAACCTTAGGGTACCGGAGACTGCAAATAATTTAAAAGAATATACCATTGAAAAGATTTCCGAATTTTACTATGGTAAAAGCCCGCTAGGATATGGAGACTTATCCAAGCTTAATAGAGAAGATGATAAATCTACTGCTATAAAGATAAGTATGGAAAAACCAGACAGCATATATTTAAGAGGCTTTGTAGGAGAAAACTTTCATTTAGGAAAATGGCAAGCTCTTGAAAATAAAAGTCACTATGAAAATATTAACTTGATGTACTGGCTTAACAAAGAGGGATTTAGTCCATTTTCACAGTTAGCTAATGCACGCAGTGTCACTTTGGGTGATTCAGAAGAAAAGCTAGGGAAGGTTAAGATTGAGAATGTAGGTGCTGATAAAGGCATAGCATACATTCCGTATGAAGTTGATCAAAAGGTTAATATAGGTAAGTCTTACAGCGATAGTTTTATTGAAAATAGAGGAATTGGCAAACTCGATGATTATGAGTTTAATTTAGGAAGTAGCAATAGCTACAATTGGACTGATACTGCTGGACGAATTTTCACAGAGAGCGATGAAAGCTTAAAAGGTGAGATAGACAAATGGCTTCGCCTAGAAAGTCATTATAACAAGTTAGTATATGACAAGTATCTTCATATAGATGACAGCGATAGAATTTTGCTTTATAAGGAACTTGGTAAGTCACCTGATAGTGCCAATGGACATATGGATTATAAGGAGGCTATCGATAAAGTAAAAAACTACCTTAATGAAAAATATGTATATACTAATAAGTTGCCGGTAGAATTTAATGAGGAATTTAAATCTCCTTTAGAAAGACTTTTTAAAGAAAAAAAAGGTTATGATGTTCACTATGCAACTTTGAGTGCTTTGATTTTTAGATATTATGGAATTCCTGCAAGATACGTTGAGGGTTATGTTGTAACCAAGGAAGATGCAGAGAAGATGAAGTCTGGAGAAATCTTTGAAATACCTAGAACAAATGCTCATGGTTGGTGTGAAATATATATTGATGGACTAGGGTTTGTTCCGTTAGAAGTGGATCCAATTTACAGTAAACAAATGAAAAGTGCGGATTTGACTGTGGGTATAACAAATAATCCTCTTTCATATAACACTCCTGATGAGAAAATAAGAGATACAAAGGAAGAGTCGACCTCAAATAACAATGAGAGTCTTGTTGATAAGATTGGAAGCTATCTGGGAATAGTACTCTTCATACTTATATTGATTTTAATAGTATTGATGATAGGAAGGTTTGTATATAAGAGAATTATTCCTAAAAGAAAAATAAGAAAAGCAATTTTTAAGTCGAATCCTAAAGAATCAGTATGCCTGATATATGATGATTTATTTAAAAGAAAATACTCTATTTCATCAGATCAGGAGCAACTATTTCTTCTAGCAGCATATAGCGATAAAGAAATTTCAAAAGAAAATAAAGATATTAGCATAAGTTATTGGAAGAAGGCTAACAAAGAATTAAAAAGAGACTTTAGAAAAACTTTCTTAAGCAAGATTTTTAAACCGTTTAATAAAAATAGAAACATGAAAACTATGAAATGCCGAGAAGGAGCTTACTTTAAATAAGAGGGCAAGATTATGAGAAACAAATATAATAAAAACTTAATATTAACTTTGAGTTTAGTTGTATTGTTTATTTTTGTATCAGGATTTCTAATTGTTAAAAGTCCTGACTCTTATGGAAAAAGCCCGCTTGCTTCATCTGAAGAGAATATATCTCAAAAGTTAGTTTTGGGAGAGACTTTTGAAATGAACTATTCTCAAGAAGAGGAGTATAAAAAGAAAGAAGAAGCAAGACAAGAGGAGAATAGTAAAAAGAAGGAGGAAGAGCCTCCAAAAGCCGAAGAGAGATATGAAGAAAGTCAGAAGCTGAGAGAAGAGCAGAATCAAAATGGTGAAACTGACAATAATGATGCTACTGATAAAAAAGAGGATGCTACAAAGCCGAGTCCTGATGAAAGTCAAAATAATGGAACAAAACCTGAAGATAATCAGGATAGCGCAGATGCTTCTCCTATAGATAATGATGACCCTAATTACGATAGAAATCCTGCAGAGAGACCGATTGTAAAGACATCTATAAAGAATAATGAGAAAGTCAGCGGCAACCTATACAAATTCACAGTTGAAACTACAGATTATAAAGGGAAATGGCTCTCAGGGTTTTATACCAATGTATATGTCAATGGCAAGAGAGTTTATCCCGAGGAAAGAGATAAAATTGTAGAATATAGACTGGATGAAAAAGATTTAGTAAATGGGGCAAATACTATTGATGTAGTTGGAAAAGATGAAAACGGTAATATAAAAAAATTAAGATATACCATTCACGTTAACCTAGATGCAGATAAAGTTGTTGCTGGATATGTAACTGTTACAGCTAGGGCAGACTCTATAGGTTTAGGTAAACTGTTTACAAGAAGTGTCAAAATGTTTAAAGATGAAAGCCCAGCATTTGTAGTGAAGAGAGCATTTGAAGAAAGTGGTTATGAAGTTCTGTACGTAAAGAATACTAAGTACGGATTTTATATAAAGGGTATAAGAAGGTCTGGTCTTAAGAATGGATGGCATTTTTCTCCAGCTGTTGAGAAGCGCTTAAAAGACTATTATGGAGATGAGGCTCTTTATCAAAAGTCTACGAAGCCGGGAGATTTAAATACTTTGAAAGAGTTTGATTTTAAAGGAACCTCTGGATGGATGTTTTACTCAAATGGTACCATGGCTAACTATGGATTATCCGGGTTCCCATTATCGCCAGGAGATAGAATATCGATAGTATTCTCCTTGGACTTTGGAAAAGAATATCAGCATTACAATGGAAGTGATGGATGGACAGATGTTGCCTTCCCTATAGAATAATGTATGTTTTAATAATTTAATATTATTAAATATAAATAACAAGAAAGAGAGGAAATTATGAGAAGTCGTTATTTTAAAAAGCTACTTGGCATATTTGTAGCTGTATTGATGGTTCTTTCTATGATACCTCATGTGACATTTGGGGCGGAAGTTCCTAGCGCTGAGTGGTATAACTATAGAAATAATCAAGAAAATAATGGTATCACATCGGCTAAAACACCTATTGATAGTGATACAACAACTCTTAAGTATGCAGAGAGTTATGGTGGAGGAGGCTATACAAATAGTCCAACACCACCGCTGATTATTGGAGATAAGCTTTACTTCGGATCCAATGATGTTGTAGTGGAAGCAGATAAAAACACAGGTAAAGAACTTAGAAGAAGTAAACCACTAATCAAAAAAGTTGGTTATGCAATGAATTCTCTACTATACATAGAAGGTAAACTTTTTGTTCAGGTTGAGGATGGAAGTGTTCAAGCTGTTGATTTAGCAACATTGGAACCTATATGGCATACAGCACCTATATCAAGTCAGCAGACTCTGTCTCCTATTTCTAGTACTACTGTAGATGGAAAAACTTATATATACACAGGTACTTGGATGGCAGAAGATCAAGATGGAGAGTTTTTTGCTGTAGCGGTAGATGAAGAAGGGTTGACAGGCAATGCAGAAGATTTAGGCGGAAAAACTAAGGCTTATGCATGGATATTCCAGCCATCTGGTGCGGATAAAAATACTATCAAAGATCTTAAGTACGATGAAGAGCTATATAACAACATAGAGTCTGAAGAGGCCAATGCACACAGAGGTTTTTATTGGGCTGGTGCTTATAGTTCAAGTAAATACATTATTGTTGGTACAGATAACGGAAGCTCTGATGAAAGTCAAGAAACAGCTATTTTATATTCTTTAAATCCTAAGACAGGGGAAGTGATAAGCAAGATTGATGGCATTAGAGGAGATATTAGAAGCAGTGTTGCTTATAATAATGGATCTGTATATTTTACAACAAAGGGAGGCCTGCTTTGCAAGGCTAACGTAAGCGCTAATGGAGAGCTAACTAACCTTAGCTCTGCTCAGATAGGTGCATCTTCAACAGCGACACCTATCGTATACAAGGGAAGAATTTATGCTTCTTTAAAAGGAGAGGGAAGCCCATATACATCTAATGGAGGTCATGGCTTTGCTATCTTAAAGGATGAAAATAAAATTTCTGAATCTTCTCTTATTTACAACGTAGATACTCCGGGTTATTGTCAGGGAGCAGCTCTTCTTACAACTGCTTATGAAAATGAGGATTTTGATAAGGATGGAGATCCAGATGGAAGAGTATACATATATTGCACACTAAATACTAAGCCAGGAAGCGTTTTCTATTTCTATGATGAGCCAGATGCTACTGCACCTATCGGTACAGCTAAGTATATATATACACCAGAAGAAAGCTTTCAGCAACATTGTATAAGCCCTGTTGTTGCAGATTCAAAGGGAAGAATTTATTTCAAAAATGATAGCAGTAGAATTTTTGCTATTGAAACAGAAAAAGATGAAGCTTACCTAGATAATTTAGAAGTTATGACAAACGAAAGTAAGAATGCTGCTATATCTCCTTCATTCAGTAATGAAAAATTCGATTATACTACAGAAGTGGAAGCAACAACCACAGGAGTTAAACTCAACTTAACTTATAATGAAGATAAGATCGAAGATGTTCAAGTTGCTGTAGCAGGTGCTCCTAAAGTTAAGTATGACAGAGAAGCCGTTTATAACTTGGATGGTGAAAGCACAACTATAACAGTAAGCCTTGCTTCAAAGACAGATAAAAAGGAATATAACTTAACTATAAAGAAAATGCCGAAGAAGCTGGAATATAGAAAAACTGATGCTCAAGCTGGAGCAAACGAAGTTTCTGTAAGTTCTTTGATGGAAGATACTGTAACACTTTCAGTTACACCTATCTTAGAAGCAAATGTTCCTGAAAAAATTAAGGAATCTATAGCTACGAGAAGTGAAGATGTTGAAAGATTTTTGCTAGGTGCTGAAATAAAGCTTATCAATGGTAAAGTTAAAGGACCTTTCAATGTGGAATTTAACTTAGGAGCTGATAAGGATGGAAGAAAAGTCCTAGTTCATCATCTAAATGGAACTACTGTTGAAAGCTTTGAAAAGACAGTTATGGGTGGTAAGGTTGCAGTAACTACAGATAGCCTATCTCCATTTACAATTTCTCTTTTAAAGGATCCAAATACTGAGCCTACACCAGGTGAAGATACAGATTTAAATAATAAAAAGATGGAAGCTAAGAAAAATCTAGGCAGCTATAAAGAAAAAGATGCTTATAGAGATGAAGAAGCTAAAAAACTAGATGAGATTCTTGAAAAGGCAGCTATGGATATAGATGCTGCGAAAGATCAGATGGCTATAGATAATATTGTCGCAGATGCTAAGGCTAAAATAGATGCTCTTAAGACAAAAGAAGAATACAAGGCAGAAGAAAAAGCTGAAGCTGATAAGCTAAATAAAGAAGTGCAAGCTATCTTTAATTCTATAGAAAAATCTTTCCTTACAGATGATTATAAGACAGGAAAGTGTGTAGAGACTAGAAATTATACAGTGGCTGAAATGAATATAAATAGCTCTCTAGATCAGTTTAAAGCTGAATTAGCTAAGGAAGATTTAGATCTTGTTAAATTAAAAGAGCTTAGAGATACTATTGAAGTTCAGGCTAAAAAACTAGAAGAGACTTCTGCTATTCTAAAGAAGAAAGTTGATGATCAGAGAAATAACAATAACGATATCCAAGATGATCAGAATAATCAAGATAATCAAGATAGTCAGAACAATTCTTCTGATAGCAATGTGCAGAATACTAATCAAAATATGAATAATAATTCAACTAGCTCAAATGATTCAATGAATAACTCTATGAATAAACCGGTAAAGGTTAAGAAGAATAGAGTAAAAACTGGAGATAGTTCCTTAGATATTTTGGGTGTATCAGCAGTTATGATTGCATCTTTAGTAGGAGCACTATATCTAAGAAGAAAAAGAGGATAAAGTAATTTAACAAATAATAAAAAAGAAGGGTATACATCATCCCTTCTTTTTTTATAGATTGATTTGAGTGCTTGCTATATGGTATAATCTTGGTAATATAATGTTAGGGAATGAGGTGAGAGACCTCAACGGTGCCGCCGCTGTGATGTGTTACAAAGTCAGCCACCTGCATTTGTATATTTATTTTCGTGTTTAAATATAAAGCGCAGCCAAAAGAAAGCCACTGCCAATGACACAAATTACTTGGGAATTTGTGGCGTAAAATTTTTCACCGTTCCAGCCAACGTTACCGGCATGTGACAGACCAAATAAAATACCTG
>CAMCQA010000037.1 GCA_945876935.1 uncultured Clostridia bacterium | reverse complement strand
CAGTCCTAAACTATTCTTTATTATATACCTTTTCTTTTATTAAATAACACATTTAGCCTATACTTTATACAGCTCCGTCTAATATATAAAATCTCTTAAACTTACTATTGATTTTAAACACTGTTCCCATTATAATAAACATATGTTCTTTTTTATGATTAGAGGATATTATAATGAATACAAATAACAACAATTCTTACAAAGAAAATATGGATAAAGTGATTTTTCACTGTGATATGGATAATTTTTTTGCTTCTGTGGAACTTATTGATTTTCCACAATATAAGGATTCACCTGTTGCTGTAGCTGGTGATCCTTCAAAAAGAAGCGGTATTATTCTTGCAAAAAATACAATAGCAAAAAATAAGGGTATAAAAACAGCCGAAACTATATGGTCTGCAAAACAAAAGTGTCCCGAGCTTATTCTTTTGCCATCAAATCATCATAAATATAAAGAATACAGCAAAGCTGTACTTGACATATACTATCAATATACCGATTTAATAGAGCCCTTTTCTATCGACGAGGCTTGGCTAGATGTTACAGGAGTTATGCACATATACAATTCTCCTGAAGATTTAGCTAAAACCATAAAAGAGCATATAAAAAGTGAGCTTAATTTAAGTCTTTCCATCGGCATCTCAAATAATAAATTTTTCTCTAAAATGGGTAGCAGCTTTAAAAAACCTTATGGAACAGTAGTTGTATCAAATAAAAACTTTTTAAACTTATTTGGAAGCAAGCCTGTATCAGAAATGTTCTTTGTTGGTAAATCTACTGCAAAAAAGCTAAATTCTATAGGTTGTAAAACTATAAAGGATATATATAATTTAAAACTTGATTTTTTAAAATCCTTTCTTGGTAAACACGGTGAAACTCTATATAAATATACTCATGGTCTATCAGACAATCATATAGCTTCAATATTTGATAAAAGAGATGTAAAATCTATAGGCCATAGCATGACATTCTCAAAAGATCTTACATCATCTAAAGAGGTTAAATTAGCTATACTCACCCTTTCTCAAAAGGTTGCATACAGACTTAGGAAGCACAACCTCCATTCATATGGTGTAAAAATAGATATTAAAGACTATAATTTTAAAATAAAAACAAAACAAACAAGACTTATAGAAGGAACCAATTCAGCTGAAAAAATTACAGAAGTGGCTTTCAATCTATACAAGGAATTATGGCTTGAAGGATATCCCATAAGACTTATATCAATAACAGCTCTTAGCCTTACAGAAGATAATAAAGGTATTCAGATGTCTTTGTTTGACAATAAGATTAGCAAGTCAAAAACTGATGAAAGCATAGAAAAAACACTAGATTTAATAAATAAAAAGTTTGGTAAAAACTCTATATACTTAGCTAGTCTTATGAAAGATGAATTTGAAACAAAAGACGATAGCTTAGTAATAAATAGACTGCTTGATGACTTATAGAAAGAAGTTTCTTACACCGTAAGAAACTTCTTTAATTTTTCAAAAGTCTTTTCTCCAATACCTTCAACATTTTTTAAATCTTCTAAATTTTCAAAATTACCATTTTCTCCTCTATAAATGATTATCCTCTCTGCCATGGCCGGACCTATACCGTTAACAGTTCTAAGCTCCTCACTTGTAGCTGAGTTAATGTTTACCAGTTTGTATTTATCTGTAGATGAAGTTACCTCTTCACCCTTGCTATATATGTATATTTTCTGTCCATCTTTAACTTGTTCCGCTCTGTTTATCTTACTTATATCAGCCTCTTCCTTAAGGCCACCTGCAGCCTTTATTGCATCTTCAACTCTAGCTTTTGCTTCCAGTTCAAATACTCCTGGGCTTTCTACAGCGCCACTTATGTCAATAATAATAAACTCGTCTTCTCCAGCACTTGTAATTTCATCTCCTTTTGAAATATCTTCCTCTGTAAAAAGTTTATTTTCTATTTCCTTCTTATCTTTATTTTGAAAGAAAAAAATTGCAGAAAAGAATAAAAATAATACAGTTATAACAGTGATTACAACTTTCTTATTATTAAGCAAAAATCTTTTAGAAAGATAATATTCTTTTCTTTCAACTATTTGATCTAAATCTAACTTCATGTTCTCCTCCTTTAATTCTTATATACTATTATCTAGCATACGCCATTTCAAGATAAAAACAAAAAATTCATCAATATATATTTCGTTGAAATTTCAACCTTTAGTAAAATATTCTGGTAAAAATTGCATAAAATATTAAAAAACATTCCGAAAATTAGTTTACTATATTATGTATTATGTAATTTATTTTAAAAAGATACAAAAAAGAGATAGCACATATATGCTATCTCTTTTGAAGGTAAATATTAAATTTTAGTACTTACCATTAGACTCTCTTTTCTTCCTTGTTGCTATTATAGATAATATAGCTATTCCGAACAATACACCATATCCTAAGTTATCTCTATCGTCTCCAGTCTTAGGTGCTTTTTTAGAAGGAAGCTTAGTATTTGTTACTGTTAAGCCTTTCTCTTCTTTTTTGTATCCTTTAGGCGTATACTCTTCTCCATTTTCATCTACTTCTCTTACAAGGAATTCATAGTTCTTACCTGTAATATCTGTTTCTGAAAGATTTTCCCAAACAACTTCTGTAGTTCCATTTTCTAGCTTCTTGATAGGTGCTTCAGAAATAGGTACTTCCTCAACATCTCCACCTTCTACATATCTGTAAAGCTTGAAGCAAATTGTAGGGTTATCAGTTGATCCAACCCAAACTTTATTTGCTGTAACTTTCTTAGTTTTTGGAACGATATATGTATTTGTTACATTTAATCCTTCTTCTTTCTTCTCATAATTTTCAGGTACGAAATCTTTTCCTTCTTTGTCTACTTCTTTTACTGAGAATGTATATACCATTCCATTTATATCTGTTCTTGATATATTTTCCCATGTAACTGAAGATTCTCCAACTGCAAGAGTCTTAATTGGTGCCTCTTCTAGAGGAACTTCTTCTACTTCTCCACCTTCTATATTCCTATAGAGTTTAAATTGGATTTCTGTTCTTCTAGTTTCGCCATTTATCCAAGTCTTTGTAGCTATAGCGCTGGCATCTTTCGGTATTACATAACTATTTGTTACATTGAGACCATCTTCCTGTTTTTCATAATTTTCAGGCACGAAGTCTTTTCCATTTTCATCTACTTCTTTTACTGTAAATGTATATGGTTTTGCAGCACTATCAGTTCTTGATAGCTCTGTCCAAGTAACCTCTGTCATTCCATTTTCTAGCTTCATAATCGGAGCTTCATCTTCTGGAACTTCCTCTACTTCTCCACCTTCAACTTGTCTGTAGAGCTTGAACCATACAGTTGGTCTGTTAGCTGCATCTCCATTTATCCAAGTCTTTGTAGCTGTAGCGGTTGCATCCTTTGGAATTACATAAGTATTTGTTACATTTAATCCAACAGTTTCTTTACTGAAGTGTTCTGGTACAAAGTCATTTCCTTGTTCATCTACTTCTTTTACTGAGAATGTATATGGATTTGCATCTTTATCTGTTCTTGATAGATCTGTCCAAGTAACCTCTGTCATTCCATTTTCTAACTTCATAATTGAAGCTTCATCTTCTGGAACTTCTTCAAGCTGACCACCATCTATCTGTCTGTAAAGCTTAAACCATACAGTTGGTCTATTAGCTGCATCTCCATCTACCCATATCTTCTTAGCTGTAGCACTTGCATCCTTTGGAATGACATAAGTATTTATTACGCTTAGTCCATTCTCTTCTTTATCGAAGTTTGTAGGAACAAAATCTTCACCATCAGCATTAACTTCTTTCACTGAGAACGTGTATATATTCTCTAGGTTATCTGTTCTAGTTAGATTTTCCCATGTAACTTCTGTAGTTCCATTTTCTAGCTTCTTGATTGGAGCTTCATCCTCTGGAACTTCCTCTAATTTTCCACCTTGGATATTTCTATAAAGTTTGAACCAAACAGTTGGTTTAACCTTAGGACCATTTACCCAAACCTTAGTACCTTTTGCAACTGCATCTTTAGGAGAAACATAAGTGTTTGTAACTTCTAAACCATTCTCAAACTTTTCATAGTTTTCAGGTACGAAATCGTTTCCTTCTTTATCGACTTCCTTGACAGTAAATGTATAGTAGTTTCCTTGAATATCTGTCTCAGTGATATTTGTCCACTCTACAGAATACTTAGATTCACCTTGTGCATCAGTTATCTTTTCAACCTTCTTTATAGGTGCTTCTGTTAATGGTACTTCTTCTACTTCTCCACCTTCAATATTTCTGTAAAGTCTTAACCATATGTCAGGTCTGTTATCTTCGCTACCATCTATCCACTTCTTGCTTGCATTGATTTTTAAGCTTGCCGGTGGAACATAAGTATTAGTTATCTTTAGACCGTTCTTTGAAACTCTAAAGTCATTTATAAATGTAGCTTCGTTACCATGTTCATCTAACTCTATTACTGAGAATGTATACGGTTTGCCATTTATATCAGTCTTAGATAGGTTATTCCATGCTACTGAAGATTCACCAAGAGCAAGAGTTTTTATTGGTGCTTCATCTTCTGGTACTTCTTCTAAAGCACCACCCTGAATGTTTCTATACAGTTTAAACTGTATATCCATTCTTCTAGCTTCACCATTTACCCATGTCTTTGTAGCTGTTGCACTTGCATCCTTTGGTATAACATAAGTATTTGTTACATTTAAACCAGATTCTTCCTTCTGATAATTTGTAGGAACAAAGCTATTACCATGTTCATCTACCTCTTTTACTGTAAATGTGTATGGTTTTGCGGAGCTATCCGTCTTTGATAAGTTTGTCCAAGTTACTTCAGAAAGACCATTTTCTAATTTCTTAATAGGTGCTTCTGCCAGAGGAACTTCTTCAATAGCCCCTCCTTCTACCTGTCTGTAAAGCTTAAACCATACAGTCGGCCTGTTAGCTGCATCACCATTTACCCATGTCTTTGTAGCTGTTGCACTTGCATCCTTTGGTATTACATAAGTATTTGTTACACTTAAACCATTTTCTTCTTTTCTAAAGTTCTCTGGAGTGAAGTTAGCACCGTTGCTATCTACCTCCTTGACAGAGAATGTATACGGATTACCATCGATATCAGTCTGAGATAAGTTGCTCCAGCTAGCTCTTGTATTTCCATTCTCTAACTTAACTAATGGAGCTTCTGTTAGAGGAACTTCCTCAGCATTTCCGCCCTCTATATTTCTATAAAGTTTGAACCAAACTGTTGGTCTGTTTTCATCATCACCATTTACCCATGTCTTTGTAGCTGCTGCCTCACCTTTCTTAGGTATAACATAAGTATTTTTAATCTTATTCTTATCTACTTTTGTCTTAACGTAATCTGTAGGTGTAAATACATTGCCTTCCGCATCTACTTCTTCAACACTATAAATATACTCTTCTCCCTGAAGGTTATATCTTGTTAGCTGTGTCCATCTTACAACTCTAGTATTTCCAGAAAGTTCTCTTAACGGTGCTTCTGCTAGAGGCACTTCTTCTTTTTCTCCATTTTCACCTATCTGTCTATATAATTTGAACCAAACAGTAGGCTTCTGAGCTGGTCCGTTCACCCATTCCTTTGTAGCATCAAAGCTAACATCCTTAGGGCTTACAAATTCATTTGTAACATTTAAGCCACTTTCTCTCTTTACATAATTTACAGGAGTATAAGCCGCTCCAGAAGAATTAACCTCTTCAACAGTATATATGTATTCTTCTCCATCTATGTTTGTTCTAGCTAGGCGGCTCCATGTAGCAGCAAAGCTTCCATCATCTAGAACCTCGACCTTCTTAACCGCAGCTTCCGCTGGTTCCTTAGGGCCATTTGCTCCAACCTGTCTGTAAAGCTTAAACCATACGTCAGGTTTATTTGCTGGACCATTGATCCACGTTTTTGTCGCTGTAATATCCTTATCCATAGGAATTACATAGGAGTTTGTAATAGTTAAGCCATCCTGAGAAATACTCTTATCATAATTCTCTAGTACTAACTCTCCTCCTTGCTCATCTGTTTCATCAACGCTATAAGTATAAGGCTTACCATTTATATCTGTCTCTGCAAGACCTGTCCATACTAAAGTTTGCTCTGTTTGATCTGAAGTAGGAACTTTCTTTATTTCCTTATTTCCATCAGCCTTTAATACGACCTCTTTGTCTCCTCCCTCTACCTGTCTGTAAAGAGTGAACCAAACATCTGGTCTAGAGTTAGGATCTCCATTTTCCCAAATTTTCTTAGCTGTTATAGTTTTTGTGTGAGGTATTACATAGCTGTTTGTTACCTCTAAACCATTTTCTGCTTTTGAGAAGTTAGCTGGAGTAAAGTCTTTACCATCTGCAGTAACTTCTTTGACCTTATACATATATGCATATCCATCTGCATCTGTCTGATCTAAGTTATTCCAACTTACCGTCGTTATTCCATTATTCAAAGTCTTGATATCTGCATCTTCTACTGCAATATATTCTTTATCTGAAGCTATCTTTCTGTAAAGCTTAAACCATACTGTCGGTCTGTTAGCTGCATCTCCATTTTCCCAAATTTTAGTAGCTTCTAAGTTCTGAATCTTTGGAGAAGTGTATGTATTTACTATAGAAAACTCCTTCGTTAAAGAATCAGCATCAGCAGTATTATCAGTTACTTCTGAAGTGTATATAGTCTGTAAATCCTGAGGTATTACTTCCTCTACATAGTATTTCCATTTCTTATATACTGCCTCTGTATCATCATAAAACTCTTCGTCTAAATCTGTAAAACTTGCCTTCATCTTAAGAGCTTTACTTGTCTGATCTACTACTAAATCAACATCATCGCCAACCTTTTCCTTAGTGTCTTCATTTACTCCATCCCATCTGTAGAGAGCTACCTTGAGACCTTGTAGTCCATCGAAATGTTCTCCTCCATTAAAGGTCTTTTCAACGTTTACTTTCACCTTATTTACAAGGGCTCTCTCATTTACAATAGTAAGTGGTGCAGAGGACACTGCAGTGTTTGATCCGTTTTTAAATACTGTTACCTTTGGCACTTCTGGATTATTCTCATCGTGTTCCACAATAACTCTCCAGTAGTCTCTAGATAATTTATATCCTCCTGTAACAGTAGGAGTTGCATTAGCCACGGATGTTTCTCTTATTCTATATTCAGAACCAACCTTTAAATTGTTAAACTCTATTGCACCTTGATCGTTTGTTGTAGACTTCTTAGCATCTACATAGCTTCCGCCAGGTAAACGTCTTTCGATAGTAAACTCAACATTTTCTAGTTTTCTATTCTTTTCATCAACTTTCATAAGAGAAAGCGATCCTGGAAGGTGTTCATTTGTAAGGTTCTTAATAACAAAACCATCTGCACTTATCGTTATTGGAACATCTTTGTATTGATCCGTTATATAACCTGGTTTTGCAGCAGTTTCTGTTAAATAATATGTCTTACCAATAGTTAGTCCTGTAAATCTAGCAACACCATCGCTGCCAGTTCTCATAACCCTATCAGCTTCTTTATCTTTTCCAGTAGTCTTATCTACAAGCGTAAACTCAACATCAGATAAAGCCATTCTCGTAACAGAATCTGACTTATTAATAGTCAATCTACCATTTTGTTTTCTATTTACAAAAGTGTATGTAGCTTCGCCATTGAAGTTGTCTCTATTACCTAATCCTGGTAAATCAACAACCTGAACTGGATTTGTACTAATAGAGTATCCTGCAGGCGCTGCAGTTTCTCTTATAGAATACTGCTTTCTCATATCAAACTGTGAATAAGTGAAAACAGCTTTTCCTTCGCCATCCGTAGTTATCACTTCTAAAGGAGTTCCTTGTCCCTTTGTACCTTCATACAGTGTAAACTCAGCATTCTTCAGTGGTTCTTTTGTATCTATATCCTGTTTTAGTACATCAATCACTACTTTAGGGTTACTAAATGCAAAGTTTTGATAAGTTATATTAGTTGATGAAGTATTAAATCTAACAGGTTTAACCTTATTAACATATCCTAATGGAGGTAAAGTTTCCCTTATCTCAAAAGTCTTTTCTAAAAGAGTTATACTCTGACCATTTTGAGTTATACCAAAGTCTTTAAACTCTACTCTTCCATCATCATCTGTAGGCTTTTCTTCAACTAAAGTAGCTTCTCCAGTCTCTGATATTTCATAAAGACCAAACATAGCTCCAGGAAGCGCATGTCCATCTTCTGTAGTCTTAAGAATATCTACTATATTAGTAAATTTCTCTGGAATATTTGGAAATACCATATAGTCTAGTGCCGAAATAGTATCGTTTATCCAGATTAGACCTTTGTCATCAACCTTAACTTTTATTCTATCCCTTGTACTAGCATTTTTATATGGTAGGTAGCCTTCTGGTGTATTAGGCTCAGCGATGTAATAGTCATGATCTGTCTCCAAATCTTTAAAAGTAACCTCACCTCTACCATTAGTATTAATAGCACTAACTACTCTTCCATCTTCTTCCTGAAGTTCTAATCTTACGTCTTTTAAGCCTTTACCAGAAGATTTCTTTAATTTTTCTATAGGCTTATTCTTCTCTGATAAATTAAATATACCTAGCTTTGCAACATTTAATTGCGCTTTATCATTTTTAATTTCTCCTAGGTTTATAGCAACAGGATTGCTTGAATCTGGAGTATTTCTAATACTTACTGTTATAGGCTCTATAGGCTGAAGTGTTCCTCTAGGGCTAATTTCTTTTATAGTATATGGATAGCCTTCTCCAAAAGCAGGAAGGTTAGTAAATTCAACTAAACCTGAAGGCGAAGCCCAAGCCTTAGCCTTATACTTGTACTTACCTTCTGGACCTCCGCTAATTTCAAATCCTGTATAAGTAAGTGGTTGCCCTTTTGCACTAAATTTATATAATTTTACCGTTCCTGTTACAGGCTTAATAGGTGTCATTACATATTCTTTAGTATTATCAACTTCCACATCCAGAATTCTATCAGTATTACTATTATTTAATAGTTGTTCTTTTGTAACTCTGATATACTTTGAGTCCATGAACTGACCATTTACATTTTTACCAGTCTTGTAACCTTCTGGAGCCTCAACTTCTTCTAATATATAGCTCCTATCTCCTTTTAACTCTTCAATTTTAACTTCACCGTTACCAGATGTTACAAAGGTCGGATCATCTCCTTGAGCAAGCTGGCCTCTAACAGGTTCTTTGAGCACCTTATACTTATCTAAAGTCATAATTTCATCAGCTTCATCATGACTTTCAATAGCTTCTGCCCACAATTTAAACTTAGCACCACCTAAAGGACTTCTCTTTGAAGTCGCTGCTCCATTTTCAATAAAGGCATCATCTATACCAAACTTTTTGATGTTTATTGTATATCTAGGTGAATACATATAAACCTTAACTTCATTTCCTTCAACAAAGTTAGCTTTTTTACCAGTTCTTTGAGCAAAACTGTTTATAGCAGGCTTATCATCAAAAATGTAGTCTGGATTTACAGGAGCCTTCATAGGAACATAGAAGTTGTATGTTCTATTACCCTGTATTCCCCTAGTATCTGTTGGGACAATCTTTAGTGCTGTAACAGCTTTCCAGTCTGTTACTTCTGCTTCTTCAAGCCATATATTTTTAGCTGAGATTGTTTCTAAAGCTATTCCTTTATACTCTGAAGTAGGTGCAGTTGAATATAGTGCTTTAAAGTTTTGCTCCTCTCCATTTTCAAAACGCAGAGGACCTCTCAAGTGAACTCTATCCTTTAGCTTCTCACCCTCTAGAGTTTTGCCAGTAACATCGGTTCCTCTAGGATTATAAACACCATCGTCATTCTTTACACTTCTTAAGTCATCATTGTAAGGAAATACGTCTATAAGTTCAAAACCTGGAACATCTACAGATGTACGGTTTGAAACAAGTAGCTTGTATTCGTAATCCTGTTCACTCTTAAGCTTTGTATGACTACTTGACCAGAAAGTATCTGTATCAGATTTTACATACTTAAACCCTTTAAGCTCAGCACCCAGAAGAACATGGAAGCTGGCTTTAGATGATAATACATTCGTATAATCTGCATACTGCTCTTTTGTTTTAGGATCAAGGTTATTCTTTGAGTTAGGGTTTGCTGTATTGAAATAACCACCCTTACTAGCACTTAAATATGCATTGTTTACATATTCATTAGAATCTATATCCGCGTTCGTTACAACCTCTACCGTAGCAATTTGCCCCTTATATTTCACTAAAGCTTCATGTTTTGTTGCCTCAGTAAGTGGGGTTGGATCGTAAGAGTCTGCAGTTATAACTACTGCCCATTGACTGTCCCCTGCTCCTACCTTTGTCTCTGGAATATAATTTTGTATATATTCGATTTTATAATTAACAGCATTCTTTTTAAAGTCTTCAGATAGAACTACCTCTGAAGGAGTTGTTTTAGGTGGAAGTACATCAACTATTTTAAAGTTTTCATATACTTCGCCATTCTGCTTACTGGAAGTAAAATCTAAACCGAATTTAACTTTATCATTGCTTCCATAAGAATTTCTCTTATCTATAACTTTCTTAGAAAATTCTGCGCTGTTCTCATAAGGTAATACTACTACAAGTTCAGTATTTCTATAATCCATATTCCTAGTAGAATTCTCATCAAATGCTGTATATGTAAATCTTACACTGTTGTAAAATCT
>CAMCQA010000036.1 GCA_945876935.1 uncultured Clostridia bacterium | reverse complement strand
CTAGAGCAGATCACAGTAACACAATGAACCAGTTATTTGCTGCTTATGCTAGAGGTAAAGATGCTAAGGAACTTATGGTAATCTTAGGTGAAGCTGCACTTACAGAAATTGACTTGATTTATGCTAAGTTTGCTGATGCCTTTGAGAAAGAGTATGTATCGCAGGGTTACGACAACGATAGATCGATAGAAGAAACTCTACAGATTGGCTGGAAGCTACTATCTATTCTTCCAAGAAGTGAGCTTAAGAGAATCGATGACAAATATCTAGATATGTACTATGGAAAGTAGGTGATATTATGGCTTCAAAAACTATAATACCTACACGTATGGAGCTTACTAAACTAAAGAGAAAACTTGTCACAGCAGTTAGAGGTCATAAGCTTTTAAAAGATAAGAGAGATGAGCTTATGAGACAGTTTCTAGACTTAGCTAAGGAGAATATGGAACTTAGACTGAAGGTAGAAAAGGGTATTTCGATAGCAAATAGAAACTTTGTTATCGCCAGAGCTGCTATGAACCGTCCTGAGATGAAAGTCGCTCTTATGATGCCAAAACAGGAAATTAGCTTAGATGTTTCTACAAGAAATGTCATGAGTGTAAATATTCCTAAGTTTGAAGCGAGAACGAGAAGTAAGGATCAGAACGATATATACTCTTACGGATATGCTTTTACATCAAGTGACCTTGATGATGCTATCTGGTCTTTAGAGGATATTTTGGAAGATATGTTAAAACTTGCTGAAATAGAGAAATCTTGTCAGCTTATGGCTTCTGAAATAGAGAAGACTAGAAGAAGAGTAAATGCTCTTGAGCATGTTATCATACCAGAAACTAAGAAAAATATTAAGTATATTTCTATGAAGTTGGATGAAAATGAAAGAAGTTCACAGGTTCGTCTGATGAAGGTTAAGGATATGATGCTTGAGGAAGCTCACCAATATAGTCAAAAATAAGTAAAATATAAATACCTTTCACTGATTTATAGTGAAAGGTATTTTTTATTGTTCACAAATGATAGAGCCTATATCAAGAAGAGGTTTTCCTTTTACATATACAGGTGTTAGGTTGTTAGCTTTGATAAAAGCTATTATTAACTTGTAATCTGGATGTGTAGATAGATCACCATTAAAAAATATCAAATTACCTACCTGGCCGCTACATCCTCCTATAAATCCATAATTAAACCCGGGTAGCTGTACGTGACCTCTTGATATTAAAAGCACTGTTGCCTCATTAGTAATACAAGAATCCGATTTATTATCATATATAGAAAAACCTTTATCAACACATGCTTGGAAAACTCCTTTATCTGATGTGATCATTGAGTTTATTCCTATAGGAAGAGTTGTGCATCTTCCATAGCCTTGAGGAGTATGGATTAAAGTTTTATTTAAATCTATAGCTGTTTTTAGGAGATTCTTATCTGTTATTTTTAAGTTGTGTATAAAATAATTTTCTGTAGCGCAACCATTATAAATACAGTCTTTTGGATACTTGCTTTGCAGTTTTAATTTATCACCTCTGAATAGAGGAGCATTTATGTCTGTACCAAGCTTGCACTTTATTAAATCTGGATGAGTAGATATATGTCTATCAACTTTTGGAATGTTTTCTATATAGTTAATCTCGGCATCAGGATAGAATCTTAACAAGTTAGATACTGTTTCTGAGTAAGCTAGTTTTGATATGTATATTTTCATTTTATTCTTTTCCACTTTGCAATTGAGAGTTTATAAGTATGAATTATCAGCTATTTTATTATAATATAGGAGAAAACGAAGTTCAATAATAAGAGATATAACTCAAAAGTTAGGTTGAAAATGAACATATCATTAAGTTGAAAAGTAAAAATATTCAGTATATAATAGAGATAGTTTTAATTTATTAACTCCATATTATTGAGCAGTAAAGATAATCCGCCTTTATTAGTTATTTTATGGAGGAAATCATGAGTAAGAGAAATGGACTAATGCAAAAGCTATTAGCTTTTATTTTGGTGCTTTCAATGGCTGTTCCGTTTGCAAATATAGGAGATGTATTTGCATCTGGCTACCAGTATCACATTCAAATTAACTCTAATGGAGTTGTAGCTCCAAAAGCTACATCAAATCCTTTTGATGTAGAAGAAGGAACTCAGATTAATGTAGGTGTTAAGGTAGCTGATGATAATGGCCTAGAAATCGAGGATGAAGATTCGGATTTTGGAGATACTACACCTAGGTATTCTTCAGTAGTTTGGGCGGTTGAGAATGGAGCCGAAGGAATAAAGCTAAAACGAGATAAAGGCTTAGTTAACGGTCTGACTGCTGTTACACCAGGTAAGTACTATCTAAATCTAACTTATCCTACAGACAGCAAGATTGAGCCACTGAGAATTGAGGTAAATGTTACACCTTCTGCTACTGCTGCGACAAGAGTAGACAGAATAGAGCCTCAAAACCAGCCAACAAGAGTTAGAGTTGGAAGCAGTGTGGATGTAGCTGTTAAAGGTTACAACGTAAAAAATGATGAAGTAGAACCTAGCTTATCTGTTAAGAACGTTATTGGCGGAAGCTTTGTAGGTGCTACTGCAACAGGAAATACTGTTACTGTTACAGGAAAGAGTGTTGGTAATGCTACTGTTACTGTTAACGATAAAGATGGTGCACAGGCAACATTTAATGTAGAGTGTTACGATGATAGAACTTGGGATTTAGACACTGCAACAGCTACTTTAAAAGGATTTGTTAATAAGAGCAATACACCTGAAGCTGTAGAAATACCAGCAAATATTGATGGTAATCCGGTTAAGCATATAGCTAAAGATGCATTCAAATTCAGCACAACTTCTGCTAAATATAGAAATGTATCTCAGCCTATAACTTCACTTACACTTCCTGAAGGACTTGAAACTACAGGATATATGTCATTTCAGAGCAATGATATTAAGTCTATAGTTATACCTAGCTCTTTAACAGAATTAGGTGGTAGAACTTTCTTTGGTAACAAAAACTTAGCTAATGTTACATTTGCAGAAGGAAGTAAATTAGAAACTATAGGTGGAGGAGCATTCTTCCAGACAGCAGTTTCAAGTGTATCTATACCAAGTTCAGTTAAAGTTATAAGAGAAGATGCTTTTAAGGAGACGAGCGTTAAGAGTATTGAGATACCTGAAGGAGTAACTGAGATAGGTGCTCAGGCATTTGCACTTAATGCTGTTGAAGAGTTCACTATTCCATCAACAGTTACTACGCTAAATATGGATAGAAGTAACCCTAATAGACCAAGAGAAGGACAGGGCTTATTCTTTAGAAACTTTAAAGATAGTGAAAAAGAAGGAGTAACTAGATTTACAAAGGTTTATGATAAGAGCGGTGTTGCAAATGCTATTAACACTAGAGGTGTAGTAAACCCAGTTCCAGTTACTATTAAATATCAGGATAAAACAGGAAAAGATATAAAGGCTTCTGAGATAGTTGTTGGACATGAAAAGAACACTGTAGAAACAACAATTGGAAAATATAATATTAAGAAGCATGCTGTTAAAGATGGAGATGGACATTTCTATACGGACTATGTAAATCCTTTCCAGGATATAATAGATGTTTATACAAAAAATGACTTTGCAGAAAAATTAATTGGAGAAAATTATTTTAGTGATAATAAAGAATACTCTTTCAAGGCTCCATTTATTGCAGGGTATATTGCACCAGCTAATGTAGAGAAGACTATAACAAAGTCTGATAATGAAGTAGTTTTTGTGTATGCAGATGCAGAAAAATATAGTCTTACTTTAAATGGTGATGGCTTAACTGCTGACAATGAGAAAATAGTTGAAGGCAAGCCTACAATGTTTAAAATTCATGCTCCGGAAGGTAAGGAAGTAGAAAAACTTACATTAGTAACTACTAAATCAGTAGGAGGGCAGGAGCAGAGTGAAACAACCGAAGTTACAAAAGATCAGTTGATATTTGACGGTGTTGACTACACTTATGAATACTCTAAGTATGGAAATACAGTTGCTACTGTTGCATACGTTGATAGTCAGCTTAAAAATGAGCTAACTTTAGACCTTGGAAAAGATTCAATCAAACTAGGTGAAAAGCTAGATTTCGATCCTATGTACAGAGGCAAGAGTGTTTCTCATGATAAGCTTAATATATCTTTCACAGAGAATACAAAAAATAAAGTTAAGGAAGCTGATAAAACTCTTGTACCTATGGATGCTGGAACACTTCAGGTTACAGTTTCTCTAAAGGATTATCCAGAAATAAGTGTTACAAAGAATGTAACTGTAGCAGCAATAAATACTACAGTTAGATTAGAAGACGATAAAAATACAGTTCTTGATAAAACTCCTGTAGTAATAGAAAAGCTTTATCTTGAGGCTGGAAAGACTTATTTTACTAATTTAGAATTTGAGTTTCCTACACCTATATTAGCTATCGAAAAAGCTTTGAGAGAAAAAGGTGTGAATACAGCTTTGAAGGAAGAATTCGATTGCTCAGACTCAGGAAGCTGGATGGTTCTTCTAGGGAAAGACATGTGGAAGAACATAAATAAAAATGGAAGCTACATGTATTATGTTAATAATAAGTATGCAGATAAGGGTGTAGGCGAATACGTTATTAAAGAGAATGATAATATATATGTTTACTACGACCCTGACTGGCAAGTTGCAAATGCTGTAGGTTACTTTGAAAAGGAAGATTATGAAATAACAGCAGGAGAATCTGCAGAATTTACTTTCATGGGATCTACTTTCGACATGAACACTAGCAAAGCTGTTTCTGCTCCTATAGAGGGTGCAGCTTTAGAAATAAAGAAAGATGATAAAGTAATTACAACTGAAGAAAAGACTTCTTCAGAAGGTAAAATTTCATACACATTTAATGAACCTGGTACATACCATGTATCTGCAGTAAGTACTAAAACACCAGCAGAGTTTACAAGACCACAGGCTACAGTTATTGTAAAGAAACCTGTTAAGATGGGTACAGTTTTAGAGTCTACAGACAAGAGTGTTAAGGTTACTTTCCCAGAGGAAATAGACCTTATCGATTTAGAACTTGTTTCTGAAAATCTAGATAAGAACTATGATGAGCTAGTGTCAGGAAAGTATGATGCTAAGAATATCTTTATAAGAAATAAAGATAGCATGGAAGAAGTTTCTGTTAGCTCTTTAACTAATGGCAAAGAAGTATCTGCAGAGATTACTTTAGGAGAAAAGTTAGCTTCAGAAGATGTTAAGTTATTTACAGAAGAAAATGGAAAGCTTAAAGCACACCCATCAACAAAAGAAGACGGAAAAATTAAATTTAACACTTCTCACTTTAGCGTATGGGTTGCTGGAGTAGAAAAACAGGATATGAACCTTAAAGAACCAGCTGAGCCGGTTAAGGTAGAAGATGCTAACAACCTAACAGAAGAAGAGCAAAATATGGTTAAAGATGCTATTATAGCAGCAAATGAAGCTCTAGGACTAGTTAGAGATAACATAGTTGTTTCAAAAAATGGTGAAGGTACAGTATCTAAAGAAGGATATAATGACTCTACAGTAGCAGCAGATAAAACAGTTTCTGAAAAAATGATGCTAGATGTAAAGGCTCCAGCTGAAAAGGTGAAAGTAAAGGATCCACAGAACTTAACAGATGAAGAGATGATGGCTGTTAAGAAGGCTGTAGCAGAAGCAAATGCAGATAAGAACATTAAAGAAAGTGATGTGACAGTAGCAAAAGATGGAACAGTTACTGTAATGAATGCTGAGTATAAGGCAAGCACTCTAGCAGGAGATATGATTGTTGAAAAGGAAAAAGAAGAAAATCCAGGAGACAACAATCAGAACGATGGCGGAAATGTTGATAACAATCAGAATAATGATCAGAACAATGGAGGAAATGATCAGAATGATGATGTAAATAATCAAAATGATAATTCTAATAATAGTTCTGATGCACCATCAAATAATAGCGCAGCAAATGATGGAGCAATGAATAGCGATTCTATGAATAATCAGTCAACAGATAAGAAGATGAAAAAGACTGTTAAGACAGGAGATGAATCTGATTTTGCAGGATTTGCAGTAGCAATGGTAATAGCAGGTTTAGGAGTGATTTCTTTAAGAAGAAAAGCTAAGTAAATATTGTTATGTAGATAGCCTTAATAGAGATAAATTAAGGCTATCTTTTTTATTTTTCATCTTATTGACATATAAGCTGCTTATCATTGGCTTGAATTTTATACTTATTAGGTATAGAATATAGCGTGCATGTAATGATTATAAGACTAGAGAGGAAGAGACGTGAAAAAGGTTAGAGGTATTTTATTGTGTGCAGGAATAGGAGTTCCTTCTTGGTATTTAGGAAAACTAATGCCTATAATAGGAGGACCGGTTTTTGCTATTGTACTAGGCATAATAGTGGCACTTTTCTTAAAAGATAGAGTTAATCTAGATGAGGGGATTAAATTCACATCAAAGAAAATTTTGCAATATGCTGTTATATTATTAGGCTTTGGACTTAATGTACAGGCTATTTTAGCATCGGGTAAAGAATCTCTACCTATTATATTTTCTACTATTGCGGTATCTCTAATAGTTGCATATTTAATTCAGAGAATTTTCAAAATAGATAAAAATGTTGCAACACTCATAGGTGTAGGTTCATCCATTTGTGGAGGCTCAGCTATAGCTGCAGCATCTACTGCTATAAGAGCAAAAGACGAAGAAATAGCACAGTCAATTTCAGTTATATTTTTATTTAATGTTATTGCAGCTCTTATCTTTCCAAGCCTTGGTGAGATTTTTTCAATGACAGACTATAGTTTCGGTATATTTGCAGGAACGGCTGTAAATGATACTTCATCAGTAACAGCTGCAGCAAGTGCATGGGACAGTATACATAACGGAAATAGTTTAGAAGTAGCAACGATAGTTAAACTTACTAGAACGCTAGCTATAATACCTATAACAGCATTTCTATCTTATTCCTATAGTAAAAAAAATAAATCTGAAGATGATTCATCTTTTAATTTGCTATCTATTTTTCCTACATTTATTCTGTTTTTTTTAGGTGCAGCAATTACGAGAAGTCTATTTGATATTCCTGTGGATATTCTTATTATTTTAAAACAAACGAGCAAGTTCTTTATTATTATGGCGATGGCAGCTATAGGATTAAATACAAATATTGTTAAGTTGATAAAGGGTGGGGCAAAACCTATCGGTCTAGGGTTAGCATGTTGGATATCTATTATTATGATGAGTCTTTTAGTACAAAATTTAACAGGTCTAGCTCATTAGCTTAAGCTCATTTAATCTTAAACTCATTTAATCTTAAGAAATGCTGAATAATTGACAGCATATTATTAAAATGTTAGAATTATTATAGAAAGGAAGATGGCTAAGCATTTTCTTTCAATATTATAGAAATAAAGGGAATCAGGTTAAAGTCCTGAGCGGTACCGCCACTGTAAACGATGATTCGTAAGCCAGATGACTTGTAGCAGTTTTTACTTAGGCGGATTATCTTTGTAAAATATAAATTAAAACTAAATTTAACAGCGAAAACGGGCTGACTAAATAGCTCGTTTTTTAATTGTAACAATGTTAAACATAAAAAAAGAAGTATGAGAGATTCATCATACTTCTTTTTACTTTTTTATCCTTATTAAAAAAATCTGAAAACACCTTTTACTTTTCCAACAATATCAACATGATCAAAATACATTGGACTCATAGAAGAGTTTTCTGGTTGTAATCTTATTCTTCCATCTGGTTCCTTATAGTATGTTTTAACAGTAGCTTCACTCTCAAAACTCTGTATTATAGCAACTACTATATCACCGTTTCTTACAGACTTATCATCTTCTACGAGAATGAGGTCTCCGTCATATATTCCTACTTCCATCATGCTATCACCTTTTACTTTAAGCATAAAGTTATTTCCTCTACCTAGGTATCTAGCTGGAACTGGGAAAACGTCTGTTGTGGTTTCTTCTGCCAATATAGGTGTACCGGCAGCTATATTGCCAAGTAGAGGTAATTCTACAATTTCTGATGAAAATTCATTGAAATTAGAAGAGACGTTAGAAAAGTTGCTTTTAGAAGAAGTCTCTTTATCTGCATCTAAAATGACTAAAGCTCTAGGTTTAGCTGGGTCTTTTTTTATAAATCCTGCCTTTGTAAGTTCAGCTAAGTCTTTGTGAACTGTGGAGGTAGATTTTATGCCGAGTGCAGAACAAATCTCCCTTACAGTAGGAGGATAGCCTTTGACTCTAACTTCATTTCTCATAAAAGATAATATATTTTCTTGTCTATCTTTAGCCTTGCTCATTTTGTTACCTCAACCTTTACATATGCTATATTTTTATTATAATATCATAAAAGAACAAAAAAGTAAACGAATGTTCACTAAAAAATAATGTTTAATGTTGTTATATTTGTAGTATAATATATTTAATAGATGTAGAATATCAGAAAAGATATTGAGGAGGAAAAAGTGATGAAAAAGTTTTTAAGATGTGAAAAATGTGGTAATATAGTTGGCGTTATCAAAGACAGTGGTGCTCCAATTAGCTGTTGTGGAGAAAATATGCAGGTGCTAAACCCAAATACTACTGATGCTGCAAACGAAAAGCATGTTCCAGTTGTAGAAGTTGAAGGAGAAATCGTAAAGGTTTCAGTTGGTAGTGTAGAACACCCAATGACAGAAGAGCACTTAATCGAATGGATTTTCCTAGAAACAGATAAAGGCGGACAGAAGATTAACCTAACTGCTACAGATAAGCCATACGCAGAATTCCACCTAAATGGTGCTAAGCCAATCGCAGCTTACGAATACTGCAACCTACACGGTCTATGGAAGAAAGATCTATAAACTAAACGTAAATAAAATTTGTTAAAGATTAAAATGCAGCTTTTAACAGCTGCATTTTATTTTTATAGTGTATTTAAATTATTTTAGTTTTACATTTTATTCTATTGACGAAAGTTGTTATAGGAAGTAAAATATAAAAAAGGATAGTAAAAGCACTCATGGAGGCGAATTATGAAAAAATTAAAGGTGCTGGTTTCAGTAGTCTTGGTTCTATCAATTGTGGGACTTGTATTTTTTACAAAGATTAATGAAGCGGCAATGGACGATTAAATAAGTTAAATTTGAGGTATAAGTGCCGTTTTTAGACGTGTGCTTATATCTCTTTTTATTTATTGTCTAGTCAGCTCCTAGGAGGGGTGAGTGGCCTGTATATAAATAAGACTTAGCTCTTCCTGAAATTATAATGAAGAAAATCTCTGAGACGAGATTTTTATAGAAATTTATAAAGGAGGTTATAGTTTATGAAAGGTTATACTAGCGAAACTATAAGAAACGTAGCACTTGTAGGGCATGGAGGCTCAGGTAAAACAACTTTTTTGGAGTCAGTATTGAAAGAAACTGGTGCCATTGATAAGATGGGTAAAGTAGAGAGCGGAAATACAGTATCTGACTATGATAAGATGGAAAAAGAAAAAGGATACTCTATTAATACATCTGTTGTACCTGTGATATGGAAGGAAAACAAGATAAACTTTATAGATACTCCAGGATATTTTGACTTCGTAGGTGAAGTTAATGCGGCTCTTAGAGCAGCTGAAGCTGCAATAATACTTGTTGATGCAGGCGCAGGTATTCAGGTTGGAACAGAGCAGGCTTGGAAGGCTTGTGAAAGATATAAAAAACCGAGATTCATCGTAATTAATAAGAGAGATAAAGATGAATTTGACTATTATAAAATATTTGGCGAGCTAAAAGAGAAATTTGGAGATCATTTAATACCGTTTAGTTGGCCTATAACTACTGAAATAGATGAAGAGCTTAAAGAAGCCATAGCTATGACAGATGATGCTCTAATGGAGAAATATTTCAATGGAGATAATTTCACAGAGGAAGAAATTAAAAAAGGACTTACTAGAGGTATAGCAGATGGTGCAATGGTGCCAGTTTTATCAGCTGCTTTTGAACTTCAGAAGGGTTCGCAAGGTCTTTTAGATTTGCTTGTAACTTATGTTCCTACACCTCTTGAACATGGTGCATACCCAGGATTTAATGATAAAAATGAAATGGTTGAGAAATTTTCAGTTGTTGATGGACCGTTTTCTGCTTTCGTGTTTAAAACAATTATTGACCCATTTGTAGGTAAGATATCTATCATGAAAGTAGTGGCAGGTAAACTTAATGCTGGTTCAGAAGTTTTAAATGAACGTTCAGGAAAGATGGAAAAAATTGGAAAACTTTTCTTCTTAAGAGGTAATCATCAAGAGGAGTTAAACTATGCGGAAGCCGGCGATATAGTTGCTGTAGCTAAGTTACAACATACTTTATCAGGAGATACTCTATGTGATAAGCACGATGTTATAAGATATCTGCCTCTTGATTATCCGAAGCCAGCTCTTTACTATGCTATAGAGGCTTTAGATAAGAAAGATGAGGATAAGATTTTCTCAGGTTTAGCTAAACTTAGAGAAGAGGATCCATCTTTTGTTATCGAGAGAAATGCTGAAACACATCAGAATCTATTAGGAGGTCAGGGAGAAATACAGCTAGGTGTAATCATAGCTAAACTAAAGGATAGATTTGGTGTAGATGTTAAGACAGTTCCTCAGAAGATCGCTTATAGAGAAACTATAAGAGGAACTTCCGACGTTCAGGGCAAACATAAGAAACAATCAGGCGGTGCCGGACAGTATGGAGATGTGCATATTAAGTTTGAACCTTCAACCGAAGAG
>CAMCQA010000035.1 GCA_945876935.1 uncultured Clostridia bacterium | reverse complement strand
GAGCAACCGGCTGTTAACCGGTAGGCTGTGGGTTCGAGCCCCACCCTTGGAGCCAATTTTCTTTTTTAACTGCCGGAGTGGCGGAATTGGCAGACGCCCAGGACTTAAAATCCTGTGCTCTTAATTGGGCGTACCGGTTCGACCCCGGTCTCCGGCACCAATTCTAAGCAAAATTTAATATCGCGGGGTGGAGCAGTTGGTAGCTCGTCGGGCTCATAACCCGGAGGCCGCAGGTTCAAGTCCTGTCCCCGCAACCATGATTTCACAGCGAGTGCTTAGCATTCGCTTTTTTTATTTAAAAATCTTATTGTCATAAGGATTATATATTTAAATATTATGGGTTATAGTTATGCTCAATTTTGTATCAAAAAATGATGAAATATATAGGTTTTGTGGTAGTATATTTGGTATATTAAATTTGCTTTGAAAACTTAAGTTATAAATATTTTAGAGAGGAGGCTGTTATGGAAAATATAAATTGGTATCCTGGTCATATGAAAAAGACTAGAGAGCTTATTCAAGAGAACCTTAAGATGGTTGATATAGTAATTGAAGTTGTGGATGCTAGGATTCCAAAATCAAGCAGAAACCCAATTATAGATGAACTCGTTAAGGGAAAGGATAGGATAGTTCTTCTAAATAAAAAGGATTTATCAGATTCTGCTAAAAATGAAAAGTGGTCTCAATTTTTCAAGAGTAAAGGTCATAGAGCTATGTCATGTAACTCAATGACTGGCGAAGGCATGAAAGAACTTCTCTTGATGCTTACATCAATAGAGAAAGAGAAAAATAAGGATAAGGTTAGAAAGAGAAACCTGAGAATTATGATTGTAGGTGTTCCAAATGTTGGAAAGTCCTCTCTTATAAATAGACTTACAGGTAGAAAAGCAGCTCAAACAGGCGATAGGCCGGGAGTTACGAAAGGAAAACAATGGCTAACTCTTTCTAACGGTATGCAGCTTCTAGATACACCAGGCATCCTTTGGCCAAAGTTTGAGGACATAAAAGTTGGTTTGAATTTAGCGTTCTGTGGCTCAATAAGAGATGAGATTTTATCCATTGATGAACTTGGATTAAAGTTTATAGAATATATGACAGACAACTATCCTGATAATCTAATGGAAAGATATAAGCTTGATGAGCTTGATGAAAATCCTTTAGAAAATATGGAGTCTATAGCTAGAAAAAGAGGCTTTATAATGTCTGGAAAAAGAATAGATTATGATAGAACAGGAAAGACTGTTATAGACGAATTTAGAAGTGGAAAAATAGGACATATTACTTTGGAGGATCCAGGTGAATAGAGCTGAGAAACTAGAGTTTAAACTCAAGGAAATGAGCGAAATAGAATCTAAACTTTGGAATGAAGGAATTGAAGTAATAGCTGGTGTTGATGAAGTTGGCAGAGGCTGCCTTGCAGGACCGGTTGTAGCTAGCGCAGTCGTTTTACCTAAAGGTTGGGATATTCCTGGGCTGGATGATTCTAAAAAGCTTTCTGAGAAAAGAAGAGAAGAAATGTTTGAAATAATCAAAGAAAAGGCAGTAGCTTACTCAATCGGTATGGTAGATAACGATAGAATTGATGAAATAAACATTTTAGAAGCAACCAAAGAGGCAATGATAGGAGCCATTCTGACTCTTAATAAAAAGCTTAAATCCAAAGGTAAAAATCAAATAGAAACCCTTCTTTTAGATGCAGTAAAATTAGATAAATTAAATATTCCTCAGAAGAGCATAATTAAAGGTGATTCAAAAAGCATATCAATTGCAGCTGCTTCTATCATGGCTAAAGTTACTAGGGATAGGCTTATGAAGGAGTGGAGTGATACTTACCCTGCATATATGTTTCATAAGAACAAAGGATATGGAACAAAGGATCATTACATGGGTATAGATAGAGAAGGAATATGCCCTATTCACAGAAAAAGTTTCTTGAAAAAATATTTTGAAAACAAGTGATATAGGAATGACATTGATGTAAAATAATGATATGAAAATGGTAAAAGATATATGAAATAAGGTACTTTCTAAAGATAATATAAGGCAAGGTTTGCTATTTATTGAAAGCTTTAATAAAGCTGTTGGGAAAGGTCAAAAGTGGTGATAAATGAGAATAAGAGAGGTATTGAATAAAAAGAGAACATTTTCTTTGGAGATTTTTCCTCCAAAGCTGGAGAATCCGTTAGAACCTGTTATAGAAACCATCAATAAGCTAGACGATTTACATGCAGATTTTATAAGTGTAACTTATGGTGCAGGTGGTACTAATAAAGGAAGAAACAATGAAATTTGTCAGTATGTTTTAGATAAGGGTGACAATTTAGTTTCTCATTTCACTAGTATAGGAAATACTAGATCAGAGGCTATTGAAAGAGTTAAAAAGTACGTAGGTATGGGTGGCGATAGTATTCTTGCTTTAAGGGGAGACTATCCGGAAGGATGGACAGGAACAGGCGGAGACTACAAGTATGCTACAGAGCTTATAAAAGATTTAGTGGATAACTTTCCACAGCTTTGTGTTGGAGGAGCTTGCTATCCAGAAAAGCATTATGAGGCTCCAAGTCTTGAAGAAGATGTTAAAGTTATGAAACTAAAAGAGGAATTCGGATGCGAGTTTTTCATAAGTCAGTTATGCTACGACTTAGAAGCTTATAAGAGATTTATGGATGTGGTAGATAAAACGGGTGTAGCTAGTCCTATAGTTGTTGGTCTGCTACCGGTTATAGGCAGGAAAGGTGTTCTTAAAATAACTTCTGATAACGCGTGTAATATTCCAAAAGAACTTCAAACTATATTTGACAAGTATGAAGATCCAGCTGATTTTAAAAAAGCTGGCTTAGAGTATACAAAAGACTTAGTTGAGAAGTATCTTGGATTAGGTGTGTCAGGAATACACCTATACACTATGAACAAGTGGCAGGATATAAGAGAAATTGTGCTAGACACATCTCTTAATAACCTAAAATAGTTAAAGCTTATGTTATAGGAATAGAAAGAAAAAATCCTATTATAGAGGAGGGCCTAGTTGGGTAAAAAAATTATGTACAAATCAGATATTGAAATTGCAAGAGAAAACCAAATGGAAGATATCAGAATCATTGCTGAAAAAGCAGGGGTACTGGAAGATGAACTAGAGCTTTATGGAAAATATAAAGCTAAGGTAAACGATGGTATTTTTAATAGACTTGCTGATGAAAAAGATGGAAAATTAATTTTAGTTACAGCTATAACTCCTACTCCAGCAGGCGAAGGAAAAACAACAACTACAGTTGGGCTTTCCGATGGAATGAAAAAAATAGGTAAGAATGTTATGGTTGCGCTTAGAGAACCTTCTATGGGACCAGTTTTTGGTATGAAGGGTGGAGCAGCTGGCGGAGGTTATGCGCAGATTGTTCCGATGGAAGATATAAATCTTCACTTTACAGGAGATATGCATGCTATCGGTGCAGCAAATAACCTTTTAGCAGCGATGATAGACAACCATATTAAACATGGTAATAAATTAGATATAGACGGAAGACAGATAAGCTGGAAAAGATGTATGGACATGAACGATAGACAGCTTAGATTTATTGTAGATGGACTAGGTGGAAAAGCTAACGGATCTCCTAGAGAAGATGGCTTTGATATTACTGTTGCAAGTGAAATCATGGCTATTTTATGTCTAGCTGATGGAATAGAAGACCTTAAGGAAAGACTTGGCAATATAGTAGTAGCGAGAACTTTCTCAGGTGATGAGGTGAAGGCTAGAGACTTGAACGCTCATGGAGCTATGACAGTGCTTTTAAAGGATGCTATAAAGCCAAATTTAGTTCAGACTCTTGAAAAGACACCTGCCTTTGTTCATGGAGGACCATTTGCTAATATAGCTCATGGATGCAATTCTGTCATGGCAACAAAGTTAGCTCTTAAATTGGCAGATTACGTTGTAACAGAAGCAGGTTTTGCAGCTGATCTTGGAGCAGAGAAGTTCCTGGATATTAAATGTAGAAAAGCGGGTCTAGCACCTTCGGCAGTAGTTATTGTAGCAACTGTGAGAGCGCTTAAGAATCATGGTGGAGTTGCTAAGGCAGACCTAAACGAAGAAAATTTGGATGCTCTTAAAAAAGGCATGCCAAACTTAATGAGACACGTTGACAATATAAAGAATGTTTACGGACTACCTTGTGTTGTTGCAATCAACGCTTTTCCTACAGATACAGAAAGGGAACTAAAACTTGTGGAAGAAGAGTGTGAAAAACTTGGAGTTAAAGTTGCTCTTTCTACTGTTTGGGAAAAAGGTGGAGAAGGTGGCGTAAAACTTGCAGAGGAAGTTGTAAGACTATGTGAAGAGCCAAATGATTTTAGATTTGCTTATGAAGATAACCTTTCTATAAAAGATAAGATAGAGGCAGTTGCTAAAAAAGTTTATAGAGCAGACGGTGTTAATTTACACGATGGTGTGGAAGCTGAACTTGAACGATTAGAGTCTTTAGGTTATGGAAACCTTCCAATTTGTATTGCTAAAACTCAGTATAGTTTTTCTGATAAGCCACATCTTGTTGGAGCACCTACAGGATTTTCAATAGATGTAAAGAAAGTAAAATTATCAGCAGGAGCAGGCTTTGTAGTAGTGTACACTGGAGAGATTATGACTATGCCTGGCCTTCCTGTAAAACCTGCAGCAGAAAGCATAGATATTGTTGATGGTGAAATCGTTGGTTTATTCTAATTAGATTGTTTTAGAGAGTTAGGTGAAGAGTTAAAGATGGCGAGTTTATTAAAGGGTGCTAAGGTGGCAGACGCAATTACTGATAATGTATACGATAGAGCCACTTCTTTGAAGAATACTGGTATAGAGCCTACCTTGGCTATAGTTAGAGTTGGGAATGATCCATCTGATATGGCTTATGAAAGAGGAGCTGTGAAAAGAGCGGAGAAGTGTGGAGTAGATATTTTTCATGTAGAGCTTCCATTGACTACAACGACAGATGAACTTCTAGTGAAGTTATCAGAACTAGATAAAGATGATAATATTCATGGTATTTTACTTTTCAGACCTCTACCAAAACACATAGATGATGAAAAGGTTAGAAATGCTATCTCTGCTTCAAAGGATGTAGATGGAATAAGTGATTTATCTATGTCAGGAGTGTATGGAGGCAATAAAAATTGTTTTGCGCCGTGTACAGCAAGAGCTTGTATAGAGATACTAAAGGGATATAACATCTCATTAAAAGGAAAAAAAGCTGTAGTTTTAGGCAGAAGTTTAGTTATAGGAAAGCCGGTTGCTATGCTACTTTTAGATGAGAATGCTACTGTCACTATATGCCATAGCAAGAGCGAAGATCTTCATAAGATTTTGAAAGAAGCAGACATCATTATATCCGCTGTTGGGAAGATGGATAATTTAGATGAAACGATGGTATCAGCTAAACAGTATATCATAGATGTGGGCATCAATGTTGATGAAGAAGGAAACTTAAAAGGGGATGTTGCTTTTGACAAAGTGGAACCAATCGTGGAGGGTATAACTCCTGTTCCAGGTGGTGTTGGAAGTGTTACAACTAGCATACTTATGGATCACGTTGTAAGAGCAGCTGAAAAAAGACTATAAGTATTGACCAAAGATGATTTTAAATATATAATATTTAAAATATTACTATTACAACTAAATAAGGCTGTGATAAAGAGGAGTAAATGTATAGCCCCTAAAGAGACGAGGGTTCGTGGCTGAAAGACCCTTGGGATAAGCGTACTTTGAAGGTTGCTTTTGAGCCTATTTATATTGAAATAAGTGCTGAGATAAAATCTCGGAATAAAGGTGGTACCGCGGAATATATCCGTCCTTTAATTAGGGCGGATTTTTTTTATTATGAAGAAAGAATTATTTATAAATCAGGAGGATTACTAATGAAGAAAAACCTAGATAAGAACTACAATCCACAAAGTTTTGAGGATAGAATATATAAAAAATGGGAGGAAAGTGGAGCTTTTATTGCAAACAACAAGAGCGATAAAAAGCCATATACTATTATTATGCCGCCTCCAAATATTACAGGACAGCTTCATATGGGTCATGCTCTTGATCAGACTCTTCAAGACGTTCTTATTAGATACAAAAGGATGACAGGTTATGAAGCGCTATGGATTCCTGGAACAGACCATGCATCTATTGCCACAGAAGTTAAGGTTATAGAAAAACTAAGAGAAGAAGGAATCAATAAAGAAGACCTAGGAAGAGAGAAGTTTTTAGAGCATGTATGGGCTTGGAAAGATAAATACGGCAACGAAATTACTAAGCAAAACAGAAAGCTTGGTGACTCTTGTGACTGGAGTAGAGAATGCTTTACTATGGATGAACAGAGAAGCAAATCTGTAGTTGAATTTTTCGTAAGATTATATGAAAAAGGATATATTTATAAGAGTAATAGACTTATCAATTGGTGCCCAGTTTGTAAGACAACTCTTTCTGATGCCGAAGTTGAACATGAGGATGCTCATGGTCATTACTGGCATGTTAGATACCCAATGGTAGATGGGGATGGATTCATAGAAATTGCAACATCTAGACCTGAAACTATATTTGGAGATGTGGCTATCGCTGTTCATCCTGATGATGAAAGATACAAGGATAAGATTGGAAAGCTAGTTAGAGTACCTATCGTGGACAGAGAGATTCCTATAATAGCAGATACTTACCCTGATATGACGAAAGGTACAGGCGCTGTAAAGATCACACCTGCATCTGACTTTAATGATTTTGAGGTTGGAAAGAGACATGATTTAGATAGCATAGATATTATGGATTTAGAGGCGAAGATGACTTCTATAACAGGCAAATATGCAGGTATGGATAGATATGAGTGCCGAGAAAAATTCGTTAAAGAGCTTGATGAAAAAGGATTTCTAGTAAAAATTGAAGATGTAGAAATCCCGGCGGGGACTTGCTACAGATGTCATAATGTAATAGAGCCAATGCTTTCAGACCAGTGGTTTGTTGCTATGGAAAAACTTGCTAAACCAGCAATAGAAGCAGCTAAAAACGGAGATTTGACACATGTTCCAAAGAGATTTGAAAAAATTTATTTACACTGGTTAGAAAATATAAGAGACTGGAATATCTCTAGACAGCTTTGGTGGGGTCACAGAATACCAGCTTATTATTGCGAACACTGTGAGCAGATTATAGTCGATAGAGGCGAAGTTAGAGAGTGTCCTTATTGTGGAAGTGTTAAATTAAGGCAGGAAGAGGACGTTTTAGATACTTGGTTCTCATCTGCACTATGGCCTTTTTCAACATTAGGCTGGCCGGATAAGACTGACGATTACGAGTTCTTCTACCCTACGGATGTTCTTGTTACTGGATACGATATTATATTTTTCTGGGTTGTAAGAATGGTTTTCTCAGCTCTTGAAATGACTGATGTGCTTCCTTTTAAGGACGTATATATTCACGGTTTAGTAAGAGATGAGCAGGGAAGAAAAATGAGTAAATCTCTCGGCAATGGTGTTAATCCTCTTGATGTAATAGCTGAGTATGGTGCAGACGCTCTGAGATATATGTTAATTTCTGGTATAACACCTGGTAACGATACTCGATACATGACAGAAAAGGTTGTTGCAGCTAGAAACTTTGCAAATAAGCTTTGGAATGCATCTAAGTTTGTAATAATGAGCCTTTATGACGATGATGGTAATCTGCTGCCACAGAGAGAAAATCAGGAGTTTTGGAAAGAAGAAGATAAGTGGATAATTTCTAGAATAAATGAAGCTCATAAAGCTTTTGAAGAGTATTTTGAAAAATATGAGCTTGGTTTAGCGGCGCAGAAAGTTTATGACCTAATTTGGAATGAATACTGTGACTGGTACATAGAGATGATAAAATCTAGACTTTATGGTAGCGATGAAGAAGATAAGCAGACTCTGAGATATATTCTGCATACTACTTTGGAAAGTCTGTTAAAGCTTCTTCACCCATTTATGCCGTTCATAACGGAGGAAATATATGGAATTCTTAATGAGGATGCAGGCTTTATAATGCTTGAGCAGATAGATGCTTATGATGAAAAGTATGTTTTCGAAGAAGATGTTACTATGATTTCTTTAATAATGGATATTGTAAAGGCTGTTAGAAATATAAGGGCGGAAGCCGATACTAAGCCAAGCAAGAAGATAAAAGCTTTCATTATCGGAGAAGATAAAGAATTGGAATATGTGAAAAAAGGTGAGAGATTTATAAAGGCTCTGTGCGGTATTGATAATTTAAGTTTATTGCGTGATGATACTGAAGTTAAAGACGGGGACTTTATGTCAGCAGTTGTTAAGGGTGTAGAAATCAGAATTCCTTTAGATGAGCTTGTTGATATAGAAGTTGAGCTAGAAAGACTTAAGAAAGAAAAAACTAGACTTGAGGGGGAAGTTGCTAGAGGAGAGAAGCTTCTTTCAAATCAAGGTTTTGTTGCTAAAGCTCCTAAAGAAAAAATAGCTCAAGAAGAAGAAAAGCTTGCTGATTATAGAGTTTCTTTAGAAAAAGTTTGTCAGAGACTTTCTGATTTGGAGAACAAGTAATGAATAAGTCTATTTCACAAATTGAATATTTTGAAAAATTTGGAAGTATACCAGGCTTAGAGAGGATAAATTCACTTCTAGGAGAAATGAATAATCCTCAAGAAGAACTAAATTGTATTCATATAGCAGGTACCAATGGTAAAGGATCTACTGCTAGATTTATATACAGTGTTTTAATGGAAGCCGGCTACAGTGTGGGAATATACTCATCTCCTTTTCTTGAAGTTTTCAACGAGAGAATAGAGGTAAATGGACAGTATATTTCCGATGAAGATTTAAATAGAGTACTTACTGAAACTACATCCATAGGTCGAAGCCTTGAAGAAAGAGGATTCTTAGTACCTACAGAGTTTGACATTGTCACAGCTGCGGCATTTAAATATTTTGATGAAAAAAAGGTAGATTTTGTGGTGCTGGAAGTAGGCTTAGGTGGTAGAGAAGACAGCACAAACGTAATTTTAAATCCTTTTATATGCGCTATAACATCTATATCCCTTGACCATACAGATAGACTTGGAGAAACTATAAGGGAAATAGCCTATGAGAAGGGCGGTATTATCAAAGAAGGAAGTACAGTTGTCACAGGATATCTGCCAAAAGAAGCATGTGATGAGATAAACAGAATTGCAATAGAGAAAAATGCAACTCTGGAAAGTACATATCCTAAGATGTATGACAGAGAATCGGGTATAGATATTGATATTATTGAAGAATCTATATATGGCAGCAAATTTAAGATTCTTAAAGATAATTATCAAGTTGAAATATCCATGATTGGAAGACATCAGATCGATAACAGTATTCTAGCTATAAGTGTACTTAGAAGAATGGAAGAAAAGGGTGTAATTATTTCTAAAGATGCATATAAATCAGGATTAAAGAAAGCTTTTAATAAAGGGAGAATGGAGATAATATCATCTAAAGGAGCAGAAGTTATTTTGGATGGAGCTCATAATGATGCAGGCATGAAAGCCTTTATTGAAGCAATGAAGAGCAATTTTAAAGCTAAGAAACTTTGCATAGTTATAGGTGTTTTAGAAGATAAGGATGCTGTTTCAATAGCTGAGCATCTAAAGGATTTATATGATATGAGCCCATTTGATATCGTAGTTACAGAGCCGGATAATCCAAGAAAGATGAAGGCATCTAAATTATCACAACTTTTAGAAAATTCAGAGTTAAAAATTATGGCAGAATCTAAGGTTGACGATATAATAAAGAATAATATATTTGATGACTATGATGCAGTTGCATTTGTAGGCTCGTTATACCTAGTAGGTCAGGTGAGAAGTATTCTTATGAAGGGAATGGTTTAATATGAAGAAAAAGGTTTTGCTTTTCTATAACCCAAATGCAGGTAGTGGAGTTTTCACTAAAGATCTTGATAAGATAGTAGATAGAGTGCAGAGAGAAGGCTATCAGCTTATTCCTATGAGAGCATCGGAAGGAATGGACTTAGATGCGGAACTTTCGTCTATAGATGAGAGTGAATATAGGCAAATTATGGTAGCTGGTGGAGATGGAACAATTAACATCTGTGTAAATGCTATGATAAATAACAATATTAATTTGCCATTAGCTATATTTCCTGCAGGAACTGCCAATGATTTTGCTAGCTACTTTCAGCTTCCAAAGGATATAGATGAACTTTTAGACATCGCTATGGGAGATCATACTACATCATCAGATATAGGTTCATACAATGATAAATACTTTGTTAATGTAGCTGCTTTAGGCAACTTGGTTGATGTTAGTCAGAAAACAGATCCGGCTATGAAAAATGCTTTAGGAATATTTGCTTATTATTTAAAAGGAGCAAGCGAAGTTGTCAAATTGAAAGCGTTACCAGTTAAGCTGACTACTCCAGAGAAAGTTTATGAAGAAGAGATGTTTTTCATGGTAGTTATGAATGGAGTATCTGCTGGAGGTTTTAAAAATCTTTCTCCGGAATCAGAAGTTAATGATGGAAAACTTAATGTGATTTTATTTAGAAAAATGCCTATTTTAGAGTTTGCTCCATTATTCATATCGGTTATAAGAGGAAATCATATGGATAGAGAAAATGTCTTAACTTTTGAGACAGATAAACTCATTATAGAGTCTGATGAAATGATTTCTACAGATATAGATGGAGAACATGGAGAGAAGCTTCCGCTTACCTTTGGTGTTTTAGAAAAGAGAATAAATATTTTTACAAGAGGAAAAGATATATGATTAGTAAGGAAAGAATAGAAGAAATTTTTAACTCAAGAAGAGGAAGTATAAATATTTATGAGACTGACGATATGGATACTTTAAATAATTTCTTTGAAGAAAATTTGCTTGAAATAAGCGAAGAGGACCCTGTGGAAACAAGTGTAGTTAAAGCGTGGAGAGCCGATGATGAAAATGGAAACCTTGTTGGAGGTGTGTGCTTAGCTTTCAGAGAGGGTGAATATATCATTGACGGTATAGCTATCAAAGATAATTTGAGAGGTATGAGACTCGGCGAAAAACTTCTAGATATTGCTACTGCAGAGGTCAGAAAAAGAGGAGGAAGCAAAATTTTCCTAGTTGCTAAGGCGCCGGAATTTTTCAAGACCCAAGGCTACATTATTGTAGATGAAAGTCAAGCTCCACTTTTCTATGAATGTGCTGGATGTGAACAGTACAAAGTTAGCTGTTTTCCAGAAATAATGAGGTGGGAGGATAAGGAAGATGCTTAAGATTATATTAGATGGTATGGGTGGAGATAAT
>CAMCQA010000034.1 GCA_945876935.1 uncultured Clostridia bacterium | reverse complement strand
TAGAATATAGAGAAAAGTAACTTGTTATGATGAAAGTGTGAAAATATGAAGAAGAACTTACTTGATTACTCATTTCCCTCTGACTTAAAAGATATGAGTATTAATGAAATGGAGCTTTTGGCAGTACAAATACGCGAATTTTTGCTAGATAACATATCTGTAACAGGAGGTCATTTAGCATCAAATCTAGGTGTAGTTGAACTTTCTATTGCTCTTCACCATTTTTTAAATACTCCAGTAGATAAGCTTGTATGGGACGTGGGACATCAAACTTATGTTCATAAAATACTTACAGGCAGAGCCTCTCAGTTTTCAACTCTAAGAAAAACTGATGGTCTAAGCGGTTTTCCAAAAAGGTGCGAAAGTGATTTTGATACCTTCGATACAGGACATAGCAGTAACTCAATATCTGTAGCTGCTGGTTTTGCCTCTGCACGTGATTTACAAAAAGAAAATTATAGAGTTGTAGCAGTAATAGGAGATGGAGCCTTGACAGGCGGAATGTCTTATGAGGGCTTAAACAATATAGGTGCTCTAAATTCAAAGTCAATAATTATAATAAATGACAATGGAATGTCTATAGGTGCTAATACAGGAGGACTATCTAAGCATCTAAGTAAGATAAGACTTTCTAGAGGATATGCCGGATTTAAAAAAGGATTAAGTAAAATTCTTAAAGAAATCCCAAAAGTTGGCGATGCTGCCTACGATACTGCTGTCACTTTGAGAGATAAAATAAAGTATTCTTTAGTTGATGGTGTTCTATTTGAGCAGCTGGGATTTAAATATATAGGTGTAATAGATGGACACAGCATAAAGGATATTTTAGAAGCGCTAAAAATTGCTGAATCTTCTACAAAATCAGTTATTCTCCACATTGAAACAAAAAAGGGTAAAGGTTATTTGAATGCTGAGAAGAACGCAGCTAAATTCCACGGAGTTGGCCCATTTGATAAGATAAGTGGAGAAGCTATAAGCAGTTCTTCTGAAAAAACATTTTCTGCCGCTTTTGGCGATGCGATGATAGAAGCTGCTAGCAAAAATGATAAGGTTGTAGCTATTTCTGCTGCCATGGTATCTGGAACAGGACTATCTAAATTCGCAGAATTATATCCAAACAGAATTTTCGATGTAGGGATAGCCGAAGCTCATGGGGCAACTTTTGCAGGAAGTCTTGGTATAAGTGGAATGAAGCCTGTACTTGCAGTATATTCAACATTCTTACAAAGAGCATACGACCAGATCATAACAGATATATGTCTTCAAAATAGCAACTGTATTTTAGCTTTAGATAGAGCAGGGCACGTTGGCGCAGACGGTGAAACTCATCATGGATTATTTGATATATCCTATCTTAAAAATATTCCAAACTTAAGATTTTATGCGCCAAGTACGTGTAAAGATTTAGAAGAGATACTTCTTCACAGCATTTCTACAGATGGCCCTGTAGCTATCAGGTATCCAAGAGGTACCGGAAGCACTGTAAAGCTTGCAAGCCCTATAGCTAGCGATGGAAGTGTAAAGGATGAAATAGTATATAAAGGCAGCAAAGTTGCTATAATAGCATTAGGAAACATGATTTCTGAAGGTCTTATTGCATATGAGTCTCTTAAAGAAAAAGGTATTACTGCTTCTCTTATAGCAGCTAGATCTATTTCACCTATAGATAAAGAAACCCTTGAAGAGCTCTCTGATAATCATGAATATTTCATAACATTAGAGGACGGTATGATATCAGGTGGATATGGAGAAAAGCTTGGTAGTTACCTTATTTCAAAAGAGGGAGAAAAAGTGTTTTCTAGTGTAAAGTTACTAAACATTGGCTGGAAAAACAACTTTGTCTCTCAAGGAGACACAAAAACTCTTATGGAGAGAGAAGGTATGACTGGAGAAGTAGTAGCAGAAAGGATTATTAAGTTCATTGAAAGATAGATTAGATACTTTACTTGTTCAAAAAGGATTTTTTGAATCTAGAGAAAAGGCTAAGGCCTCCATAATGGCTGGCATCGTCTTCGTTGATGGTCAGAGAATTGACAAACCTGGAACAGTTATAAGTGAAGAAAAAAATATAGAAGTAAGAGGAAATATATGTCCCTATGTAAGCAGAGGAGGGCTCAAGTTAGACAAAGCCGTTGATTTATGGGATTTATCTTTAGAAGATGCTGTAGCTATGGATATGGGAGCATCTACTGGAGGCTTTACAGACTGTATGCTTCAAAAAGGTGCTAAAAAAGTTTATTCTGTAGATGTAGGCTATGGTCAGCTTGACTACAAACTTAGAACTGATAGTAGAGTAGTTAATATGGAAAGAACAAATATAAGGTACATGGATACTGAATCTATCGATCCTATAGACTTTATAAGCATAGATGTATCATTTATCTCTCTATCTTTAATTCTTCCTGTGGCAGCTAAGCTTTTAAAAAGTGATGGAAAAATAGTATGCCTTGTCAAACCACAATTTGAAGCCGGTAGGGAGCAAGTAGGAAAAAATGGCATAGTAAGGGATATAAAGGTTCACGAAGAGGTAATAAGAAAGGTTATCGATGTAGCTATAAGTCTAGGACTATATCCAGAAAATTTGACTTTTTCGCCTGTAACTGGGGCAAAAGGAAATATTGAGTACTTACTTTTGCTAAATAAATTTGAAAATAATCTTAATTATGATATTATTAAAGAGGTAACTGCAAGTTCTCATAGAGAGCTTGGTAAGTAATATAAACTATATTTATTAAAGGAGAAAAGAAATGAAATTATCCAACAGAGTTGAAGCAATGCAATTTTCACCAATTAGAAAATTCAATCCTATAGCACAGAAAGCTAAGGATGCTGGTAAAAAAGTTTATCACTTAAATATCGGTCAGCCAGACGTTGAAACACCAGCTGTATTTATGGATGCTATCAGAAACTTCGATCAGAAAGTTATAGCATACGCTGAATCTGGTGGTCTTCCTGTACTTCAGGATGCTATTATAGATTACTTCAAATCTTATGATATGCATTACCAGAGAGAAGATATCATCATTACAACAGGTGGTTCAGAAGCTCTAACAATGGCTTTCCTAGCTATGATAAACGATGGTGATGAAGTTCTTATTCCTGAGCCTTTCTACACAAACTACCACACATTTGCAACTGCAGCTGGCGGTAAAGTAGTTCCAATTACTACAAAGGCTGAAGATGGATATCACTATGCTAAGAGAGAGCAGATTGAAGCAGCTATTACACCTAATACAAAGGCTATCTGCTGTATTTCACCAGGTAACCCAACAGGTGCTGTTCTAACTCTTGATGAAATAAAGCTAATTGGCGAAATCGCTAAAGAGCATGATTTATACATCATCGCTGATGAAGTATACAGAGAATTCGTATATGATGGAAAAGATGCAACATCTTTTGGTATGTTAGATGATATTGCTGACAGAGTAATAATCATCGACTCTGTATCAAAGAGATTCTCAGCTTGTGGAGCTAGAATTGGTTGCCTAATTTCTAAGAATAAGGATTTCATGTCAGCTGTTATGAAGATAGCTCAGGGTAGACTATGTACTTCAACTATCGACCAGGTTGGTGCAGCTGCTCTTTACAAGCTACCTGCTTCTTACTATGATGAAGTAAAAGCTGAATACTGTGCTAGAAGAGACGTGGTATATGAAGAATTAATGAAGATTCCAGGGGTTGTTTGCCAGAAGCCAGGTGGTTCATTCTACATCACTGCTAAGCTTCCAGTAGACAACATTGAAAACTTCCTAATGTTCCTTCTAGAAGAATTTGATGACAACGGAGAAACAGTTATGTTCGCTCCAGCTGAAGGATTCTACGCTACAGAAGGTCTAGGTAAGGATGAAATGAGAATAGCTTACGTATTAGATCAGCCATCAATGAGAAGAGGTGTTGAGCTAATCAGACTAGGTATCGAAGCTTACAACAACAGAAAATAGGAGGAAAGCTATGGCGTTATCTCCTATGATGCAGCAATATATCAATATAAAGGATCAGCATAAAGATTCTATTCTATTTTTTAGATTAGGTGATTTTTATGAGATGTTCTTCGATGACGCCTTAACAGCCTCAAAAGAGTTAGGATTAACTTTAACAGGAAGAAACTGTGGAATGGAAGAAAGGGCTCCGATGTGCGGAGTTCCCTTTCATTCTTCAGATGAATATATTGCACAACTAGTAGAAAAAGGTTATAAAGTCGCTATATGCGAACAAGTAGAAGATGCTTCTGCTACTAAGGATATTGTAAAAAGAGAAGTAGTTCAAATAGTTACTCCTGGAACACTGGTTGGTGGAAAAGGACTGAAAGATGCGGAGAATAATTTCTTGGCATCAATTTATATTGGAAAAAACAATATAGGGTTATCCTACTGTGATATCTCAACAGGAGAAATGGAAGCTTGTGAATTTAATATAGATAATGAATTTTCAACTTTATTAAATGAGCTTGTAAGAATATCTCCAAAAGAAATAATAATAAATGAATTTGCAAACAATCATTTAGATATAGAAAAACTTAAGCTATACCTAGATGTTTACTTAAATGTTATACCTGAAAAAGAATATAACACAATAGATACAAACAGGTTGTTAAAAAAACAATTTAAAGTTTCTAATATTGCTGCTATGGGCCTTGATGAAGATTCTATTGAGCTTATGAGCTCAACTGCTATGAATTTAATTTACCTTAGAGAAACTCAGAAAAGAGATCTTGATAATATACAAAAATTAAATGTTTATAGAGTCGGCTCAACAATGATGCTAGATAAGTCTACGATTAAAAATCTAGAACTGACAGAAACACTAGCAGATAAGACAGTTAAAGGTTCATTACTTTGGGTTTTAGATAAGACCTTAACAGCAATGGGCGGAAGAAAGATAAAGAAGTGGATAAGAGAACCTTTAAATCAACTTGATCAAATAAATAAAAGGCTTGATGCTGTAGAAAATCTATGTGATGAGTTTCTCTTACGAAACAACCTTAGAGAACTTATAAGACCTATTTATGACTTTGAGAGAATAGCTAGTAAGATTACTTATGATACAGCAAATCCAAAAGACCTTATAGCACTAAGAATATCTACTCACAATTTATTGGATATTAAATTAGACTTAAAAGAATCGAGCAGTAGTCTTTTGAAATCTATAAGTGAAGAAATAGACACTCTTGAAGATATTTACAAACTTATAGATGAAGCATTAGTTGAAGATCCTCCTTTTTCATTAAGAGAAGGAAAGATAATAAAACCTGGTTTCGATGAAGAGCTGGATACCCTTAAAGATTCAATAAAAGATGCTCAGGAATGGATTTCAAACCTAGAAACGATAGAAAAAGAAAAGACAGGTATATCTAAGCTAAAGGTGGGCTATAACAAAGTTTTCGGATATTATATTGAAATTACAAAGTCTCAAATAGACTTAGCTCCTGAAAACTATATAAGAAAACAAACTTTAGCTAACGCTGAAAGATATATAACACCTGAGTTAAAAGAGATGGAAGCTTTAGTTCTCAATGCTGAAACTAAAATAAACCAAAGAGAGTATGAAGTTTTCTGCTACGTAAGAAATACTATAAAAGCCGAGATAGGAAGAATACTATCAACATCGAAAGCCATTTCAGATATTGATGTTCTTTTATCTTTTGCAGAAGTAAGTACTCAAAACGGATATGTAAGACCAAATGTACACGATAAAGACGAAATAGTTTTAGAGGAAGCTAGACATCCTGTAATCGAAAAACTTATAGATGATGGTATATTTGTGCCAAATGACCTTTATATTAACAAAGGGGACGCTTCTATGCTTCTTATAACAGGTCCAAATATGGCAGGTAAATCTACATATATGAGGCAGAGTGCTCTTATAGTTTTAATGGCTCAGGCTGGATGCTTTGTTCCCTGTACAAAAGCTTCTATTGGTCTTGTAGATAGGATATTTACAAGAATAGGCGCTAGCGATAATTTAATTGGCGGGCAAAGTACTTTCTATGTAGAGATGAACGAGCTTTCTTATATACTGAATAATCAAACTAAGAATAGCCTTGTTATCCTTGATGAGATAGGAAGAGGCACAAGTACTTATGATGGTCTTTCCATAGCATGGGCTACTGCTGAATATCTATGTAGGGGCGATAGAAAGGTGAGAACTCTATTTGCTTCTCACTATCACGAACTAACAAGCTTAGAAAAAGAGCTTTCAGGCTTTAAAAATCTAACTGTAGATGTTTTAGAGGAAAATGGCAACATTGTGTTTCTTCATAAAATAGTTGAAGGCAGCGCATCTAGAAGCTACGGCATTCATGTAGCTAAACTTGCTGGTGCACCTACAGAACTTGTGGAAAATGCTGAAGAAAAACTTAAGGAACTGGAAAGAAACCAAAAGAAATATTTAGATATAGATGAAGAGCAGATAAAATTCAGCTTCTAATAATATCAATATTTATAAGTACTAACAAGAAAGAATAGTTTATGATAAGAATACTTGATAAAAAGGTGGCAGATAAGATAGCTGCTGGAGAAGTAGTTGAAAGACCTGTCTCAATCATAAAGGAGTTGGTTGAAAACTCCATAGATGCTAAAAGCGATAAAATAACAATAGAAATAAAAAATGGTGGGAAAAGCTATATTAGAGTTTCTGACAATGGCATAGGAATTGAAAAGTCAGATATTAATTTAGCTTTCTTAAGGCATGCTACATCTAAGATAGAAACCGAGGAAGATCTTGACAGTATTCTAACTCTAGGTTTCAGAGGTGAAGCTCTAGCTAGTATAGCTGCTGTTTCTAAAGTTGAGCTTGTGACTAAAGCTTCATCTGAAATTATCTGGGGAGGCGAAACTCTTGAAACAACTAGCTTTGGAGCTCCACAGGGGACAACTATAGTTATAAAAGATTTATTCTTTAATACTCCTGCAAGATTGAAGTTTTTAAAGGCAGATAGAACAGAAGCCAGCATTATTATTGATTTTGTAACGAGCATAGCCATAGCTTATCCTAATATAAAAATAATGCTTATAAATAATGGTAAAATCCTATTTTCAACTAATGGAAAGGGAAGAGTAATAGATGCTATAAGAACTATTTCAGGAGGCATAGAAGCTGATAAACTGATTGAACTTTCTTATGATGATAATATAAAAGTAAGTGGATATGTGTCACCGCCAGCTTTATCAAGAGCGTCGAGAAGGGAACAATTATTCTTTGTAAATGGAAGAATAGTGAATAGTAAAGTAATCGAAAAAGCTATAAGTAAAGCTTATTCTGATAGGCTATTTGAGGGAAGACACCCTATATGTTACATATTTTTAGAGATTGATCCTCTAAAACTGGATGTAAATATACACCCAAATAAAAAAGAAGTTAAGTTCCACGATGATGATGTTATTATCGATAATGTAAACAGAGCTATTGTAAATGCCTTAAACTCTGAGAAGGGGCTTACTCTAGTTGAAAAAAATAGTTTTAAAACATCTAACCAACATAGTTTTGATGACAATAGTAGTATTGATAAGAATGGTCTTGAAAATAAAAACTATCACGATACAACTTTAGATTTGAATCATTTAAATAAAAATAGTTCTGATAATAGATTAAATGAAAACTCTGATTCTTCCATTGATATAGAAGCTACTAATACCACAAATAAAGAGGCTTCTTCAATCGAGTTTTTAAGTGACTTAGATATATTAAAAAACTTTTCCAAAATTAAGGAAGAAGAAGTAGTATCTATACAAAAAGAAACTGAGGTACAGGATGATATTTTTAACAAAAATGAAGAAATGTCATCTACCATTTTCGATTTTTCAAAGCTTACTATTGTAAACCAAGTATTTGGAACGTATATACAGCTTATGGATTTTGACTCTATATACTTTGTAGATCAACATGCTGCCCATGAGCGAGTTTTCTTTGAGAAGTTTTTAAAGGACTATGAAAACAGTTCTATAAGCAGACAAATAACGTTCAATCCATTCATCATATCTGTATCATATAAACAAAAGGAACTTGAAAGCATATGGATGAAAATAATTGAAAGATGTGGCTTTACTATTGAAGAATTTGGTCCTAAAGAATACAGGGTAACTGAAATCCCAATATTATTTGGACTATCGGAAGCAGAAAACTTCTTAAAAGATTTCTTTGATACTTTTGATGACAAAGGTGCCTTTGATGATAAAAAATTGTTAGATAGAATTGCTACCAAGGCTTGCAAAGCAGCTATAAAAGGAAATAATAGCCTTGATATACAAGAGATAAAGACTTTATTATCTTCCATGGAAAAGTGTAATAATCCTTATTCCTGTCCTCATGGAAGACCAACTTTTATAAAAATAGAAAAGAAAGAAATAGAAAAAAGATTTAAAAGAATATAGTTTTAATATGAGTAATAGAATCGTTGTAGTAGCTGGACCAACAGCCGTAGGAAAAACAAAATATGCAATAGATATAGCCCAGAGTTTCAATGGTGAAATCGTTTCCTGTGACTCTATGCAGCTCTATAAATACTTGAATATAGGGTCTGCAAAACCAAGCTATGAAGAACTTTCTATGGCAAAGCATCATCTAGTAGATGAAATAGATCCATCTCAGGACTTCTCAGTGGCTCTATATTGTAAATTAGCTAGAGAAGCTATAGATGATATCCTCAACAGAGGAAAACTGCCTATTATAGCGGGGGGAACTGGTCTTTATCTAAATTCTATATTATACGATATGGACTTTTCATCAAGTGAGAGAAATTATGAATTCAGATCTATGTACGAAGATTTGGCAAATAAATATGGTAAGATTCATGTTCATAATATTTTGCGAGAGTTAGATGAGAAGGCAGCTAGTGAAATTCATCCTAACAATCTTGTTAAAGTAATACGAGCTCTTGAAATTATACATTCAGGAAAAAGTAAAAAAAGCTTTGAAGAAAAGTCTTTTACAAAATCAAAATATGAACCATTTCTCATATGCCTAAATAGAGACAGAGAAGAACTTTATAATAGAATTAATCTAAGAGTAGATATTATGATGAAAGAGGGGCTCTTAGACGAGGTTAAAAATCTCTTAAAAATGAATGTACCTAGAAACTCTACAGCCATGAAAGCTATAGGCTACAAGGAGCTCATTGATTATTTATATGGAAACATATCTCTTGATGATGCTGTTGGTTTAATTAAGAGAAATAGCAGAAGATATGCAAAGAGACAACTTACTTGGTTTAGAAGATATGATGATATGAAATGGTTTAACCTTTCTCTTCAAAACGAAAAGGATGTACTGGAATGGTTAGCAAAAAAAGTGTAAAAATTCATAATAATATTTATAAGACTGATAATATAGTAACAAAGGAGTATCAGCTTGAAAAAAAAGATAAAAAAATATAATAAATTATCACAAAATTTATTAATTAAAGGGAAATGTGCTGCCAATGACAAGGCTTGCTTATCTCAATGATTTACAATTTTTCTTTCAGTACCTTATTAGCGAGACAGATTTAACTACAGCTACTGAAACGAAAGATATTAAGCTAAGTGAAGTGCAGCAAATCAATTCTGTAGACATAAATATATTTATAGACTACTCAAGACAATATGAAAAAGAGACAGAAAAAGCTATATATGTTTATGAAAATAGCAATAAGACATTAGCTAGAAAAAAATCTTCAATTTCTGTAATGTTTAAACAGCTTTATAGAGATGGTCTTTTAGAAAAAAATATAACTGATGGTTTTGATCCTATAAGGCTTCCTAAGAGTACAGAAAGAGAAATAAAAGCTCTTGAAGATGATGAAGTAATGATAATGTTAGATGCTGTATCAAATGGAAGCGGTCTTACAGACAAAGAGCGTCAATATTGGGAGAAAACTAAGAAGAGAGATAAAGCTATACTTATGCTTTTTTTAACCTATGGACTTAGACTATCAGAACTTCAACAACTCAATATTTCTTCTTTCAACTTCAATAGAGGCGAATTCCTCATATATAGAAAGAGGGGAAAAGAGGCTATAATGCCTTTAAATCAATCTGCAACTGAAACTGTTGTCGATTATATAGAAAACGAACGTGTAGATAACGATGAAGACGCATTATTTCTATCTTTACAAGGCAATAGAATAACAGAGCGTCAAATAAGGGAGCTGGTAAAAAAATACACATCTATAGGTATGAAAACTAGCAGGTCTTCCGGATACAGTCCACACAAACTTAGAGCTACAACTGCAACTAGTCTAATAGCTAGAGGAAATTCAATTTTTGATGTTCAGGCTCTGCTTGACCACGAGCAAGTTACTACTACACAGCTTTATGCTGCACACAAAAGAGATGTAAAAAGAAACCTTGTAAAAGGTATGGAATGGGAAAAGGAAAGATTAGAAGGAAGCGAAACTGATGATAAGTAATATTCTTAAAGATGGTTGGAACATAGATGAAAAGACATTAAGTATTATTGAAGCTGCAGAAAAAAAAGCAAGTTCATATTTTTACGAATACGATAAGATAGCATCTTATAATCACTATAAAGTTCTTAAGGCTTTTCAAGATAACAATATATCTGATAGGCATTTTCAGTGGAATACTGGTTATGGATATGATGATATAGGAAGAGAGGCAACTGAAAATATCTTTGCTTCTATATTTAATACAAAATCAGCCTTAGTTAGAACTCAAATAGTAAATGGTACTCATGCATTGGCTCTAACATTATCTGGCATTCTAAGACCTAATGATGAGGTTATATATATTTCCGGTAGACCATATGATACCTTGGAAGAAGTTATTGGCGTTCGAGGTGAGAACATGGGTTCTTTAAAGGAATTTGGAATAACTTATAATCAGGTTAACTTAAAAGATGGTGCTTTAGATTTCAATGGTATAAAGTCTGCAATATCTTCAAAAACTAAAATGGTTTGTCTTCAGAGAGCTACCGGATACAGCTGGAGAAAAGCTATTACTATAGATGAAATTAGAGAGGCTGTAGACCTTGTAAAATCAATAAATAAAGACATTATATTCATGGTAGATAATTGCTATGGAGAGTTTTTAGATTATTTAGAGCCTACGGATGTGGGTGTAGATATAATGGCTGGATCTCTTATAAAAAATCCAGGAGGTTCTCTAGCTTTATCAGGTGGATATATCGTTGGACACAAAACTTTAATTGATCTTATAAGTTATAGATTAACTTGTCCTGGAATTGGCGGAGAATGCGGACTGACATTTGATCAAACTAGAAGAATACTACAAGGTATATTTATGGCTCCACAGATTGTAAATGGCGCTATAAAAGGTGCTATTTTATGTGGACAAGTGTATGAAGATCTTGGCTTTGAAGTTTGCCCAAAAGCAAGTGATAAGCGCAGTGATATAATACAAAGTATCAAACTAAACGATCCAGAAGCTCTAGTAAAGTTTTGTCAAGCGATACAAGCTTCAGCTCCAATAGATTCATTTGTTAAGCCTGAGCCTTGGGACATGCCTGGATATAATGAACCTGTAGT
>CAMCQA010000033.1 GCA_945876935.1 uncultured Clostridia bacterium | reverse complement strand
TCATCTCATCTATAAGCTTTTCAAGATGTTTCATCACAAAAATCTCATATATTCTTACTGCCATACTAGAGTAATCGAAAAGATTTATATCAATCTTTCCCATTATATCAGATGGTGATGATGAAATTAAATTGTCAATTTCTGCATCTACCTTTGAATATATCATATTATAAACTTTGTCATCTACATAAGTATCAATTTTATTGGAAATACTTACCTTAAAGTCATCAACTACCTTATCTCCCATCAATATAGAAAGTAAAAAGCTTGGTTTAGTCTTTCTTTTTATACCTTCACAGACTTCCTCTGATAAAGTATCTCCTATATTCATTTCCCTTATCTTATCATATATAGTCTTACTTATAACTTTTTTAGACTTTTCTGAAAAGGCTTCTATAGTGTTTATCTGCCATAAAACAGACATTTTTTGCTTAATAGGAGTATAGTCACTTTGTAGTTCATCAATGATTCTTTTTATTTCGTCCTCTATTTTATTTTTTATTGAATCGGAGATTAACCCTTTTGTAATATCATCCTTAGTAAAGATATCTTCTCCTACGGCTTCTCCTATTTTTCTTGCTAGTCTTAATTTTTCCTTAGGAATAATTCCTGGAGTAAAAGGTATTCTCACACCAAAAACTCTTTTTTCTTCCAATGGGAAAAATAGCATTTTAACAGCTATTAAATTAGTAAAATAACCAATTACTGCTCCAACTATAGGGCCTAAAACCCATGCCCAGTTGAAGTTTTGCATAAAATTTCCTCCTTATTTTATTATTTTTTTGTACCTTTCTTCGTAAAGAAAGATCCTCCAAAAGTTCTTATCTGTTTAGGGTCTTCATTAAACTTGTAAGTTATAAGTTCTGATACAGTTACCAGTTGATATCCTTTCTCTTTTAGCCAAGGTATAAGCTCTTTGGTAGCTTCAGCTGTATGCGGATATATGGAGTGCATCAAAATAACATGACCATCTAAATCATCTCGAGATTTAACACTATCTACAACAGCTTCTTTTGTTCTATTCTTCCAATCTTCTGTATCAACAGACCACAATATAGAAGCTTTTCCAAAAACTTCATTGGTCTTGTCGCTACCTGAACCATAAGGTGGTCTGTATATGTAAGGTACATAACCTACAGCTTTTTCTATGGCTATATCAGTTTTTTCATTTTCTTCTTTAAGTTCTTCATCTGTAAGTCTAAGAAGATTTCTATGAGTGTATGTATGAGACCCTATTTCACATCCAAGACTATCCATTCTCTTAAGCAGCTTTGAAGAGTCTTTAACTTGATCCACATTTTTTCCTATTTCAAAGAATGTAGCTACAACCTTTTCTTGCTCCAGAGTATCTAAAATCTTTGCGGTCTCTGTGGAAGATGGACCATCATCATACGTAATGGCAACCATAGGCTTATCAACATCTATTTTTCTACTATTAGTTTCACTTCTAAACAAATCTTTAATATCAGATTTATCAACCTTTATAGTCAATGCCTTTCCATCATTTGTTAAAGTTCCACTATCAAAGAAGAATACGGCCTCATCTCCATCTAGAGCAAATTTATCAAATTTATTTTCTTTAGGGTCAAGATATTTCTTATAATCATCTCCTAATACATCATCATATTCTTCTTTCAAAAACTCTTCAAAATATTTACTAAGCTTTTCTTGGTATCCAACTTCAAATACCATAATAGGATATATTTTGGATTTGCTTTCCTTATCAAAAGTTAAAACATCAACCTTTTCATAAGTTTGGATGAGTTTTCCTGCTTCATTCTCTTCCTTCTCTACTGTTTTTAACACTATGCTGTCAGTTTTATCACTGCTGTATGTATCTGTAGAAACAAGCAAAGCATATTTTTCATTTTTAGGGTCTTCCTCATGTTGTGATAGAAAATCTGCCTTTCTTCTTTCTACTGTAGTCTTAACTTCTTTATCTATAAAGTCGCTACCTATCTTAGGATAGTTCATAGCAACTGATGAAGGCTTTCCATAATCATATTTTTCCTGTAGCTCACCTAACTTATCTGAGTCTTTGGCTTCTGCAAAATGTCTTTCAGCATATTCTATAAATGAAGCTTCATCTTCGTAATTTTTATTGTCTATAATTTTAAAGAGAGTTATAAGCCCTATAATTGAAGCAAATATTATAACACCTAAAAAAACATATCGACCTATGCCTCTTCTTCTCACTATTCCATTGCTATATTTTCCACTCCTCAGAGTATGTCTAGCATATCTTGCCATAAACCTCTCCTCAACTTATACTACACTAAATGTATATAAATACCATTTTAATCATACCTTATCAGTATAATTTTATCATAAAATAGAAGGTATTGTAATGTTTAAATATGCTATTTTTTAAATATTACATATCTTTTATTTTTATTTCATTATGTTAATAAATTGTGGTGTGTAAATAAAAATGCTCAGATATATTCTGAGCATTTTTATTATCTTAAGCTTCACTTATTATATTCTATCTTCTTCATCTAGCTTCTTTATCTCCATAGCTATAGAGTTTTCTACCCTCTTCTTTTGAAGTGTACAAGAAAGACTATGAGTTTTTAAAATAGTTCCATGTGTATGATATGAGTTGGCACAACAACCTCCACTACAATACAGCTTTGCAAAGCAATCTATACAATCTTCTCTTGAATATACACTTACTTCTTCAAACTCTCTCTTTTTTTCAAAATTAACTATTCCCGTCTCTAAATTACCAAGTAAGTATTCTTCATCTCCAACAAACTGATGACAAGGATATATGTCTCCTTCAGGTGTAATAGCTAGGTACTCCGTTCCTACTCCACAACCTGCCACTCTCTTTGCAACACAAGTCCCTTTCATAAAATCTATATCATAATGATAAAAATTAAATGAGTTTTCTTTCCCTGCTCTCTCATTCATTTCTTTTGTTAAAATGTCATAATTTTCCATGATTTTATCTACATCAGCCTCATCAATCGCATAGTTTACATCATCGCTGGTAACTACAGGTTCTATTGAGAGCTCTTTAAAGCCTAAATCTGCCATATGTATAAGATCTTTTGCAAAATCAAGATTGTTTTTTGTAAAAGTTCCCCTTACATAATAGTCTTTATGGCCTCTTTTCTCTGCAAACTTTTTAAACTTCTCTAATACTAAGTCGTAAGTTCCACCACCTGACTTTGTCTTTCTCATCCTATCGTTAGTTTCTTTTCTGCCATCTAAGCTTAAAACTACATTGCACATATTTTCATTGGAAAAATCTATTACTTCATCATTAACTAGCAATCCATTCGTTGTTAAAGTAAATCTGAAATTTTTATTATGCTCTTTTTCAATTTTTCTAGCATACTTTACTGTTTCTTTACAAAGCTCCCAATTTAAAAGAGGTTCTCCTCCAAAAAAGTCTACTTCTAAATTTCGCCTATTACCACTATTTGCTATCAAAAAGTCTATTGCCTTCTTAGCTATATCCAGCTTCATAAGACCCTTGTCTCCACTGTAATGTCCTTTTCCAGCAAAACAATATTGGCAATCCATATTGCAGTCATGTGCGACATGAAGGCATATTGCTTTCAAAGTTCCCATCTTTTGTTTCAAGGTTTGAGCGATACTAGAAAAATCATCTTCTGAAAATAGCTTTCCCTCTGATATCAATGTCTCTATGTCTTCAATAGTTTCTAATATATCAGATTGATCAGCGCTGTGCTTTGAAACAATTTCAGAAATTATATTATTTAGAACCTCTTTATTTTTTTCATCAAATATACTTTCTTCTTTATTCTTATTGTTTTTTAAAACAAATAGAGAGCTATAACTATGAATAATATCGTAAGCTAGCTCATCTACACTGTGAATACTTCCACTGTTGTTATCTATAACTATATTATATCCATCTTTTTTAAACTGGTGAATCATTTTTAATGAAACCTTTCCTCAATAAAATTTTAAAGGCTGCCCTACGGCAGCCTAAACCTTACTTAATTTTTTCCTGTTCACACTTCTGATTGATTACGCTGCATGAAGTCTTACTAGCAGACTGACAAGAAGTTTGACATTCTCCACAACCACCATTCATAGCTGACTGCTTTAAGTTTTTAGTTTCTAAAGTCTTAATTCTCTTCATAATTCCCTCCTAATGTATCTATTCACATTCTAACAAAATACTATCTTCAGGTCAATTATTTCTTGCAATAATCATGCAGTCATATTAAAATTAAATTCTATACATTTATAAATTACGGAGGTAAAAATGTTCTTTAATAAATCAAAAGATGAAGTTTTATCTAACTTTGATTCCAATGTCAATGGGCTTTCAGAAATGCAAATTGAAAAGAACAGGTGGCAGTTTGGTGAAAATAGATTAAGTGAAGGAAAAAAGAAAAGTTTAGCAGTCATATTTGCAGAGCAATTTAAAGATTTGCTAGTAATTATCCTTATAGCCGCATCTATTATTTCTCTAGCTACAGGAAATATAGAGAGTGCGCTAGTAATACTCACAGTAATAATACTTAATGCAATATTAGGTACAGTTCAATATGTTAAGGCTGAAAAGTCTCTAAACAGTTTAAAGAAGCTCTCATCTCCCACAGCTAAAGTTATTCGTGACGGTGTTCAAGTTGAAATAGATGCCCAAGAGATAGTTGCTGGAGATATTGTTAAAGTAGAGGCAGGAGACATCGTTCCATGCGATGGAAGACTGATTGAAGTATATTCTCTTAAAGTAAATGAAAGTGCTCTCACCGGTGAATCAGAAGCAGTTGAAAAATCTTCTGATATTATTGACAAAGATCAAGTTTCTTTAGGTGATCAGACAAACATGGTTTTCTCTACTTCCCTTGTAACCTATGGTAGAGGTATTTTTGTAGCAACCGCTGTAGGAGAAGGAACTGAGCTAGGTAAAATAGCTAGTCTTATCTCAAGCGCTCAAGATAGAAAGACACCTCTTCAAAAAAGTATGGACAGTTTCAGCAAAAAACTTTCTATAGTTATAATGATAATATGCGCCCTAGTTTTCGGCCTAAGCATTATAAGAGGAGAGAGCATTGTAGATGCGCTTTTATTTGCTGTTGCTCTTGCTGTTGCAGCTATTCCTGAGGCTCTATCATCAATAATAACCATTTCACTAGCTATAGGTACATCTAGAATGGCTAAAGAAAATGCTATTATTAAAAAGCTTCAAGCTGTTGAAGGTCTTGGAAGCGTTTCTATTATTTGTTCTGATAAAACAGGAACTTTAACTCAAAACAAAATGGTTGTAGAAGATACCTTCTGCTTCTTAGAAAATAAAGAAACTCTGCTTCTTTCATCCATATTGTGTAATGACACTGCCCTAGTGGACGGCGTAACGTTTGGAGATCCAACAGAAACAGCTCTAGTTGATCACTATCTAAAGCTTAAGGATGACTATAATGAAGTATTAAAAAAATATCCTAGACTATCAGAGCTTCCTTTCGATTCTGATAGAAAGCTGATGAGCACACTTCATCTAGTCGATGGAACTAATACAATGTTCACAAAAGGAGCGCCTGATGTTCTAATTGGAAGATGCTCTTCCTACCTTGATGTTTCAGGCCAATGTTCAGTTTTAGATGAGAATATATTAAATAAAATAGTTGAAGCAAATGATAACTATTCTAAAAATGGACTTAGAGTTTTGGCTTTCGCTAAGAAAAATATTGAAATTTCTCCAAAGCAGCCTGATATAGCTCTTTCCTTTGAAAATGAAAATGATATGACCTTTATAGGTCTTATCGTTGAGATGGATCCTCCTAGGGAAGAATCTAAAGACGCAGTTGAAGATGCTCTAAAAGCTGGTATTAAACCTATTATGATAACGGGAGATCACAAGGTTACAGCAACTGCTATAGCTAAAAAAATAGGCATATTTAAAGATGGAGATATGGCTCTTACAGGTCTTGAGCTAGATGCTCTTTCTGAAGAAGAGCTGATAGAAATACTTCCAAAAGTATCTGTTTATGCAAGAGTTTCTCCAGATCACAAAATAAGAATAGTAAATGCTTGGCAGAGTATGGATTATATAGTTGCTATGACTGGCGATGGAGTCAATGATGCCCCTGCTCTAAAGCAATCCGATATCGGAATAGCTATGGGAATAACTGGAACGGAAGTGTCAAAAGATGCTGCTGATATGATTCTAACAGATGATAACTTTGCTACTATTATTAAATCTGTATTGAACGGAAGAAATATTTATGAAAATATAAAGAATTCAATCAAGTTTCTTCTATCGGGAAATGCTGCTGGTATATTCTGTGTTCTTTATGCATCTTTAGCTGGGCTTGCTGCACCATTTGCTGCAGTACACTTGCTATTTATCAATTTGATCACAGACAGTCTTCCAGCTCTTGCTATAGGTATGGAGCCGACAAACAAGGCTTTAATTTACAATAAACCGAGAAAAAGCAGTGAGTCCATAATGGATAAAAAGTTCTTAAGAGATATTGGCTTACAAGGATTAGCCTTATCAATTGGAACTATGATTGCCTTTTATATAGGATTAAACTATAGCACTAAAATGGCGATGACTATGGCATTTGCAACCCTTTGTCTAGGTAGATTATGGCATGGTTTCAACTCTAGAGGAGACCAGTCAATATTAAAACTTAAGCTTTTTACAAATATGTATACAATAGGTGCTTTCATAGTGGGCTTCCTTCTTCTTAGCTTAATTCTATTTGCACCTGGGCTACAAAACGCATTTTATATTGAGCCTATGTCATTAAAATTATTTATGACAGTCATCGGTCTCTCATTTGCACCGACACTTATAATACAACAGGTTAAAATTGCTCGAGATTTTAAAAACGGTATAAAAAAATAATTCAACAATTAACTACCCATAAAGAATGATTCTTTATGGGTAGTTCTATATTTATCTATAATTAATACAAATAAAAAAGCAGGAAAGATATTTTTCCTGCCACATTATATATCTGCTTAATTTAAATGTTTATATTATCTTCTGAGAACAGAACAGCCTTTCCTGCTATATAAACTCTATCACCATCTATTTTACAATATAGCTCTCCCCCTCTATCTGATGCTTGATATGCTTTAAACTCTTTTTGTTTAGACTTACTAGACCAATAAGGAATGATATGACAATGCCCTGATCCACATACAGGGTCTTCATTTACATTCAGCTTAGGTCCAAAAGCTCTTGAAACACAATCGTATTCCCCTTCACCTTTAGCTGTAACCTGAAGCATTATCCCTTCCAATGCCCTAACCTTATCCATATCTGGCTTCATTCCTCTTATAACATCTTCCTTCTCAAAGACACATAAAAGATGATCTCCTATATAGGCTTCTATTGGTCTATATCCTATCGCTTCTTCCATCAAATCCGTTACTTCAAGCTTCTTCAAATCATAAGCAGGAAGAGACATTTCAAATTTATCATCCTTTTTTACTACCTTTAAAATACCACTTAACGTATCAAATGAAATTTCTGAAAGTTCTCTATCATAAAAATTCATAATCGTAAATGCGGTAGCTAAAGTGGCATGACCACAAAGTTCTATTTCTCCACCAGGAGTGAACCATCTTAATCTATATAGACCTTCTGATACCTTATATGCATATGCAGTTTCTGATAAGTTATTTTCTTTTGCTATATTTAACATAAGCTTATCTTCTAGCCAATCATTTTCCAATATTATAACCGCAGCTGGATTTCCTTCAAAGATCTTTTCTGCAAAAGCATCAACTACATACTGTTTCATCTGTCATCCTTTCATAGAACTAAGTAACATCTAAGTTTTAATTTTTAATAATTATATCTTAGTCTATTTCTTTTTTCAACACTTCTAAAGTTGTATAGTCTATCTCAAATTCATGTTCTGTATTATCAGATATCACTTCTATTTCATATACTTTTTTCCTTGTTTTATCTTCCTTAGTCATATAGTCATCTGTTGTATCAGTTTTTATCTTAGTGAATTTTAATTTATCAACTTCTGTTCCTAGATCACTAGCTATAACTTCTTTTATTTTTTCAATGTTTGCCTTATCTTCTTCTGAAAAATCTTTATTTTCTATCTCCTTGGAATCTGCATTATCACCTTTAGATGTCGCACCTGATACACAATCTGAATCGTCATCATCGTCAAATAAATCAAACTCTATTTTTCCACCTTCCATTTTGTACTCTCTGTACTCCTCTATAGCTTTAACGCTACCTCCCACTAAGCCTACAAATATTACAAGCGCTGCTGCAATTTTAATAGCTCTATTTGAAAAAACTTTTCTTAGAATCCCTTTTGATTCTTCATATTGATTTTCTACTACTTCTTCTGTTTCTTGCTCAAATTTCTTATCTTCTACTTTTTCCTTTTCCATTGTACTTTCCTCCACCTTTTCAACATCATCTTTTATAATTTCTTCATTTATTTTATTTTTCTTTTCATTGTTCATATTAGTATTTCCTTTCTTCTTTAATCAATTTTCTTTATAAGCTTTATTGTTAAGTCAATTATATTTTCCTAAAATGAATACAAGATGAATATTTAATAAAATATCTAAAATTTAAAAAAATATTTTTTTTATGATTTTGAGATATCAAATTGCTATTTATACTTTAGTTAATCACGCTTTAGAGGCATGAATACTTGTATTTTGCTATTGCGATTCTCCTAGTAAAGATATATAATTATGTTTATTAGTTTTATTGAAAAATAAAGAAAATATTAATTTAGTTACATGTTATAAAAGTTTAATTTTTAGAAAGTTGAGATTGCAATGAGCTTCACTCAAAGTATATTTATTTTTCTGTTCTTCCCTTTAAGTATAGGAGGATTTTATATTTCGCATTTTGCTGAAAAAAAAATAAAGCTATTTGAAAAATTAAGAATAAGCGATTTTTTCTTAATAGGAATAAGCTTTATTTTTTATTACAGCTACCATAATTCAGCTACAGGAAAAATAGCTATGTTATATATTTTCCTATATATCCTTTCAATATATATATTTGGATATTTAATAAGCAAACTTAGGGAAAAAAATAAAAAAAATAGTAAAATAATACTGATTTTATCCATATGTATCCTTTTAAGCATGCTCTTTTATGCAAAGTACATAACATTCTTTTTCTCAGTAATATCAAGTATTATAGGAGCTGAATGGAGTGTATCTGCAATATTTGTACCTCTCGGTATATCCTTTATAACTTTTTCTGGAATATCATATGTTGTCGATGTATATAGAGGTGATGCTAGTAAAGGGTCTGTCTTAGATGTATTTTTATATATGTCACTATTTACTAAAATAGTTTCTGGCCCTATTATACTGTGGAAAGATTTTGAACCTCAAATAAAGAACCGTTATTTTGGTGTCGATGACTTTACATATGGCATAAATAGAATAATGATAGGCTTTGCAAAGAAGCTAATATTGGCAGACTTTTTTGGTCTTGTTGTAACAAATATTTACGATCAAATTCCATATGGTATAGATACTCCAACAGCCTGGATATTTGCTATATTATACACTTTACAAATATATTATGATTTTGCAGGATATTCAGATATTGCAATAGGTGTATCAGCCTTATTTGGTATCAGAGTTAAAAATAATTTCAACTTTCCTTATACTGCAAAATCTATTACAGAATTTTGGCAAAGATGGCATATTTCTCTTGGAACATGGTTCAGAGAATATCTTTACATTCCTCTTGGAGGAAACAGAAAAGGAAAAAGACGAACCCTTATAAATCTAGCGATAGTCTTTTTAATTACAGGAATATGGCACGGTGCTGGATATAATTATATTTTTTGGGGCATACTTCACGGAACATTTGTATTGATAGAAAGGTGCTTGAAAGACAACAAATATTACACTAATACACCTGCTATATTAAGATGGTTTATCACAATGTTTGTTGTAAATATTGGGTGGCAGACCTTTAGAATACAGGATACAAGTTTACTTCTTGATCTTTATCAATATATGTTCTGCTTTAAAAATGCAAATGATATATTCCTAACATGGGAATACTTCCTTACAAGTAAGGTTATATTCTTTGCTATTTTAGGTATACTTGGAGCTACTTTGCTTAACAATAAAGTATTCGATCAAGTAAAACATAAGCTTGATAACAATCCTGTTGGATTTATAGTAAAAGAATTATTTTTATTATTGTTGATGATTGTCTCTATTGTATATATGGTGAGCTCTTTATATAGCCCGTTTATATATTTTCAGTATTAAAGGAGGAAATCAATATGAAAAAATTAAAAATTGCATTTATATTAGTTTTCTTTTTAATCCTAGCTATACCATTGATTTTTTTCAATACAAAAGCTGATGTAATATCTGAAATAGACAACAGAAAACTAGCTGATAATCCTTTTAGTGCAGACTTTGAAAATCCTGATGGAATTGGGAAATTCACAGCTATAAAAAACTATTTTGATGACAGAATCGGCTTTAGAGATGACATAATCAATATCTATACCATAGCCAACGACAAAATATTTGGAGAAATGATTCATCCATCATATGAGTATGGAAAAGACGGTTACATATTCTTCAAACTTTGGAGGGAAAGTGACTACGAAGAATACCATAAAGAGTTTGCAAAAATGATTAAAGAAATCCAAACCTACTGTGAAGAAAGAGGTGTTCCATTCCTTTTTGTAATGGAGCCGTCAAAGAGCATAGTACTAGAAAAGTATTTACCTAATGGAGTAAATTATCGTATCAGCTGGAAAAAAGAATTTCTATCCAATCTAGATGCTATGGGTGTAAAATACGTAGATAATACAGATGTTCTTATAGAGAAAGCAAAAGAAGGAGAAGTTGTTTTTAATCAAAAGTACAATGCTGGTCACTGGAATGATCTTGGAGCATTTTATGGTGTTAATGCAGCTTTACAAAATCTGAAAAATCAAGGTGTGAATGTGGAGTTAAATACCAAGGAAGAGTTTACAGTTGAAAATAAACTAAATACCAGCTTACCTGTTTCTAAGTTTCCTATACATGAAACAGAGCCTATATTTTCTCACAATAAGCCTCTCATCAATAAAGAATCTGACTTTGATGAGCTTGAGCTAAACGAGCAACATTCATACTTTCAATACACGGTAAATAATCATGATAGCGTAGCTGCAACTCCAAAGACTCTAGTATTTCAGGGCAGCTATATGAATGGTATGGGCTACAAATTTCTTGAAAATCGTCTGAAAGAGTACATATCAATACACGATTATCAAAATGTATTAAACTTTGATTATTACTTTAATATATTCAAACCAGAGTGTGTAATCTTTGAAGCCGCTGACTATACATTAGCTGATAAGTATTTTGAGTTCAAAAAAATGAAGAGCTTTGACTTAAATCCAAAATTAGATACATTTTCATCATTTAAAGAAAATACAGTTAGTTTAAGTAAGTCAGATATTTCTTATGATAGCGGTAAAATGCTTACAACTATAAATGTTAAGAATATAGATGAGAATGCTAAGTACGTTTATCTTAATATAAATAATGAAATTTTCGATATGAGAAAAGCTGATGATGTAAATTATTGGTCGGCAACTTTATTGAACAGCAAAATTGATAAAAACAGCATAAGCATCATTACTATAGATGAAAAGAATAAAACTAAAACTAAGTATTTGTTAAAATAGTATGAATACCAAAGAACATCTTCAATAATAAAAATGACAAAACCTTCTAAAACTAAATAGTTTCAGAAGGTTTTTTAATTTTAATGCATCTTTATAATGAAGATACTTCCTTTATTTTCTTCGCTTTCTACTTCTATATCCCAGTTTTGAATATCAACAAACTTTTTTACAATAGATAGACCGATTCCATAACCAATATTTACATCTTTATTTCTTGATTGATCAACCTGGTAAAATCTATCCCAAATTCTTTCTATATGATCTTTTGAAATACCACAACCATTATCAGAAACTGTGAGCTGCGTATATCCTGGGTTATCTGAAGTATTTAACAGACTTACAGATATACTATCTTTTGTAAATTTAATAGCATTGGATACTAGATTATCAAATATTCTAATAAACATTGTTTCATTTGTATAAAGCCTTATATCCTTATCCACATTAAGATGTATACTAATTCCCTTTTCTTCTATAGAACTTCTCCTATCATCAATATAGCTCTCAATTATCTCACTTATATTTACTTCTTCTTTTGAAAAATTTTCCTTATCCAATCTAGATAGCTGTAAAAGCTGATCTATTAGCTTATTCATATCCATGCTCTTGGATTTAATAATCTTCATAGCTTCTTTAGCTTCATTTATATCCTTCCCATAATCAAGTATATATTGACTTTCAAGACTAATCACTGAAAGAGGTGTCTTAAGTTCATGCGCCGCATTACCTGTAAAATCTTTCTCCCTATTATAAGATATTTCTAAACTTTCCAGCATTCTATTAAATACGGCTGACATCCTATTTATTTCATCATTCCCATACCCTACATCTATTCTCTGTGAAAGGTCTCCACTTCTCTCTATCTCTGATGCAGTCTTAACGATGTTATTAATTGGCTTAAAAGCATTTTTAGTTATTAAATATCCTCCATATATTATAATTAGCATCAATATAGGGCTTATCACTAGCGTTAAGAACATCAGTGTAGTTGTATCTCTCTTTATTGAGTCTAAAGGCATAACTCCCCTTACCCAATAGCTTTTATTCGGCTCTTTTTTATTCTCTACAAATACATCATATATAGAATAATTATTATCTTCTATGGATATATCTGAAAACTTACCATCGTTAAGAATAGGAGCATCTTCTTCATCAATATACCTATCACCTCTAAGAAGATTACCCTCTTCATCATATACACTAAAAAAGATTCCATCATCAAAGCTTCTTATTCTAGAAATATCCTTATCGTGTGCGGCTTGATTGACCTCTTTTTCTAATTCTCCCTTGCTGCTGTATATAACCAGATCATCAAGTACTAAAAAAGAAACCACAAACAAAGAAGATACTATCAAAAATATAAATATGGTATACCATACGGTTATTCTCTTAACTATTGGAATTCTTCTAAACAATGACTCCCATAGATTACTTATCCTTGATGACATATCCCATACCTCTCTTTGTATAAATAAACTTTCTTTCCTCATTTTCGCCAATCTTTTTTCTTATATTCTTAATAAGAACGTCTATGATATTGGATTCCCCTTCATATTCAAAATCCCAAGCATGATTTCTTATCTGGTCTCTTGAAACGATCTTATTCTTATTGTGAATCAGATACTCTAAAACTGCATATTCTTTGCTTGTTAGCTCAATTACAGAGTTATCAACCTTAACAACTTTGGAGCTCATATCTATCGAAAGCTCTCCTATATTAACAATATTATTTTGCTTTCCATACCTCCTTCTTATAATAGCATTAATTCTTGCTATAAGCTCATCGAAAGAAAAAGGTTTAACTATATAGTCATCAGCACCTAAATTCAACCCCTTTATTTTGTCCTCTAC
>CAMCQA010000032.1 GCA_945876935.1 uncultured Clostridia bacterium | reverse complement strand
AACTGAAAGAATAAAAGAACTTTCTACATTGAAAGTTTTAGGATTTTTACCTAATGAAGTTAGAAGATATATATTTAGAGAGATTAATTGGCTATCCTTTATGGGAATTGTAGTTGGAATTCCACTAGGTATAATTTTACATAGGTTTGTAGTATTAAAAACTGAAGTTGGTGGACTGATGTTAGATAGAAATATAATGCTGTATAGCTACATAATATCATTTATTGTAATCTTACTATTTGTCCTTGTAACAAATCTCTTCTTGAGAAGAAAGGTGGATAGGATAAATATGGTTGAAGCAATGAAAGCAAATGATTAGGAGGTAATATGAAAAATGTAATTTTAATAGGTATGCCAGGAGCTGGAAAGAGTACGATAGGAGTTGTTTTAGCTAAGGCTTTAGGATATGACTTTTTAGACTCAGATATCGTTATACAAAACAGAATGGGTAAAACATTAACTAAGATTATAGAAGAAGTTGGAAAAGAAGGATTCAATGAAATTGAAGGAGATGTAAATGCTTCTCTAAATGTTGAAAATACAGTTATTGCAACGGGTGGAAGCGCAGTTTATAGTGAAAACGCTATGAATCACTTCAAGTCTATAGGTAAGGTTGTATTTTTAGATTTAACTTTAGAATCAATTTTAAAGAGACTAGGTAATATAGAAGAGAGAGGTATATCTATGAAGCCTGGTGAAACAATAGAAGATCTTTTCAACGAAAGAAAACCTCTTTATGAAAAATATGCAGATATAAAAGTTCAACCTGAGAACATGTCCATTAGAGAAACTATGGAAAAGGTTAAAGAGCTATTATCAATGTAATTAAGGAAATATCAATGAATATAGATTTTAAAGAAGCAATTTTAAATAGAGAAAGTAGAAGAACTTTCGAAAATAAAGAAATACCAAAAGAAATCATTGAAGCAATACAATATGAGATAAAGCGTATCAATACAGAAGAAAATTTAAATATACAGCTTGTTATTGGAGATAGTTCTGGTTTTAATTCTATGAGAAAAACTTACGGTCTTTTAAAAGGTGTAGAAAATTATTTAGCTTTAATAGGAAATAAAGATGATATAAATCTTTGTGAAAAACTGGGATATTATGGCGAAAAGCTTCTATTGATTTGTGAATCTTTAGGTTTATCTACATGTTGGGTTGGTGGAACTTACAGCAAGAAAGATCTTCCTTGCAATATTTCAGATAAAGAAACTTTAGATTGTGTTATAGTATTCGGATATAGTAAAAATAAGGGCTTTAAAGAAAAGCTTATTAAAAGAACCACATCAAAAAGAAAATCTTTAGATGAGCTATGTCACAAAGATTCTAATTTACCTGATTGGATTAATGAAGGTCTTAAGCTTCTAAGAATAGCTCCTTCTGCAATGAATAGACAACCAGTTATCATTTCTTATAAGAATGATGAGGTTAGAGCAGATATTATAAAGGATGACAAGTTTGCACTGTATGATTTAGGAATAGCAAAGTTTCATTTCCAAGTAGGTGCCAATTGTGGCAAATGGCAATGGGGAAGAGGAAATATATTTGACATTGATATATAGTTATTGATAGAATTTTTAAATAGATGATAGTAAGTTTATTAGTCGGCAGGATGGCAAAGGGGAAAGTATGACAGCAGCAGAGAACTTATTAAAATCTTGGGTTTTTCTTAATAATCTAATTAAGAATACGAGAATGACGAGAGAGTTATCATACAATGAGTCTGTTATAATGCTACTACTTTATAACGAATACAAAGATAACGAAGGAAGTTTATCTATAAAAGAAATAGCAAAGAAGACAAGGATGTTAAAATCTCTTATCAACAGAACAGTAAATTCTTTAGAAGAAAAGGGAATGATTAGAAAATTTGCAGATAAGAATGATAAGAGAACTGTAAGAATTCAATGTATCTCTGATAATATGGATTTATTTTTAAAAGTTCATTCTAGATCTTTATCTATAACTCAAAAAGTTGTTGATATAATTGGTGAGGAAGATGCAGAAGCCTTCTGTAGATTAGTTAGCAAACTGCAGGCAGCTGAAGAAGAATTTATAAAACATAAAAAGAAAGTTCACTCAGAATAAATAAAAACCTTCTATTAGTTTTAATAGAAGGTTTTTTTCTTTATTTTAAGTTTTCAGGATTTAGACATTCTAGCTCAGGAATTACAAATATTCCATCTTTTCTTATAAGAACATCATCAAAGTAGATTTCACCACCACCATAATCAGCCCTTTGTATCATAACTAAATCCCAGTGAATTGCGCTCTTGTTTCCATTAAAAGCATCTTCGTAACTAGCTCCAGGTGTAAGATGAAATGATCCTGTAATCTTTTCATCGAATAAGGTATCTTTCATAGGTTCTAGTATAAATGGATTTACTCCTATAGCAAACTCTCCAAAATATCTAGCTGATTCATCAGTATTCAAAAGCTCATTTATTCTTTCTGTATCATTAGCTGTCGCTTCAACAATCTTTCCATTTTCAACTTTAAATGTTATATTTTCAAAAGTAAAGCCTTGTTCTTCGCTAGGAGTGTTATATGATATGATGCCGTTTACGCTATCCTTAACAGGGGCAGTATATACTTCACCATCTGGAATATTTCTTTCTCCTGAACATTTTATCGCAGGAATATCTTTTATAGAGAAGCTGATATCTGTTCCTTTTCCAGTTAATCTAACTTTATCAGTCTTGTTCATCAGATTAACTAGTGCATCCATGGCTTTATCCATCTTTTTATAGTCCAGAGTGCAAACATCGAAATAGAAGTTTTCAAAAGCTTCACTGCTCATTGAAGCAAGTTGTGCCATAGATGGATTTGGATATCTTAGTACAACCCACTTTGTATGATTTACACGATAGTCTAAAACAGGTCTAAGAGTTTTGTTATACATATTCATCTTATCTGAAGGAACATCTGATAATTCAGCTGTGTTGCTTCCTGCTCTTATAGCTATATATGCATCCATACCTTTCATTTGATATAACTGGTAATCATTCATAAAATCAAGTTGTTCTTGATCTACACCTAGTAATATTTCTCTTGTTAAAATTGAGTTTCTATTTTCCACATAGGCTTTTCCGCCTGCTTTATAAATATCCTTTATAAGCTGTCTAACTAAAGGAACTGCCACATCACCTTCATAGCTTATGAGCACTTTTTCTCCAGTCTGTACATCTGTAGAGTAGTTGACTAGCAGATCAGATAATTTTTTTATTCTTTCATCCATAATATTTCCTTCTTTCTAATTAATACTTATATTATAACACTTACCACAAAAATGATGAATCCAATTATATATTGTGTTTTTTATTTAAAGAAGGTACAATATTTAAAGTGAGGTAAAAATGAATAGGAAATACTTTTTTATATTGAACCCTGTTGCTGGACAGGGAAAAGCAGTTAATCTTGAAGAGAAACTGTATGATATTAAAGAAAAATTAAATATAGATTTAGAGGTTATTTTCACTAAAGAAGCCCTTGCAGGAGAGGTTATTGCAAGAGATTTAGCGAGAGCTAGCAGTAGCGACTGTATAACGAGGATTTATGGCTGTGGTGGAGATGGAACTCTAAATGAAATTATAAATGGAGCCTTTGGGTATGATAATGTTGAGATTGGCATTATTCCAACAGGAACTGGCAATGATTACATAAGAAACTTTGGTACTACAGAAGATTTTTTAAATCTTGAGAAGCAGATTATGGGAGAAGCTGAAAAGGTTGATATAATAAAATATAAATCATTTCATAGAGGATATGAGAATGAAAGATATTGTATCAACATGATTAATATAGGTTTTGACTCACAGGTTGTTGTAACTGCTAAGAAGCTTAAGAAAATGCCTCTTATAAAAGGTGGCATGGCTTATGGACTTGGAGCCGTTTTAGGAATATTTGAAAAAAAGATGGCAGATCTAATCATAGATATGGATGGTGAAAAGATTCATGATGGAAAGGCTCTACTTATTGCTATTGGCAAAGGTGCTTACTGTGGAGGAGGCTTTAAATCTTTAGTTAAGGCTGATATTCAGGACGGTTTAGTAGATGTGGGTTTAGTTAAAGCTTGTACGAGAAGAGATATGCTTAAACTGCTTTCAAAATATAAAAAAGGAACTCATCTAAACACTAAAGTAGGCAATAAAATTGTTTACTATGATAAGGTTAGCAATTTAAATTTGGAAACAAAGGATGAAGACATATATATAAGTGTAGATGGTGAATTATCAAAAGTTAAGAGGGTTGAGCTTTCTGTTATAAAAGATGGAATTAAATTCATCAATCCAAATTCGAAATAAAATGAAGAAAAAGCTTCTTTCCATTGGAAAGAAGCTTTTTTGATTGTAATATTAGTCTAACTTTCCTTGAAGATACTGATTTTTCTCTTCTGAAGGCACCATATTGCCTCCTGTTGCCCAAACTAGATGAATACCTTTAGTTACCTCTTTATTGTTTTCTAAAGTGCTGCAACAGTGTATACCAGCAGCTGCAGAAGGTTCGATAAATATATTTTCTTCATCATGAAGAGCCTTCATATAAGGATATAACTTATCATCACTTATAGTTAAGCAGCCATCGAGTATATCCTCCATTATTTTTGATACTAGTCCTGAAGATCTACCTACTGCAAGACCATCTGCCAGGGTTTGCCCATCCAGACCTATATCTTTAACAGAAATATCATTGTGAAGTCCTGTAGCAAGACCTAAAGCCATACAAGGTGCTTTTGTAGGCTCTATGAAGTAAACTTTTGCATTTTCTCCAAAATATGTTTTTATACCAAAAGTAATGCCTCCTGGAGCACCACCTACACCGCAAGGAATATAAACATTTAAAGGATTATCATCATCAATTACTATTCCCATTTCCTTAAGTTGATCAAAAAGTCTTTTTCCAGCAACAGAATATCCCATAAATAAGTCTAGAGAATTTTCATCATCCACAAAATGGCACATTGGATCTTCTGAAGCTATTCTTCTTCCTTCAAATACAGCTTTTTCATAGTCATCTGGGTATTCGATAACTATTGCACCCTTTGAGCGTAATAAATCTTTTTTCCACTGTCTTGCATCACTTGACATATGTACAGTTACGTGAAAACCTAGTTTGGCAGAAATGATTCCAATACTTAGACCAAGGTTGCCAGTAGAGCCAACAGCTATCTTATATTTGGAAAAAAACTCTTTAAATTCAGGGCTTGCTAGCTTCTCGTAATCGTCTTCAAGAGATAGCATGCCTTCCTTTATAGCTATTTCCTCAGCAAATTTTAATACTTCATATATTCCACCTCTAGCTTTAACAGAACCGGATATAGGAAGGTGTGAATCAAGTTTAATATACATAGGCAGGTTAAGATTAAGATGTTCTTTTAACTTATCAAGCTTAACGACCTTGCTTTCAATAATTCCATTAGTTTCTTCTAGCTCAGGAAAGACTTTTTTTAGATATGATGAAAATCTTTTAAGTCTTGATTCAGCTTCTAAAATATCTTCTTTTGTGTAATCTAGCTTACTCAGATTGTTAGTAAGCTTTTCATTTTTATAAAAAATTTCAACTTCATTTGCAAGTAATTTCTTGTATTCCATAGAATCCTCCGTTCTCATATAACCGTCTTAATTTTATCACAGCAATATAAGTGTATACAAGGTTTTAGCAATTCTCAATGTATATTAAATATCAAGATGAAGATTCAACTAAGTAAATAAAATGAATGAAATTTGAAATTTTTAATAATATTTTTAGCCATATTGATAAATATAATTAAAAGTGTTGAAAATTCAATAGTTTAAAGATTATAGACTTTACATTGTGGTATAATAATTTATATGGAAAAGAAAAGGAGTAATCAAATGAATATAAAGAATAAAGTAGATATTGTTATAATCGGCGGAGGTGCCTCTGGAATGGCTGCTGCTATAGAAGCTAAAAGGCAAAATAGAGATATCTCTGTAACCCTTTTAGAAAAGAAAAGTGATGTTGGTCTTAAACTAAAAGCAACAGGAAATGGGAAATGTAACATATCAAATTACAAAACGTCAACATTTGGAGATACAGTTAAATTTTTTAGGTCAATAGGTGTTGAGATTAAAAGTTTGTCAGACGGTAGAGCATATCCAGTATCTGAACGAGCTGATGATGTTGTAAAAGCTCTTAAAATGGCTATGGAAACATATGGTGTAGAGATTGTAACCGATTTTGAAGTAACTTCAGTAGAAAAAAATGAAGAAGGCTTCATAATAAATGGTAACAATGAAAGCTATCTTGCAAAAAAGCTAGTTTTATCAACAGGAGGTAAAGCTGGTTCGATTTATGGAACCATAGGCGATGGATTTAAATTTGCAAAATCTCTAGGTCACAGTGTAACTAGTCTTAGACCTATTTTAACTCCTATAGAATGTGAGAGCGATTATCTTAAAGATCTTAAAGGAATAAGAGCAAAGGGTAGTTGTGCTTTACATATAGGAAGTCATCAGGATCAGCTTGAAATCGGTGAAATCCAATTTACAGAAGATGGCTTATCAGGAATTTGTATATTTGATCTAAGTATAGGTATTGAACTAAAAGACGGGCTTACTCTAGATAGTTACCATATTAGATTAAATCTTTTAGCTGATTATGACTTTAGAGAAATACTTATGGTACTTCAGGACAGATGTAAAATAGAAGGTTTATCAAGTGATGATATTCTTATGTCAATTGTTAATGAGAACATTGCTAAGCAAGTTATAAATCATTTAAATTTAAATGGAAAGCTAGCATCTGAGCTGACAAGAGAAGAGTTGGAATCTTTAATTTATGAGCTTATGAACCTAAAATTCAATATAAAAGGTTTAAAAGGCTGGAAAGTCGCTCAATCCACAGGTGGAGGTATAACTTTCAGTGAATTTAACTACGAAACAATGAAATCTAACAAGTGTGACGGTTTATTTATTACAGGTGAACTTATAGATTACGACTGCAGATGTGGAGGTTATAACCTTGAAAATGCTTGGAATACAGGAAGAAAGGCTGGAAAATCTGCATGTACAGAATTAGCCAAATAAAGTTGGGCTTGGAAGATAATAAGGAAGATATATCGTCAAAGATATCAAAAAAACTTAAAATTTCAGAAAAAGATATAGAAGATATTACTATCATTAAAGAGTCTATAGATGCAAGAAATAAGAAGGATATTAAGTTAGTTTACACTGTTGATTTTAATTGTAAGAAAAACCTTAAATTAGATAAGACAAAGGGGCTTGAGATGTCCCAAGCTAGAGACTATGTTTTTCCAAAGAAAGTTTTGTCTGATAAGGAGAGACCTATTGTAGTTGGCTTTGGCCCATCAGGAATTTTTGCAGCTCTTATTTTCGCTCAGGCTGGTTATAAACCGATAGTTCTTGAAAGAGGGCAAGATGTAGATCAAAGAAGCTGTGACGTAGAGAAATTTTGGTCGGAAGGTATTCTTAATACTGAATCTAATGTTCAGTTTGGAGAAGGTGGCGCTGGAACTTTTTCTGATGGTAAGCTTACTACAGGTATTAAAGATATTAGAATATTTAAGGTTCTTCAAGAGCTTAATATTCATGGGGCTGAAGATAGTATTTTGTATAAACAAAAGCCACATATTGGTACAGATAAACTAAAAAATATTATAAAGAGCATAAGATGCGAAATAGAGAATCTAGGTGGAGAAGTTCGATTTGGACATAGAGTAGACTACCCTATATTGGAAGAAAAAGAAAATGGTAGTTTTAAGGTGTCAGCTCTACATGTTAGTAACAATGATAATAGCTATGAAATACCTTGCTCCAAAGTTATCTTAGCGATAGGTCATAGCGCTAAGGATACTTTTACAAACTTTTTTGACAAAGGTCTAGAGTTATCTCAAAAGCCTATGTCTATCGGTTTAAGAGTAGAACATCCTCAAAAATTGATCGATGAAAGCCAGTATGGTGATTTTCGATTAGCAAGAAAGCTGGGAGCAGCTGATTATAAGTTAAATTGTAGAGTTGGCGATAATAGAGGCGCCTATACTTTTTGTATGTGCCCGGGCGGTGTAGTCATCATGTCATCTTCTGATGAAAAAACTATAGTTAGCAATGGTATGAGCTACAGTCAGAGAGATGGTAAGTTTGCTAATAGTGCCATATTAGTAGATGTTAGAATAAGCGACTATGAAGATAGCCATCCTATGTCAGGTTTTAAATTCCAAAGAAAATATGAGCAAGCAGCTTATGAGATAAATAATAGTTATGAACTTTTAGAGTGTAAATGGAAGGACTTTGAATCATCAAACTTATATAAGGTTTTACCAGACTTTGCTAGAAGTGGAATATCTGAAGCAATGATAAATTTTGGCAGAAAAATTAGAGGTTTTGATGGTGAAGAGGCTGTGTTTAAAGGAATAGAAACTAGAAGTTCATCACCTGTTAGAGCTACTAGATTTGACAATTATGAAAGCAATATTATAGGTCTTTATCCATGTGGAGAAGGCCCTGGATATGCTGGTGGAATTATGTCTGCCGCTGTGGATGGAATAAAGGTAGCAGAATCTGTAATAGAAGATAGAAAGGTAAAGGAAATATGATGAAGAAGCCTATTATATTAGGAATTTTAGACGGATTTGGCATAGAAGAAAATATTGAAAAAAGTGCTATTTTACAGGCTAAAACACCATTTATAGATAGCTTATATGAGAAATATCCTCACAGTAGTTTAGGGGCTAGTGGAGAAAAGGTAGGATTGCCGGATGGACAGATGGGTAATTCTGAAGTTGGACACCTTAACATAGGAGCAGGAAGAATTGTATATCAAGAACTTTCACGAATAGGTAACGAAATAAAAAACGGAAATTTCTTTACAAATAAAGCATTTATTGATGGAATAAATAAAGCTATTAATAAAAATAAAAAAGTACATATTATGGGGCTTATATCAGATGGAGGAGTTCACAGCCATATAGATCATGCAAAAGCTCTTCTTAAACTTGCAAAAGATTTAGGGGCAGAAGATGTATTTGTACATTGCTTTTTAGATGGACGAGATGTTCCTCCTAAATCAGCAGATATGTATTTAGAAAACTTAGAAACATATATTAAAGAAACAAAATTTGGTCACATAGGAAGCATAGCTGGTAGATATTATGCAATGGATAGAGATAATAGATGGGAAAGAGTTAAAGAGGCATATATTTGCTTAACTGAAGGCTCGCACTTATCTTTTGAAAATGTAAAAGATGCTATTAATAGTGCTTATGATAGAGATGAGACAGATGAGTTTGTAAAGCCTTCAACTGTTGGTAAAAACTCTATTATTGAAGAAGGCGATACAGTTATAATGATAAACTTTAGACCTGATAGAGCTAGAGAAATTACAAGGGCTTTTGTTGATGAATCATTTGTTGGCTTTGAAAGAAAGAAACTTGATGATTTATCTTTTGTAACAATGACTCAGTATGACAAAGAGATAAAGAATGTATCAGTGGCATATCCACCTGAAGATATTTTAGATACTTTAGGAGAAGTAATATCAGATAATGGCTTATCTCAGTTAAGAATAGCAGAAACAGAAAAGTATGCACATGTTACTTTCTTCTTTAATGGAGGTAAGGAAGATACTTATAATGGTGAGGATAGAATTCTCATTCCTTCACCAAAAGTAGCTACTTACGATCTTGCTCCTAAAATGAGTGGACAAGAGGTAACAGATAAGCTTGTAGAGGTTATGGGCAACTATGATCTTATAATACTTAACTTTGCAAATCCTGATATGGTAGGTCATACGGGAAATATGAAAGCAGCTATTGAGGCCATTGAGGCTGTTGATGGATTTTTGAAAACAATAGTGAATAAACTTCTAGAAATAGGAGGTAAAATGCTTATTACAGCAGATCATGGCAATGCTGATGTTATGATCGATGATGAGGGGAAAAAAGTTACAGCACATTCACTCAATCCGGTTCCTATTATATATGTGGGTGATGAAGAAGTATCTCTTAGAAAAGATGGGATTTTAGCTGATATAGCACCAACGATTTTAGAATTGTTGGGCATAGATAAACCTGAGAGAATGACAGGGAATAGTCTTTTTATTAAATAATATAGAAAGGTAAATTGTAAAATGGGTTTCACTTTTGAGCAAGAACAAGCCATAGTTACTATGGGAAAAAATATATTAGTAGCCGCTGCTGCAGGATCAGGCAAGACGGAAATCTTAACTTCTCGTATAAAAAATATTATTCTACATGAAGATGATAATATAAAAACAGACATTGATAGAATGCTAGTTTTAACTTTTACAAATGAAGCTGCAGCAGAAATGAAGCAGAGAGTAGCTAGCAATATAAGAGATGAGATAAAGAAAAATCCGTATAATAGGGCATATTTACAGAAACAGCTCAGTTTAATGATGGATGCAAACATTTCAACTTTTCATTCTTTTGCTCAAAAAATAATAAAAAAGTACTTTTACAAGGTAGGTATAGATCCTAAAGTTAAGGTAATCGATGAGGCCCAAGGAATAATTTTAAAGAAAAAAGCTATTGATGAAACTTTTTCTAGTCTTTTCATTGATGAAAATGAAGAAATAAGAGAAGCCTTTAAAACATTTTTAAAGAAGTTTTCATCTGCTAAAAATGAAAATAAAATAAAGAATGAAATTTTACAATTTTATGATAAGCTAATGGCATTTCCTAATCCCTTTAGCTCTCTTGAAGAGGCTGTTATTAACCTAAGGTGTGATGATGAGGGATTTATTGATTTTATTAGCAACGAAGCATTTTCAATAGCTAAAGAAGGTCTTGAAAGCTTGCTCTATTACAAATTGGAGCTAAATAAATTTCTTGAGGAAGTATTTTTAGTTAACTCAGCTAAAAAACATAGTGCAGATATCCAAAATATAGAAAGCGTACTATCACGTATCGACAAATCAAACTTTTTTAATATCATAAAAACTGATTTAGCAAACGAAAAAGGCAGTATTAAGCTAACTAGTATAGCGGCTGGTGCAGGCGAAAGAGATTCTTTTAAAATGATAAAAGATGAATTATCTGCAATAAAAGATAAGATAAGTGAGTCAAAGAGCATAGTTGAAAATATATTACACTATGATAATCTAGAAAATGCAGTAAATGAAATAAAAGATACTTACGATACTGGAAACATATTAAAAGAAATAATTTTAAGATTCCATAAGGAATATAGATTGATAAAAGATAGTAATAAGTCAATAGATTTTTCAGATATTGAACATTTAGCTATAGAGCTTCTCTCAGATAAATCTATAGCAGATGAGTATAGAGAAAAATTTAAGTATATATTTATTGATGAATACCAAGATACTAACGATATTCAAGAATATATTATTTCTCTTATAAAAAGGGAAGATAATCTGTTTATGGTAGGAGATATAAAGCAAAGTATATATAGATTTAGATTGGCTGAACCAGAAATCTTCCAATCAAAATATAGAAATTATATAGATTTTCAAGATAAAGATAGTATAGAGGACTGCATAAAAATAGACTTAAATAAAAACTTTAGAAGCAAGGAAGAAGTAATAAATTACGTAAATAGCGTATTTAAAGTTAATATGGAAGGCTATGATGAGAAAGCCCAACTTAATTGCGGTATACAATATGAGTCAGTATCTGAAGAAGATGGATTTTTGAAAAGGGGAGCAAAGCTTCTTTTAATAAATAAAGAAACGAAAGAGCATATTAAGGATATTGATAATATTAAAGAAATAGAGGCAAGCTCATATACTGCTGAAGCTATGTCTATAGCTAGTGAAATAAAGGAAATCATAGGAAAGCTATATATAGATAAGAATGGTAATAAAAGATCTTTATCATATAAGGATATTGTAGTTCTTACTAAGAGTAGAACTGCTCATAAGGAATTAAAATTGATTTTAGAAAAATCAGGAATTCCTGTTAGCATTTCTGATAATAAAGGATATTTCGATAAGGTTGAAATCCAAATAATTCTTGATATTTTAAAGGTTATTCAAAATAGAAATCAGGATATTCCATTTATTGGTGTTTTGACCAATTGGATATTTAATTTTTCACCAACAGAGCTTTCTCAGATAAGACTAAACTGTAGTGAAGGAAGGTTTACTTCTGCATTTAAAGAATATATAAAGAGTGGTACTAATCAAGAATTAATAAATAAATGTAACGAAGTAGATACTAAAATAAGAAAGTGGAGAAAAGATATATCGAGAGTGTCTTTAGAAGCTTTTCTTTGGGATTTAATTAACTCTGAAGGTATATATCAGCACGTTCTTACTCTTTCATCCGGAAATCAAAGACAGGTTAATATAAGAGCTTTCATTGAAAAGGTCAAATCTTTTGAAAGTTTCAGTGATGGAGGTTTGCCTGGGCTTCTTGCATACATTGAAAATCTAAAGAAGGAAGATGTAAAAGTTGGCGAAGCTAAGACACTTTCAGATAAGGATGATGTAGTAAAGATTATGACAATACATGGAAGCAAAGGAAAGCAATTTCCCGTTGTTTTTCTTGCAAATACTCATGGTCAGTTCAGATCAGCTAGCAATCCTATAGGAAATTATTTTTTCTTATCCAAACAGAAGGCTCTATATATAAAAAATGTTTCTATTGAAGATGGAATAAGAACAGATAATATTTTAAAGACTATTTTATCTAAAAATGAATTAGATAAAAATATAGAAGAGGAAAAAAGAGTTCTTTATGTAGCTATGACTAGACCTAGAGATAAACTTATTATATCTGGTGTAGTTGATAATTTTGATATTGTGCAAAATAAAATAGATTATGACAACACTCAGCTAGGCTACATTGCTAACTCTCTTGATGAGAATCTTATAGATATAGAGAACATTGAAAATCTAAATAAAGAACTATTTACTGCTATTGAAGAAGATAATCCAGTAAAATCTGCAGATTACTCTGGTAAAGATTTTTCATTAAATGATAATGATATTGAAAGAATCTTATCTTTTGAATACAAGTATAAAAAGGATACAGAGACAAAATCAAAGTATAGTGTAAGTGAATTAAATAGTACCAATGTCACTAGTCAAGCAGATTGGGATATAGAAGAAACCTTCTTTAAAGATAGTAGAGATAAGCATAGAAAACTATCTTCTGCAGAAATAGGCAATATATACCATAGTATGATGGAAGAAATTGATTTTGAAGAGTACAGAGAAAAGGGATATGTGGCAATCACCGAATCCTTAAAGATGCTCAACTCTATCAGCGATTATGATGACAAGATAGAAGATATTATAAATATAGATAAAATTGTCTCTTTCTTTAAATCGGATTTAGGGATAAGAGCCTTAGATAAAAAAGTTTTTAAGGAAAAGACTTTCCGAATGCTATATGATATAGATGGGGGAGAGACTATTGTACAAGGTATTATAGACTGCTACTTTGAAGATGATGATGGAGAGCTTGTATTAATAGATTATAAAAGTAATAGATTTACAGAATTCATAGAAGAAAAGTATAAGATGCAGATGAAATTATATAAAACTGCTTTAGAAAAAGCTACTGGAAAGAATGTTAAGGAAACATGGCTTTATTTATTTAGCGATGAGAAGGCGATAAACGTATCTGTATAAAAAACGTATCTGTATAA
>CAMCQA010000031.1 GCA_945876935.1 uncultured Clostridia bacterium | reverse complement strand
ATGAGAATATAACCTTTTCACCATGCTCAACCTTTATGAATATATCATCTCCGGAAGATAGGTTGTATGCAAACTCAGAAAAATCCTTTTGACTATTATTACCGTATGTTTCTATAAGCTCAGATACAGCAGCCTTATTAGATGCGATTTTCATGTCTTCATAAAAGTTATTTATCATAAATACTTGTAAGAACCATACTAAAAAGCCGACTATAAGTATAAGAACAAGGAAGTTTATCCATATTTGAATTTTTATATTTTTATATCTAATTTTCTTCATAAGTAAATTTATATCCTACTCCCCTCAAGGTAATTATAAGATCTCTGTAGTTACCTAGATGATTTCTAAGGTTTTTAATATGGGTATCGATTGTTCTATCTTCCCCTGCAGGTTTGTAGCCCCATACATCTTCAAGAAGCTGTTCTCTAGATAGAGCTTTATTTTTATTTTTTGCAAGATATACGAGAAGTTCAAACTCTTTAGGAGTAAGCTCGATACTTTCACCATCTATGGAAACCTGATGTGATATTTGATTTATAATTAGAGTTCCAAATTGGAAATTTGTTTCCTTCTTTTCAGCAATTACAGGTTTCTCAGCAGTTTGCTCCGTTTTAGGGTTTGTAAGTCTATGTCTAGTTACAACAGCGTTTATTCTCGCCATCAACTCTTTAGGACTGAAAGGTTTTACTACATAATCATCTATACCTAGCTGAAATCCAAATAGTTTATCGTACTCTTCACTTCTAGCAGAAAGAAGTATGATAGGAGTGTTTTTTATCTCTCGTATCTCTTTGGCAGCTGTGTACCCATCCTTTACAGGCATCATAATATCCATAATTATAATATCGTAATCATTTTTCTTAGCTAGTTCAAAAGCGATCATTCCATCTTCTGCTTCATCAACCTCAAAATCACTTACCTGAGCATACTCTCTTATTACTTCTCTAATTTTTGGTTCATCGTCTACTACGAGTAACTTTTTTACGTCCTCCATTTAAACCGTCCTTTCTCTTTCATAAGCTATTTATATTATATGAAATTACTTTTGATTAAATTCCGTCTTTTTAATAGTTGTAGATTAACTCTAATACAGTAATTAGACCTACTATGAGGTTTATTATAACATACTAAAGGGTACATTTTATAATAAGAAAGTAATTGTGAATGAAAGGATTAATACTTATGAATAACAACGTTGAAAAGAAAAAAATAAATATAAGCGGTGAGCATATAAAAGAGCATAGTTATCATATTGGTGGGATGACTTGCTCCGCTTGTTCTGCAAGAGTGGAAAAGTTAGCTAGGGAAACGAAAGGCGTAGAGGGATGCAGTGTAAACTTGCTTAAAAACTCAATGGTTGCGCAGATAGATGAAGAGATTTTGAGCCCTAGAGAGCTGGAGAAAATTATTACTGAATCAGGATATCCAGCAAAGTTACTATCTGCAGATGATATAGCAACAGATAATAATGACTCAAGTTTTGAAGAAGATTCTATAGATGAAGAAATAAGAGAAATGAAAAAAAGATTGATTTTATCAGTTATTTTTACACTTCCACTATCTTACCTAGCTATGGGACATATGATAGGACTGCCAATACCTATGTGGCTTCATGGTAAAGAAAATGCTATGGCTATGTTGTTAGCACAATTTATATTGACTATTCCCGTTGTTTTTATTAACTTTAAATTCTTTAGAATAGGAATAAAGACGCTTATCGGCAAATCGCCAAATATGGACTCATTAGTTGCTATAGGCTCAGGAGCTTCTATAGTATATGGAATACTTTCTATGTTTAAAGCTGCATGGCTTATGGGAGCAGGTGACTTAGATGGTGCGGAAATCTTGTCTATGGAGGTCTACTTTGAAGCTGGAGCTATGATTTTGACACTTATTACCTTAGGCAAATTTCTTGAAGCAAGAGCCAAAGGAAAGACCTCGGAGGCTATAAGAAAGCTAATGGATCTAACTCCTAAGAAAGCTAATTTAATAAATGGTGATAAAGAGTACGAAGTAGATGTATCTAGCTTAAAAATAGGAGACATAGTTTTTGTAAGATCAGGAGAGCAAGTTCCAGCTGATGGAGTAATTATAGAGGGCTTTGGAGCAGTAGATGAATCTGCAATCACTGGGGAATCTATTCCTGTAGATAAGGCTAAAGATAGTCATGTAATAGGTGGTACTATAAACATGAGTGGAGCTTTCAAAATGGAAGTTCTAGTCGTAGGAAAGGATACTGCCCTTGCTCAAATAATAAAGCTGGTTGATGATGCTACATCTTCAAAAGCTCCCATAGAAAAAATTGCTGATAGGGTTAGTGGTATTTTTGTTCCAATAGTTATGGCTATTGCTCTAGTAACTTTTGTAGTATGGATATTAATGGGCTATGGATTTGAGAATGCTCTTTTGATGAGTATTTCTGTTCTTGTAATATCTTGTCCTTGTGCATTAGGTCTTGCAACACCTACAGCTATAATGGTAGGTACAGGTGTGGGAGTTTCCAGAGGAATCTTGATAAAGAAAGCGGAAGCCCTTGAAATAAGTCATAAAATAGATAGTGTTATCTTAGATAAAACTGGAACCATAACTAAAGGTAAACCGAAAGTTACAGACTTTATCAAGCATAAGGATTCAGAGGAAAAAATACTTTTGACTATTGCTAGAAAGATAGAAAATCTTTCTGAACATCCTTTAGGAAAAGCCATAGTAAGCTTTGCAGATAGCAAAATCATAAATAGTGAGGATGACTCTTATGAAAATGCGAAGGTTATAGATTTCAAACAAATTGAAGGACGCGGCTTAAAAGGAATAGTAAATAATGATTTATGTATTCTTGGGAATAAAGCCTTTATGGATGATGAAAAAGTAGAAGGTTTTTCAAAGGATATATTATCGCAAATCTCAAAGCTATCATCGGAAGGAAAGACAGTCATATATTTTGCAATAAATAGCAAGTTAGTAGGTATTTTTGCTATTGCAGATACTATTAAAAAAACTAGTGTAGAAGCAGTGTCAAGACTTAAATCTATGGGTATAGATGTAGTGATGATGACTGGAGATAATGAACAGACAGCCAAAGCTATCGGCGATAAAGTAGGCATAAGTGATATTAAGGCAGGTGTTATGCCTAAGGACAAAGAAGAGTTAGTATCACAGTTGCAGAATCAAGGCAAAGTCGTTGCTATGGTAGGCGATGGTATAAATGATGCACCGGCTTTGGCTAGAGCTGATGTAGGAATAGCTATAGGTGCAGGCACTGATATTGCAATGGAGACTGCAGATATAGTTCTTATGAGAAGTGACCTGCGAGATGTTCCAACCACATTCAAATTAAGCAATAAGGTATTATGGAACATAAAGGAAAATCTGTTTTGGGCATTCATATATAACATTATAGGTATACCGATAGCTGCAGGTCTTTTATATATACCTTTTGGCATTAGGCTAAGCCCTATGATTGGATCTATGGCAATGAGCATAAGTTCAGTATCTGTAGTTATGAATGCTTTAAGATTGAAGCTTTTCAAAGATGAGAATCAAGATATAGAAGATATTATATATGATGAAAATGATGAAGCTAATATTTTAGAATTAGACATGAATATATATAATTCTAATATGAAATTAGCTCAAGATATCAATGAAAAAGAGGAGGATCAAATGAACAAGATAATTGATGTTAGAGGTATGACATGCCACAAGTGTGTAGCTCATGTAAAGATGGCTATAGAACAGGTGGAAGGCGTTATAAAAGCTGATGTTAATCTAGGCGAGCAAAGAGCTACTGTAGAGGTTGCTGATGGAGTAAATGATGAAGCTCTTGTGGCTGCTATTGAAAATGCCGGATATGATGTTATGGGACTAAGATAAGTCCTTAAGAAAAGAATCTCAAATAATGAATTGAAGAATAATGTATATATTGTATTGACATAGTCAATTAGCCTATGTATAATATAGAGCATTAGAAAATAAATCCTTATTATGAGAGGTGGAGGGAATAGGCCCTTTGAAGCCCAGCAACCTGCTAAATGCAACGGTGCTAAATCCTACAAGGCAGATGTCTTGAAAGATGAGGTTAATAAAGATACTTTACCTCTCTTTCAAAGAGAGGTTTTTTTATTACAGTAATAAGGTGAAAATAAGATATATTTAATATAAATAAGATTAGGAGGATAAGATGAAAAGATTATTTACATCAGAATCAGTTACTGAGGGGCATCCTGATAAAATTTGTGACCAAATTTCAGATGCTATATTGGATGCTATAATTGAAAAGGACCCTAAGGGTAGAGTTGCTGCAGAAACTACTGTTAATACAGGGTATGCAATGGTAATGGGAGAAATAAGTACAGAATACTATATAGACATACCTAAACTGGCTAGAGAAGTTATAAAGGACATCGGTTATACTAAGAGTGAATTAGGATACGATGGAAATACATGTGCTATTTTAACAGCTATAGATGAGCAGTCTCAGGATATATCAATGGGAGTTGACAGAGAAGATGTTCAGGATGATTTAGACAGTATTGGTGCTGGAGACCAGGGAATAATGTTTGGATTTGCTTGTAATGAGACAGCTGAACTTATGCCTCTTCCAATTTCTCTTGCACATAAGTTATCAAGAAGACTAGCTCAGGTCAGAAAAGAAGGAGTTATTCCTTACCTAAGACCGGATGGAAAGACTCAGGTTACAGTAGAGTACGAAGATGAAAAGCCTAAGAGAATAGATACAGTTCTTATTTCTACTCAGCATGATGAGGAAGCTACAAATGATCAGATTAGAGAAGACCTTATAAGAGAAGTTATCAAGTTTGTGGTTCCTGCTGAGCTTATGGATGAAGAAACTAAGATTTTTATAAACCCTACAGGAAGATTTGTAATTGGTGGACCTCACGGAGATTCAGGACTTACAGGAAGAAAGATAATCGTTGATACTTATGGCGGCTATTCAAGACATGGTGGCGGTGCTTTCTCAGGAAAGGATCCTACAAAGGTTGATAGATCAGCAGCTTATGCAGCGAGATATGTTGCAAAGAACCTTGTTGCAGCAGGACTTGCTGAGAAGTGTGAAATACAGCTTGCTTATGCTATAGGTATAGCTAGACCTGTATCAATAATGGTAGACACCTTTGGAACAGGTGCTTTAGAAGATGCAAAGTTAGCAGAAATCGTAGAAAAGCACTTTGATCTAAGACCAGCAGCTATAATTAAGAATCTAGACTTATGGCAGCCTATATACAGACAGGTTGCAGCTTATGGTCATATGGGAAGAGAAGATTTAAATGTTCCATGGGAAAGATTAGATAAAGTTGAAGATTTAAAGAAGGAGTTATAAGAATGGGAATAAAAGTAGCAAAATTTGGTGGCTCATCCGTTGCTGATGCTATTCAGATAAGAAAACTGGAAAAGATAGTAAATGAAGATTCTGAGAGAAGGTTTTTAGTAGTTTCAGCTCCTGGAAAAAGGTTTGACAACGATAGTAAAATCACCGATCTACTTTATTCCTGCATGATGCACAGAGATCATAATTTGCCTTATGAAAATTTATTTCAGGTAATTTGCGATAGATTTACAGCTCTATATGTTAGCCTAGGTATCGATATGGATATTATGAAAGAGCTTGATACTATAAAGGAAAATATAGATAGAGGTGCGACAAAGGACTATTTGGCTAGCAGAGGAGAATACCTGAATGCTAAAATAATAGCTAATTTTTTAGGTATGGAATTTATAGATGCAGCAGATGTAATCCTTTTTGATGAAAAAGGTAGGTTTATGGAAAAGGAAACAAATGAGAGACTTAAAGAAGAACTTTTAAAACATGACAAAGCTTTGATTCCTGGATTCTATGGCTCTAAGCCTAATGGTGATATAAAGACTTTTTCAAGAGGTGGTTCAGATATAACGGGGGCTCTTGTGGCAAGAGCAGTAGATGCAGAAATCTATGAGAATTGGACAGATGTATCTGGATTTTTAATGGCAGATCCTAGAGTCGTTGAAAATCCACAACCGATTGAAGAAATTTCTTATAAGGAGCTACGAGAGTTAGCATACATGGGAGCATCTGTTCTTCATGAGGATGCCATATATCCTGCTAAAATTTCTCATATTCCTATTAATATAAGAAACACTAATGAACCGGCAGATAGAGGAACTATAATTGCTGAAGAGTTCGATACAAACAGTAAGAGAGTAATCACAGGTATTGCGGGAAGTAAAAACTTTACTGTAATAGCTCTTTATAAAAATAAGCTTTCTACAGAGAGAGGATTTCTAAGAAAGCTGGCAGGCATATTAGAGGATATGGACATTCCTTTGGAGCATATGCCTAGCGGTATAGATACAATTTCAGTGGTTATCAAAAATGATTCGCTGGAAGGAAAGACTGAAGAACTAGTTGATGAAATTAAGAGACAACTACAACCGGAGACTGTGGAAATTATAGATGATATGGCTCTTATTGCTACAGTAGGAAAAGGGATGTCTTATAAACCAGGTGTATCAGCTAAGCTGTTTACGGCTTTGGCAGAAGCTGGTGTAAATATTAGAATGATCGATCAGGGATCAAGTGAAATCAATATTATTATCGGTGTTCAAAATGAAGATTTTGAAAAAAGTATAAAAGCGATATATAATGCCTTCATTTAGGGTATAAATAGCTTATCAAAAGTATAAAACAGCTAATAAAGCAGCTTTATCAACTTGATGAGCTATTTTTTATTGTTTTGATTTATAGAGTGTAAGACGTAAGGAGCAAGAAGGTGAATATATTATCTATAGGAAAAAAGAGCCAAGAGAGAGAAAGAAAGATAAAGGAGAAGTACGGGATAAAACAAATAGAATGGATGAATTACGATAACCTTTTGGAATATATAAAAAGAGAAAGATGTGACAATAAAGATATCTTTGTAGAAACTTTTGGAATTGATGGAATGAACAAACTATATCGATTGATAAGAGAAAAGCTAGCTACTATTACTTGCATATCTTTTTCTGATGTTGTTATTGAGGGGATTGATAATACCATATCTCAAGTGATACATAAAGACTTAGATGATAGAGGAGTGAAAATAAAACTAAGTATCGGAAATTTAGATGAGTTACCACATCAATCAAAAGAATCTTTGTTTATTGTCTTTTGGAATGATGAAGATTTAGATGATATTTATGTAGAAGATTTAGGGCTTTTTCAGGTAGGAGAAAAAGTATCTGATTTAAACAATCAAGATTTTGACTATGTTTATACTATATTTAATACAGATAGCGGTTCTAAAGATAGTATTCCATTATTTTTGAAACTTATTTTCTCAAAACCGAATGGTATGATAGTAGGTGCGCAGTCAATATCTTCGATAAATGTATCAAGATTGGGAAGGATTATTAAAAAAGCTATAGCTGAGAATAGAAATCTTAACAATATAATAGATATGGAAATTTTGAAAGAAGAGAAAAGTTATTTTGATAGATATATAATAGAATATACTGCCATAGTTGGACGGGGAGTTTTAGAAGGAGATTTTAGACAAATCCATTTAGAGGATATAAGAAAAATATATGATGAAGGAGGATTTTTCTTAGATGTTAGAGAACCCTTTGAATTTGAAGAAGGTCATATTAGAGGAGCCAAGCATATACCCATGAGACAGATTATCAATAGACTTCATGAGATTCCGAGGGACGAGAATGTTTATATTTATTGTAGAAGTGCCCAGAGAAGTTACAGTGTTCTAAAAGCTCTTGAATTTAATGGTTTTGATAAACTATATAATGTGTCGGGATCTTTTTTAGGTCTTTCATTTAATGAATTTTTTATGGATAAGTATTATAGAGAAAGTGAAAATAAAATTGTTACAGCATACAATTTTAGATAGTTTAATTGGATTTTCGTAAAGATGATAAATAGTAATAAGTGAATAAATATTCTTTGAATATGCTAAATAATACAGAAAAATAGAATAAATATCTAAAAAAATAGATTATTTTTCTAAAAAGGTATTGCAAAGAATTTGTTTTTGTAATATAATCTTCTCAAAGAGAAGTCAAAAATGTGATTTATTAAAGGAATTATTTATTTATTGGAGGTAAAAAAGATGAAAAATACAATTAAAAAATTATCAATTGTTTTTATGGCTCTCATATTAACATTTTCACTAGCAGCATGTGGTGATAAAAAGGAAGAAGGCGATATGAAAACATATAAGGTTGCTATGGAACCTACTTTCCCACCATTTGATACGACAGATGAAAACGGAGATTTAGCTGGCTTTGATGTGGATATGATGAAAGCTATTGCTAAAGATCAAGGTTTTGAAGTGACTTTTGAAAGTTTAGAATTTGATGGACTTATAGTTGGACTTAAATCAGGCAACTTTGATATCATAGCATCAGGTATGTGGGCAAATGATGAGAGAAAGAAAGAAGTAGACTTCTCAGATACATATTATAACTCAGGCTTAGTAGTAGCTGTTCCAGTTGATAACAATACTATTAAAGATATAGATAGCATTGGCAAAGATATGAAAGTGGCTGCACAGATAGGAACAAGCAGCGCAGATCTTGTTCAGCAATTAGAAAAAGATGGAAAAATAAAGGAAGCTAAAATATACAATAAAGTGAGCGATGCAGTTGCAGATTTGCAAAATGGAGCAGTTGATGCTTTAATAAATGATAAGCCAGTTACTTTAGAGTATATGAAGAAACAGCCAGATAAAATAAAGATAGTTGGTGACACTCTAAATGAAGAGACTTTAGGTATTGCAGTAGCAAAAGACAATAAGGAACTGCTAGAAAAAATTAACAAAGGTCTTGCTAACATAAAGAAGAGCGGAGAATTTGATAAGCTTCTTGAAAAGTGGAATTTGAAATAAGAAAAGTAGATGTTGAGATTAGCTAAGGGCAACCTTAGCTAACTCTTTTGTAGAGGAAGAGGAGAAATATATGAATTACTTGCAGGGTATATTAGTAGCCTTCAAGGGAGCCGGTGTAACTTTGAGCATTACAGCTGTGGCTGTAATAATAGGAGTAATGCTTGGGCTTGTAATAGCTTTAATGAAGCTATCTAACAATAAAATTATGAGGGGCATATCCAGCGTATATATAGATGTGCTTAGAGGAACGCCATTGCTTGTTCAAGCGTTGATAGTATATCAGGGAATACCTGCTATACTTAAGTCTTACGGTATTCAATTTACTTGGGATGCTATGCTAGCAGGTATGTTAGTTTGCGGAATAAACTCATCAGCCTATGTGGCAGAGATAATAAGAAGTGGTATTCAAGCTGTAGATAAAGGTCAGACTGAAGCTGCTAGATCTCTTGGTATGAGTAAGAGTCAAACTATGAGATTGATAGTTATTCCACAAGCTGTTAAAGTTGTTATTCCAGCATTAGGAAATGAATTTATAACTCTTATTAAAGAGACGGCGGTATTGTCTGTAATAACTATCAAGGATATAACAAGATCAAGTCAGCTTTGGTCAGCGAGTACATTTCTTGCATGGGAAGCCTATATAGGAACTGCAGTTGTATATATGATACTAACAATTCCTCTATCAAAGGCTATGAATCTACTAGAAAGGAAGCTAAATACAGATGCTAAAAGTTAGTGGTTTAGAGAAAAAATTTGGTAATCATCTTGTTCTTAAAGGAATAGATGAGGAAATAAAACAAGGAGAAGTAGTTTGCATCATAGGTCCATCAGGATCTGGAAAAAGCACTTTTCTTAGATGTCTTAACCTTTTGGAAGAGCCAACTTCAGGGGATGTTTATCTAGATGGCGAAAAGATTAATGAAAAAGGCGCAGATATAAATAAAATAAGGCAGAAATTGGGAATGGTTTTTCAAAACTTTAACCTATTCCCGCACAAAACAGTAATAGAGAATATAACTATAGGACCTATGAATGTTTTAGGTAAGGGGAAGGAGGAATCCGATAAAAAGGCCTTGGAACTTTTAGAAAAAGTAGGGCTTGAAGACAAAGCTTACTCTTACCCATCCTCTTTATCCGGTGGTCAGAAACAGAGAGTGGCTATAGCTAGAGCTTTAGCTATGGATCCGGAGGCTATGCTTTTTGATGAACCTACATCAGCTCTTGACCCGGAGATGGTTGGAGATGTACTAAATGTAATGAAGGACCTTGCTCATAAGGGAATGACGATGGTAATAGTCACTCACGAAATGGGCTTTGCTCGAGAAGTAGCTGATAGAATTATCTTTATGGACGAAGGATACTTAATAGAGGAGGGAAGTCCTCAAGAAATATTCGACAACCCTAAGGAAGAAAGGGTCAAAAACTTTCTAGAGAAGGTTCTTTAAAATACCTTACAAACATATTACTAAAGATATCTTACTTCACGATAATTGAGGTAAGATATTTTTTTTGACAAACATCCTATTAAATGGTAAATTATTAAGTGTGTTAGACATAACAAACTTCATTGATTTTGTTTTGTCAAACAGGGTATAAGTTTAATAGGAGGATATTAAATGAGTAAAGCAAGGAAAGGATTTTGGATAATTTTAGGCCTTTTATCTATGGGAATAGGTTGCGTTGGTATTGTTGTGCCGGTTTTACCGACAACTCCGTTTTTAATATTAGCTTCCTTCTCTTTTGCAAAGGGTTCAGAAAAATTCCACAACTGGTTTACTTCTACAAAGATATATAAAAATCATCTAGAGAGCTTTGAAAAAGATAGGTCTATGACGCTTAAGACAAAATTGTGTATTTTGATTCCTGTATCTATAATGCTTATTGTTGCTTTTTTCATGATGAAAAATATATATGGTAGAGTCTTTATAGTATTTTTAATATTAACTAAATACTATTATTTTATATTTAAGATTAAAACTATCAAGCCAGATGAGTCATTAAAAAGAGATTTGTGCTAAAGTAAAGATAAAGTAAGTTAAGGCTAATGAAGTTGTAGACTATATGAAAATTTGTCTATAGGCTTATTTAGTCTTTTATATTTTTGATACAATATTAGAATAAGCTGGTGAGGTAAATATATGAATATAGATGAGCAAAAGATTCTTTCTTTAATGTTAAATATTTACTGTAAGAAGAATCATAAGCATCGTATTAAAGAAGATTGTGATAATTTAAATCGATTGCATAAAGGATTGTGTGATGATTGTCATGAGCTTCTTTTGTATGCTATTCAAAGACATGAAAAGTGTCCTAGAAAAGATGTAAAGACATTTTGTAATACATGTCCTATACATTGCTATACACCGCAAAAGAGGGAAGAGATTAAGAAAGTAATGAAGTTTTCGGGTAAATGGATGATTTTTTATCATCCTTTGATATCCATTTCGCATATTGTAAATACGTTAAAAGAAAAGAGAGGGAAAAATGATTAAGGGAGAGTTGCTGAAAGAGATGAAAGGCTCTGAGAAGTATGTACTGATCAGCGTTGTGTTTCAGTGGATAGTTCTTATAAGTCAGATAATTGCTTCGATAAGTATAAGTATCCTTCTGGCTAATCTTTATCTTAGAGATGTTATATTTGAGAATGTTGCAATAACAGTTGCTATTGTTATAAGCACAATTTTCATAAGGTTAATATCAGAAAAAGTTATAGCCAGTGCTGCATATAAGGCTAGTTATGATGTAAAAAATAAGCTCAGAAGGGATATTTATAATAAGGTTATAAGTTTAGGACCATCATACAGACAAAAGGTATCCACATCTGAGCTAATTCAGTTATCGGTAGATGGAATAGAGCAACTGGAGATTTACTATGGAAGATATCTTCCACAATTTTTATATAGCTTAATAGCACCTATAACACTATTTTTCGTTGTTGGAACTATGAGCTGGAGCGTTTCTTTAGTACTTCTCATTTGTGTTCCTTTAATTCCAGCATCAATTATTTTTGTTCAGAAGATAGCAAAGAGACTGCTCAAAAGATATTGGGGAGAATATACTCAACTGGGAGATGATTTTTTAGAAAATATTCAAGGTCTCACTACTCTAAAAATATATAAGTCAGATTGTTTTAAGGCTGATGAAATGGATGTTAGAGCGGAGAGTTTTAGAAAAATAACGATGAGAGTTTTGACTATGCAGCTAAACTCAATAAGCGTAATGGATTTGATTGCCTTCGGTGGAGCGGCTATAGGTATTGTTCTTTCTGTTTCAAAGTATGGCAGCGGGGAAATTGAATTGTGGCAAGCGATAAGTATTATTTTGTTAGCTGCAGAATTCTTCATTCCTCTTCGTCTATTAGGGTCCTTCTTCCATATCGCCATGAATGGAATGGCTGCCAGTGATAGAATTTTTAACTTTTTAAAGCAAGAAGAAAACAAAGATTCAGATAATCTTGTGGCTTTAGAAGATAATAATATAAGCATAAGTTTTAAAGATGTTTCTTTTGGATATGAAGAAGGAAAAACTATTTTGAAGAAGGTTAACTTAGATATAGAGAATGGAAGTTTCATATCTATAGTAGGTGAATCTGGAAGTGGAAAAAGTACTATTTCTAGTCTTATATCAGGAAAATATAAGACTTATGACGGATCGATAGAAATATCTGGCGCAGATCTAAGGGAGGTTTCGGAAAAGAGTCTTTTAGATAAGATAACAACTGTTAAATATAATAGTTATATATTTGGTGGCACAGTTTATGATAACTTGAGAATGACTGGCGAAAATGTAGGTGAAGAGTCTATGATTAATGCGTTGAAAATAGTTAACCTTTGGGATTTTCTATCTAACGAAAGCGGCTTGGATACCGTTCTTTTAGAACAGGGAAGCAATTTGTCAGGTGGTCAGAAGCAGAGATTAGCTTTTGCTAGAGCTATCTTAAAAGATAGTCCTATGTATATCTTTGATGAAGCTTCATCAAACATAGATGTAGAGAGTGAAGAAATTATAATGAGTGTAATCAAAGAAATGTCTAAGACGAAGACAGTTCTTTTAATTTCTCACAGAATGATAAACGTTGTAGACTCAGATAGAATATATGTTGTCTCCAATGGAGAGATTGTAGAGAGTGGCAATCATAGAGAGCTGATGACAAAAGAAGGTGCTTATCACGAGCTATTTACTACACAGAAAAAATTGTCAGAGAAGAGAGGTGATAGATATGAGGCGTAATGGAATAAGTATAATGGCAGGCCTCATAGGGCTTATCAGACCTCTTATGCTTCCTATGATAGCAGCTATAACTTTGGGAGTTGTTGGGTTTCTATGCGCTATCGGAATATCTGTAGCAGGAGGATATGCAATAACTTCTCTTATGGATTTTACTGATACATCTTTAAAAACTATATTTGTTTTGATCGCTATATGCGCTGTTATGAGAGGTATCCTTCATTATGCAGAGCAAGCATTTAACCATTATATTGCGTTTAAGCTTTTAGCTATAATAAGAAGACAGGTGTTTGATGCTTTAAGGAGACTTTCACCAGCAAAATTAGAGGGAAAGAGAAAAGGAGATTTAGTTTCTCTGATAACATCTGATATAGAACTTTTAGAAGTATTCTATGCTCACACTGTATCTCCTATAGCTATAGCTATCATAACATCTATTATAATGGTGTTTATACTAGCTCAATATCATATAGTTTTTGCTATTATAGGTGCTATTGGGTATTTTGTTGTAGGTGCTGTTTTACCTATTCTTCTTGGCAAGGTAGGAGGCCCTAAAGGAATGAAGTATAGGGAAGATTTTGCTACTTTGAATTCTAAGGTTTACGATAGTCTTAGAGGAATAGACGAAATTCTTCAATATGACTATAGTATAGAAAAATACTCAGAGATTGAAGATTCACAGGAATCTTTGAATACTTCAGCTGCTTCACTTAGAACTATAGAGGGTATACAGAGAGGTATAACGGGAAGTGCT
>CAMCQA010000030.1 GCA_945876935.1 uncultured Clostridia bacterium | reverse complement strand
GAGATTTTAAGTAAGATATGAAGAGTAAACAAAGTCTTATAACAGGAGCAACGGTACTTGGATTAGCAGGTATTTTTGTTAAGATTATGGGAGCTGGTTTCAGACTTCCGCTCGTTAACTGGATAGGTGATGTGGGCATGGCAAATTATGGTCCTGCTTACTATATCTATACATTTTTAATAATAATAGCAACATCAGGTATACCTGTTGCAATTTCAAAAATGGTTTCAGAGAGTATAGCTTTAGGGAATTATTATCAAGCTCATAAGGTTTTTAGAATATCAGCAGCTTTGATGGTTAGCCTAGGTTTGTTTTTCTTTTTAATTCTCTTTACTTTTGCACCTCAGATTGCAGGTTGGATGAATAATCCTGACTCAGCATTAGGTATGAGAACTATTGCTCCAGCTCTTATGCTTGTTCCACTTATGGCAGCTTTCAGAGGGTACTTCCAAGGCATGCAAAACATGAGGCCTACAGCTATATCTCAGATAGTAGAACAATTTTTTAGAGTAGTAGTTGGTCTTACATGTGCTTATTACTTTTTCTTTATTTACTCTTCTAGTGGAAGCTATGATAAATATGCGAGAGGTGCAGCTGGTGCTAATTTTGGTGCTACGGCAGGTACTATAGGTGGTCTTGCCATGATTCTTTTAATTTATGCACTTGCTCATAAGGGAATAACTAAAAGAATAGATAGAAGTAAAGAGTATGGAACAGAAAAAGGTTCTGAAATACTGAAAAAAATTCTTATTATTGCCGTACCTATAACAATAGGGGCAGCTGTTTTACCTATATTAAACTTAGTTGATACGGCTCTCGTTATGAATAGACTTACTAGTGTGGCAGGTTTCTCATATGAGGCAGCAAAGAGCTTATATGGACAGCTTAGTGGATTTGTTGACTCTTTAGTTGGTCTTCCGCAGATTATAACACAAGCCGTTGGCGTTTCTATGGTTCCTATAATAGCAGCTGCATATAAGACAAGAAATCAACAGGAGATAGATAAGAATGTATCTTTAGGTATTAGAATGTCTGTACTTATTGGTTTTCCATCAGCTATAGGTCTTATAATACTATCTAAACCTATACTTCTGATGCTTTACCCAAGACAGGCTGAAAGTGCAGAAAGTGCAGCTCATCTTTTATCGATTATGGCATTCGGCTTAATATTCTTATCGATGGCAATAACACTTACAGGAATTTTACAAGGTATTGGAAAGCAGTTTATACCTGTTAAAAACCTGATGATAGCCATAGTCATTAAGATTGTATTGACATGGTTCTTAGTAGGCATTCCTAGCATCAATGTTTCAGGTGCAGCCATAGGAACAGTTGCAGCATATTCCGTTAGTGTAACCCTAAACTTTATAGCCGTTAAAAAGTACACAAGAACCCATATAAGCACAAAATTGACTTTTATAAAGCCAATGACTTCAGCACTGATTATGGGAGCTGTGGTAATGATCGTGTACAGATTGTTGAGAATTATTTCAATAGGAAACAGCTTATCAACATTACTAAGTATTTCTATCGGCGGAATCGTTTATGTAGCTATGATATTTATAACAGGAAGTATAAAAGAGGAAGAACTCTATAACATTCCTAAGGGTGATAAGATAGTTAGACTGGTAAATAAGTTCAAAAAAGTAAAGTAATAAGGCAATATAAGGTGTTAATTTATGAACAAAAATTATATTGATGAAAATAAAGAAAATCTGCTTAAAGATGGCAAAAACTACCTTGAAGAAATGGAGAGATTAGTCAATATTATATCTGTTTTAAGAAAGGAGTGCCCTTGGGATAGAAAGCAAAATCACAAGTCTTTAAGAAACTGCATAATAGAAGAAACTTATGAAGTTGCAGAGGCTATAGACAATGAAGATTACAATAATCTTAGGGAAGAATTGGGAGATGTTTTACTTCAAATCGTTTTTCATAGCAATTTAGCTAAAGAGGAAGAAGTATTCACTTTAGAAGATGTTATAAGAGATGAGAATAAAAAGATGATAAGAAGACATCCTCACGTTTTTTCAGAAGAAAATGTAAAAACAGTTGACAAAGTGGTTGAAAAATGGGAAAATATTAAACGCGAAGAGAAAGAAAATCCAACTTTCACTGAAACCTTAAAAAGTGTTCCAAATGCTCTTCCAGCTTTGATAAAAAGTTACAAACTTCAAAAGAAGGCTGCAAGCATAGGTTTCGATTGGCCTAGTATAGATGGGGCATGGGATAAGGTATCAGAGGAGTTTAGTGAACTGAGAGAAGCGGTTTCTCTTAAAGATAAGAATCACATTGAAGAGGAGTTTGGAGATTTGCTCTTTTCACTTGTAAATATAAGTAGATTTTTAGATATTAGTCCAGAGGAAGCTCTCGATAAGACATGTAAAAAGTTTACTGAAAGATTTGCTAAGATGGAGGAGTTATCGCTAGAAAAGGGAGGATCTATTGAAGGTATGTCTCTAGATGAGTTAGATAAACTTTGGGATCAGGCAAAAATCTCATTGAGAGATATGAAAAACTAGATATAAAGCTCTAAGGAGCTTAATATAAATTGCAATGTATATAATTATTTAAGGAGGATGTATTAATGAATAAGGCAGAACTTATCGCATTAGTTGCAGAAAAGACTGGATTTACAAAGAAAGATGCAGAAAAGGCAGTAAATGCTACTATGAGCTCTATTGAAGAAGCTCTAGTAAAAGAAGAGAGAGTACAGTTAATCGGATTCGGTACATTTGAAGTTCGTCAGAGAAAGGCTAGAACTGGAAGAAACCCAAGAAAGCCTGGCGAAACTATCGAAATCGCAGCTTCAAAGGCTCCAGTATTCAAAGCTGGTAAGGCTCTAAAGGATGCTGTAAACAAATAGTCTAATTAAAGCAACTGTCAATCAGTTGCTTTTTTATTTAAGAAAGAGATTTTTATGAGAATTGATAAGTTTTTAAAGAATGCTAGAATTATTAAAAGAAGGACAGTTGCTAAAGATGCATGTATGAATGAAAGAATCTCTATAAACGGAAAGGTAGCAAAGCCGGGAAGTGAAGTAGAGGTAGGTGATATTATAGAAGTTCGTTTCGGTAATAACACTCTTAAAATCGAAGTTCTTAGCACCATAGACTCCCAGAGAAAAGAAGATGCTCAAGATATGTACAGAGGTCTTTAATAATATAGCACTTGTACTAAATAAAAATATAAACCCATTTCTTTAATTTATAGAGTTTAAAGAAATGGGTTATTTTTTTAGATGTTTTTAAGTTTAATTTTTAGGATTCCAATAAGTTGTTTTTCTTAAGTACAACGCTTACAGTTGTTATCAGAGCTACTTGTACAGCAAAAGTATAGACTGCCTGAATTGCTCTTGATGGCAATAAAGCTATGAATCCTTTGCCAATCAGTATGCTTAACCAATAAGTATCAAGAAGCATTGTTATACCAACAGCACATATTAGAGCTGCGATGATAATATTTGTTTTGCTAGGACCTCTAGTCTTTAACATATATCCAAATATAAGACCTCTTAGTCCAGCAGATATTGTAAAGCCTATAAAATAACCGCCGCCACTAGGCCATAGAAAATATCCGATAAGATCTCCTAATACACCAGTTGTTGCAGCAGCTAAAGGACCGAACATAAGACCGCATATAGCTACAGGTAAGAATCCAAATCCTATTCTAGCTGTTGGAAGCTGAATAGATAAGAATCTTGTTAGAACGACGTCCATAGCTATTAAAAGCCCCATGATTACAATTTGTCTCAATGTTTTGTTACTATTTCTTTCCATAAAAAAACTCCTTTCTTTAATAGTGTGTACTACACTAGAAAAGAACTGAGCTATTTCTGTGTAGTAGTGGATGCAACATTGTATCGTGCCAAATAGCTTCGTCTCTAGGCAACATCCCATCCTAGAGCACTTGACGCACAATATTTACTCTACAAATACTATTATACCATAGATACTAGTGTTAATACACATGTAAAGTGACTTAATATTTATTCAGCTCTATAGATAATTTATTATTGTTTTAGCCTTGTGAAAATATGGACACCTTGTAAAATATTTATGAAAAGTCGAGGCAAATCGAGATTACTTGGAAGGTATTGTGGTATATAAAAGTCATTAGGTTATATAAATATTAGCTTTTTATTGTAAGTTTAAGGCCTTTATTGTATAATGATACTAGTTAACGCATTTAAAGAAATGAGGGAGAAAATGACAATCAAAAAAATATTAAAAAGTGTGTCAGCTATAGCTCTGTCACTTGTTGTGGGAGTTTCATTAGTTGCATGTGGATCAGATGATGCAAAGTCTTATATCGAAGGAGAGCTAAAGACTGCTCAGAAAACTATGAAAGAAGTTGGATCAGATTTAAAAGATGGTAAAGCAGAGGGTGCTAACAAGATTCCTGGTCTTAGTGCAGTAGTAGCTCAGTTTAATGGAGATAAAGATTCTTTAGCTGCTATGGGTAGCTTCGCAGAAAAAATGTCAGACTTCGACTTTGATGTAGAAGATGTTAAGGAAGACGGTGATACTGCAACAGCAACTGTTAAGATTAAAACTTACAACTTTGGTGAAACTATGAAGAAGGGTACTGTTGAGCTAGAAAAAGAACTACAGGAAGCAGCTCAGTCAGGTAAGAGTCCTGAGGAAATTCAGAAGATGGCTATAGTTAAGCTATTTAATTATGTAGCAGAAACACCAAAGGAAAAAGATTTAGAAAATTCAGTAACTTTGAACATGAAGAAAGTTGATGGAAAGTGGGCTCTAGAACCTGCATCATTCAATGAGTTAACAAAGGCACTTACTGGTGGTCTAAACTAGTTAAATAAAGATGATATGCAAGCAAGTATAGTGTTTATACTTGCTTGTTTTTATTTTTGAAGGATTGTAGAAGAAGCCTTTGAATTCCATGGTGAAGAAGGGCTACAGCTTTACTTTATTTTTATGTTATTTTCTTTATTATTTTATTCATTTTTACATTTAAGATAAATGTACTTTATGGTATACTATTTAGATAGAAGTATAGGAGGAAGCCTTATGATATTAAGTATACTCAGGTTTATATTAGCGGTTCTTGTTTGTGTTCCGATATCCTATGTTCTATTAGGTTTAATGAGAAAGCTATCATTTGAATTGAAGAAGATTCAGAGGAAAGAGATAAATGAAAAAAGGTCTGCTAATAACAGTAGAAGGTCCAGATGGAGCAGGTAAGTCTACACAGTTAGATTTTATTAAGTCATACTTTGAGGAAAAGGGAACCAACCCGATTTTTTTGAGAGAGCCTGGAAGCACCAAAATTGGAGAAGAGATAAGGGAGATTCTTTTGTCCGATAAAAATAAAGAAATGGGAAATAAGACAGAGATGTTCTTATATGCAGCAGCCAGAGCTCAGTTAGTTGAGCAAGTTATAAAACCAGAGCTAGAGAAAGGTTCGGTTGTTGTGTGCGATAGATATATTGATTCTAGTCTAGCTTACCAAGGCTACGGCAGAAATCTAGGAAGTATGGTAGAAGAGATTAACATGCACGCTATTGATTCAGTTATGCCTGATTTAACTATTTTCTTATCTCTTGATATAGAGACAGGTCTTAAGAGAGCTAGCAAGAGCTCAGGAGGAAATAAAGATAGAATCGAGCAAGAATCAAATGATTTTCATCAGAGAGTTCTAATGGGATATGAAGAAATCGCTAAAAAGTATTCAAATAGGATTATCAAAGTAAATGCAACTCTATCCATAGAAGAAGTGAGCAATGTTATAAAAGAACACTTAGATAAGGTATTTTTATAATGAAATATGATTTTCAAAAAGCTATAGAGCAAGGTTATTTGCATCATGCATTTATCATAGAGGGGCCAAATAATTTAGACAAGCTAACTTATGTAAAAGATATTGCAAAAGCTATTTTGTGTGAACAAAGCCCCGGAATAGGATGTAACTCTTGTTCAATCTGTAGAAAAATTGAAGATGATAATTATCCCGATATATACGTTTTAGAAGCTGAAAAAGACACAGTAAAAGTTTCCCAGATAACAGAACTGCAAAGGAGCTTGTCTAACAAGCCTTTAGAGGGAGAAAGAAATATAGCAATTATAAAAGATGCTGATAAGTTAAACTCTAATGGTTATAATAGACTTCTTAAAACTATTGAAGAACCTCAGGGTAATGCAGTTATATTTCTTTTATCAGAGAATATGCTAACTATGACGGACACTATAAGGTCTAGATGTATTAGACTATTTGCTGATGAGAAATATATGATTGGCGAAAATAACTCTCTGTTTGGAAAAGCCGAGTACTTTGTACAATTAATATCAGATCGAGATTATTTTTATAAAAAGAAAAGCTTTGTGGATGAAAACATAAAGGATAGAAAATCTGCTCATATTCTACTCGATGATATGGAAAAGATATATAGGGATATTCTTATGGGATTGAATAAGAATCATGAAAATTTAAGCAACTCAGAAATATTTAAAAGTATTAAGGCTATAGAAGAGGCTAGAATCGAGCTTGAGCTCAGTGTTAAGCCTGCTACTGTTATAAAAAAGCTAGCCCTTATTATTGGAGGACGATTATAGATGGATACAATTGTAGGCATTAAGTTTAAGCATACAAATAAGATATATTATTTTAACCCAGTAGGGGAAACTTTGGAAAAGGGAGATAAGGTAGTTGTAGAAACGACTAGGGGAATAGAGCTTGGTATGGTGGTTTTGGAAGAAAGACCATTAGATAAGAAGGTTGATTGGGAAATAAAGCCTATCATAAGAAAAGCTACAGATGAAGACCTTAAAAATGCTTATCAAACTAAAGAAGAAAAGGCGATGGCTATGAAGCTTTGCCAAGATAAAATAGATGAAAATAAAGTCGATATGAAGCTTATAGATGTGGAGTATACCCTGGATAGAAGCAAGGTGATATTTTACTTTATAGCAGATGGAAGAGTAGACTTTAGGGACTTAGTAAAGAGTTTAGCTTCAGTATTTAAGATGAGAATAGAGCTTAGACAGATTGGTGTAAGGGATGAGGCTAAGATGATTGGAGGCATTGGCAGCTGTGGAAGGAGCCTTTGTTGTAGTAACTGGTTGTCAGACTTTCAGCCAGTATCAATAAAGATGGCAAAAACACAGAACTTATCATTAAATCCAACTAAGATATCTGGTATTTGCGGAAGGCTAATGTGTTGTTTAAACTATGAGAACGATAACTACATAGATAGCAGAAAAGGAATGCCTGATGTAGGAGAAGAAGTTATAACGCCGGATGGTAAGGCAACTGTAGTTGATATAAAACTTCTTGAAAATGAAATAAAAGTAAAGATTGAGCATAATGATCCAAAAGATAAAACAAAATCTCAGATAGAAATAAAGACTTTCCAAAAAGAAGATATAAAGAGGTTAAAAAATAAAAAATGTTGTCTTAGGGATAGAGAAAATTTAGATGATGACATCCCAGAGGATGTTAAAGAATTGATGAAGGATTAGTAAAGGAGGGCAGTATGTACGTAACATTGTCTGTAAAGGAACTTGCTATAGGCTTAGTATTGCTATCAGTTGTGGCTTTAATAATATACATATGCATGTTTTTTAAGAACTTAATAGTTACACTGAAGAAAACTAACAATATATTAGATAGTGTTGATGGTATGGCTAAAGTAGCTGAGAAAAGAACTAAGAGCGTAGACAATCTTATCGATAATGTAGCTGAGTCTATATCAGATGAAGCCGCTGATGATGGAATTTTAAAGCAGATAAGCAATATTGCAGCTGCCGTTAATAATATTTTAAAGATTGTAGGTAAGAAGCCTACGAAAGAAGATAAAAAAAGCTAATTTGAAGAAACACAACTTTTGAAATTTGGAGGAATAGATGGCTAAATTTATTGTTGAAAAGAGTGGGCCACTTAGAGGAGAAGTAACTATCAGCGGAGCTAAGAACTCCGTTTTACCTATACTGGCAGCGACGTTGTTATGTCATGAAAATTGCGAAATTGAAGCTGTACCAGATTTAAATGATGTTCATATTCTTTGCAGTCTTCTTGCATCATTAGGAGCAGAGGTAGAAAAGGATATAGAAAACAACTATGTAAACATAAAAGCAGATAAAATAATAACTAACCACGCTCCTGAAGAGTTAGTAAGAATGATGAGAGCATCAATACTAGTTATGGGACCTCTACTAGCTAGAACAGGAAAAGCAGCAGTTAATTTGCCTGGGGGATGCGCTATAGGTGAAAGACCTGTGGAACTCCATTTTAAAGGTTTTAAGGCTCTTGGAGCTAATGTTGAAATAAGTGAAACTGGCCTTGTTACAGCAACTACAGATGGCTTAAAGGGAGCCAATATATATTTGGACTTTCCAAGTGTTGGAGCAACAGAAAATATAATTATGGCAGCTTCTCTAGCAGAGGGTACAACTATTATTGAAAATGCTGCTCAAGAACCTGAAATTGTTGATTTAGCAAACTTTATCAACAAAATGGGAGGACATATAAGAGGAGCAGGTACAGATACTATCAAAATTGATGGTGTTCCTAGCCTTCGTGGAACAAGACATAGCGTTATACCAGATAGGATAGAGGCAGGTACATTTATGATGGCAGCAGCTATCACTAGAGGCAGTGTTCTAATAAGAAATGTTCTTCCTAACCATATTAAGCCAATTATTGCTAAGCTTAGAGAATGTGGAGTAGAGATTTTTATAAATGATGATGAAGGGATATTGGTGAGAGGTGATGTTGCACCTTTAATAAGTACAGATATTAAAACTCTTCCATATCCAGGATTTCCAACTGACATTCAGTCTCCATTTATGGCTTTTCTGACTACTGTACAAGGTAGAAGTGTAGTTATGGAAACAGTTTTTGAAAATAGATATATGCATGTTTTAGAACTTAACTCTATGGGTGCAAGGATTAAAACAGAGGGAAAATGTGCAATTATAGATGGAAATAAGAAGCTTCACGGAAGTGAGGTAATAGCGACTGACCTTAGAGCTGGAGCAGCTTTAGTTTTAGCTGGGCTGGTTGCTGAGGGTGAAACTGTGGTAAGTGATATATATCATATCGAAAGAGGATATGAGAAATTTGTAGATAAACTAGTTAAATTAGGAGCTAAAATTAAAAGAGTAGAATAAGAATGATTGAGACAAGGGGTTTTCCCCTTGTCTTTGAATGTGAGGGATTTATGGAAAATATTAAATACTTAGAGCTTCTTAGCCAAAAGTATCCAAATAGAAAAGCTGCTTCGGCAGAGATAATAAACTTGAATGCTATACTTGCTCTTCCTAAAGGTACAGAATACTTTTTAAGTGATCTTCATGGAGAGTTTGAAGCTTTTAAGCACATTATAAAAAGTGCTTCAGGTGTTATAAAGTTAAAGATAAATGAAATCTTTCAAAATGACCTTTCAAGTGAAGAAAGATATAATCTATCTTCACTTATATATAATGCAGAGGCAGAGATAAATAGAACTAAACTTAACCCAAATATTGATTATGCAAAATGGTGTAAAGATAATATTTTAAGACTTGTTCTAGTGTGTAAAGCAGTTTCAAGTAAATATACTAGATCGAAGGTAAGAAAAAAATTGCCTAAATATTGGGCTTATAGCTTAGATGAACTTTTACATGCACACGATAGTATAAACAGGGCTGGCTACTATGAAACAATTGTAGATAGTATAATAGAGAGTGGAATGGCAGAAGACTATATTAAAACATTAACTCACTCTATAACTATTTTATGTGTGGATAGACTTCATATTATTGGAGATATATATGATAGAGGAGCACATCCAGATGAAATTATGGACTATTTAATGGGAGTAAAGGACGTAGACTTTCAATGGGGAAACCATGATATCGTTTGGATGGGAGCAGCAGCAGGAAGCTGGGCTTGTACAGCAAATATCCTTCGAATGAATATTGGATATAACAATTTCGATATGCTTGAGATAGGATATGGAATAAATTTGAGACCTTTAACATCTATGGCTAATAGAGTTTATGCAGATGATCCTTGTACTGCATTTATGCCTAAAGTTATTGAAGAAAACAAATTTGATCCTGTTTCTAAAGAAACTGCTGCAAAGATGCACAAGGCAATAGCCATAATGCAGTTTAAAATTGAGGGACAAAGAATTAAAGCTAATCCTCAGTACAATTTAAATCATAGACTTATATTAGATAAAATTGACTATGAGAAGGGAACTCTTACTATAAAAGGTGTAGAGCACCCTCTAAAAGATACAAATTTCCCTACAATAGATCCAAAAGATCCATATAGATTGACAGATGAGGAGCAGAGAGTTATTGAGAACCTACAGGCTTCTATTTTGAGAAGTGAAAGACTGCAGAAGCATATTAAGTATTTATTTACTCACGGTTCTTTATACAAAGTTTGTAATAATAACCTTATGTTTCATGGATGTATACCAGTGGATGAGAATGGTCAATTTGAATATGTTGATTATTTAGATCAACCATATAAGGGAAGAGCCCTTTTTGATGCTCTTGATAAAGAAGTTAGAAATGCTTACTTCAATTCAGATATGAATGAAAAGAATCAGGCTAATGGCGATATTATGTGGTATATGTGGCTGGGAGCTAAATCTCCGTTATTTGGAAAAGATCAGATGACAACCTTTGAGAGACTATTTATAGCTGACAAATCGACTCACAAGGAGCATGCTTCAGGTTATTATAAGCTTAGAGATGATAAGTCTTTATGTGAAAGAATTCTTGAAGAGTTTGGAGTTGATAAGGATAAGGGTCATATTCTAAATGGTCATGTTCCTGTAAAAATAAAAGATGGAGAGAGCCCTATAAAAGGTGGAGGCAAACTATTTGTAATCGATGGAGGAATCTCAAAGGCATACCACAAGACTACAGGAATAGCTGGATACACATTCATTTTTAATTCTAGGATGATGGCCCTAGCAGAGCATAAGCCGTATATGCCTCTTCAGGAAGATGGAAGTCAGACTTTCTATGCTCCTGAGATTTCTTCTGTGAAGACTTTAGATAGAAGAATTACAGTTAGAGATACAGATCAAGCCAAAGAACTGATACAACAGATAAAAGAGATAGAAGAGCTTATAGAGGCCTACAGAAAGGGTTTTATTAAGGAAAGTCTATAAAATGAGTAGGGAAAGCTTTTTGCTTTCCCTTTTGCAATTTAGGAGTGTCAATTAGTTTATTATGAAGAAGTTTATTATGCCTTTACTGAGTATAGTTATAATAAGTTGTTCAATTTATTATTCAGTAAGTGTTACATAGGCTGAAATAAAGTATAACATAGTCAATATTTCAAATATAGAAGTTTCATAAGAGATAAAACAACTGGAAAAGTTTAAAAATAAAGATGGGTTTTATATTCTTGACATGGATAGTGCACCGTTTTTTCTAAATGAAAAAGCTGGATATGAATACAAAGAGCCCGAAAAATTTTTATATGTTTCTCATACTACTAATTCATCTAGAAATGCTAAGGTTTTATTGCCAAAGAACTATGATCCAAATAAGAAATACCCTTTATTAGTTCTTCTTCACGGCTATTTGGGAAATGAAAATTCATGGATAGATAAAAGAGCTCATATTATGATTCAAAATATGCAATTTTTCCAAGGCTTAGAAGACATGATAGTCGTATTTGCAGATAGCAACCTAAATGAAGACAATAGGGTAAGTAATCTGCCTTATGATGAGGCTGTTAGCTTTTATGATAAAAGTAAGGAAGATGTTTTATATAGTCTTGTTCCAGCTATTGAAAGCTCATACAGTGTGGATGACAATAGTTACAAGAGATATATAGGAGGACTTTCTTTAGGTGGAAGAAATGCTCTTGCCATAGGAAATGAATCAAATATGTTTCATAGAATTGGAGCATTTAGTCCAGAGGAGGTAAATGCTGATGGAGGTAAAAATTTACCTCAAGTTGTAGGTAGCTTTTTAGATGGAGTAATATATGATAAATACATTGAAATCTCTACAGGTTCGGAAGATAAGGATACTTTAAAAGGAACAGAAAGTATATTAGAGAACTTAAAAGAAAGTCAAATTGAATTTAATTACTATGAACTTCCAGGTGGACATGAAGCAAAGGTATGGAAAAACAGTTTATATAACTTTTTGAATAGTATTAACCTTGATAGATAGAGGGGAGATTTTGTGAAGAAATATATCATATTATTTTTATTACTCGTTCTTACAGTAACAGGAACTTTACTTTGTATTGGTAGAGAAGATGATGGCGAAACTAAAAAAGCAGTTGAAACTAAAACGAAGGTACAGAAAGAAACAGATAAGAAAGTTTCTAAGGAATTAGATGAGATAAGAGCTATAGAAGACAGCAATAAGATAGCTAAGGTTAACATTCCTCAAACACCTTATTTTTTAAAGAAGCAAGAAGGCTATAAGTACGAGAAAACAATTGATTTTAAATACTATTCAACTGTTTTGAATAAAGAGAGAACAACGCATATACTTCTTCCAAAGAACTTCGATAAGAATAAAGAATACCCATTTCTCATCGTTTTACATGGGCTTAAGGGAAGTAAAAACACATGGTTAAATAAAAATGCTGATATTATAATTCAAAACTTATATTATTTTGAGAATACTCCAGAAATGATTACGGTCTTCGTTGATAGTAACTTAAATGATTCAGAGGATTTATCTGGTCTTTCCTTTGTTGATAATGTTAAGTATTTTAATAAAACAAAGAAAGAGGTAATGGAAGGAGTTATACCAGCCTTAAGAAAGCAGTATAAGTTAAAGAAAGGCTCTGAAAATGGAGCTATAGTAGGGCAGTCACTAGGAGGACGAAATGCTACTTTGATAGGTATAAATCATCCCGAAACCTTTGGATATATTGGAGCTTTAGGGCCTGCTAAACTCCTCAGGGATGGCAATACTCATTTTGATGGATTTTTTGATACTTTTGCAGGTAAACTAAGTGATACAAATAAAATGTTTTTCGTATGCTTAGGAAACAGCGATACAACAGTAGGCGAAGATGTTAAGAGACTGGAAGCAAGACTTGTTAAAGATAATGTAAAACATATTTACACAATGTTTAATGGTGCTCACAATGACGAGACATGGCAAGCTGGATTTTATAATTTTGTAAGAAATATATTTAAATAAAATAATAAAGTCACCTATAGGAAGGTGACTTTTTATGTTCTATTTACTATTTAAACTACTTTTATTTAGTACAAAGGTTTTGAACGATTCAGCTATAGGAGAAAGGTAGGCTTTCTTTCTATATACCATATAAAATGTTCTAGGGCGTTCATATTCCTTAATCTTATAGCTTTTAAGACCCATAGAGTAGTCCATTTCACCTAAAGAAGAACTTGATACTACAGATACACCTAGACCGGCAGCAACAGCTTTTCTGATTACTCCTATACTGTTTATTCTAGCTATTATTTTAAGGCTGCTTGATCGATATCCATGATTTTTTAGAAATTGATGGAAAGCTACTTTTGAAGCGCTGCTTTCTCTCCATGTTGTTCCTTGTTCCCTCCAAATAAAAGGCTCATTGATAAAATCTGCTATGGATATGGTATCACCTTCTATCTGACCGGCAGGCCTACTGTTTGCTACTATAAGTCTAGGCTCATCTTCAAATACTGGTTCGTAAACAAGCTCATCACTCATGATGCTTCCTACAAACCCGATTTCTCCAATACCAGTAAGAAGGTTTTCTGTAACTTTATGACTATCAAATTGTTCTACCGTAAACTGAACATTTTTATTAATATCTCTAAATTCCTTTAACATCCAAGGAACAAAGTCCTGCCCAGGAGTGCTCGAAGTTTGGATTTCTAAAGTTCCTTTTAGATTTTTACTAGTATCTAAGAATATACTTTTTACATGATCTCGAGTAGACAGTATTTCAGTTGCATACTTGTATAGAGTTTTTCCATGAGCAGTTGCAGAAAGTTCTTTATCTTGTCTATCTACTAAAATTACACCTAGTTCATTTTCAAGGTTCCTTATATGAACACTTATCGTTGGTTGTGTAAGAAATGTTGCTTCTGCAGCTTTTGAGAAGCTCTTATATTTAACAACATTTACAAATGCTTCAAGTTGTTTTAAATCCATTGGTTCTCCTTTCATAAGAGAAGAATTAAAGTTTATCTATTGCTAATGTTATGTCTTTTGGAAGGGGCGCTTGAATACAAACTTCTTCGTTAGACATAGGTTTTTTAAATTTAAGATTGTAAG